>NZ_JBKDTZ010000178.1:0-6371 GCF_046339755.1 Acidovorax sp. | reverse complement strand
AGAGTCTTTCGTCCATGCCCACCTTGCACGCCAAAACACCCCGGATCGTCAGCTGCAAGATTGGAGACTTGCATTGATGTCAACAACGGCGCAGCGCTATGGCCTGGATTCGTGCTTCGACTTTGCAGGCCGCCGGAACTCACGCGCATCCACCTGGTCAGAAAGCGAAGCCACCGGGCTCATCAGCGTATTTTGTGTTTTTTGCCTGCAGCGAGGCGGTGGCATCGAACGCACGTTGCAGCTGGCCGGGTGAATCGGAGGCCATGCGGGTATCCTGGCCCGCAGCCACCAGGACCATGTGGAGAATCATGCGCGAATCGTTCTGTGTAATTCCATGGCGAAAGGGGGCGCGGATAGTCGGCGCCAGCCTGCTGGCACTCGCTCTCGCCGGCTGCACCGTGGTCCGGTTGGCCTACAACCAGGCCCCGAACTGGGCCTCCGTGTGGATCGACAACTACGCCGACCTGGACGACGAGCAGGGCCCCCGCACCCGCGACGCCATCGGCGCCTGGTTCCGCTGGCACCGCAGCACGCAACTTCCGGAGTACGCAGGGATGTTGGCCCGCATGCAGGCGCAGGTGATGGACAACACCACCGGCGCCGAGCTGTGCCGCTGGGAGCCCGAATTTCTCCTGCGGACCGAGGCCGCGCTGGCGCAAGCCGTGGTGCCCGCGACCGAGCTGGCGGTGTCGCTGAGGCCACAGCAACTGCGCCACATCGAGAAGCGCTACGAGCGCAGCAACAAGGAGTTCCGCGACGATTACCTGCAGCCCGACCTGGATGAGCGCCGAGAGGAACGGCACAAGCGTACCGTCGAGCGGCTCGAAACGCTCTATGGCCGGCTGGACGATGCGCAGCGAGAGCGCTTGTCCAAGGCGCTGGCCGCGTCGCCCTACGACGCCGAGGTGTGGCAGCAGGAGCGCCTGGCCCGCCAGCGTGACACGCTGCAAACGCTGCGTTCGCTCACCGGCGACGGTCGCGCCCTGGCGGCGTCGGTCGCCCAGGCGCAGGTCAAGGCCTTGATGGGCAGCTGGCTGCGCTCGCCGCGTCCGGCTTATGCAGCCTATCAGCGCAAGGTGGTGGAGAACAACTGCGCCTGGCTGGCCGAGCTGCACAACAGCACCACACCCGAGCAGCGCCGCCATGCGCGCGACAAACTGCGCGCCTGGGAGGTCGACGCCAGAGCGCTGGGGGCTGCAACCAGCGTTGCCTCGGCAGGTCCTGAAACTTCGGCATCGCCTTCCACGAGCCGCTGAAAGCCACCAGGCTTGTCGACGCAGTCGTCTCCTCCATCTCGGGTGCAGAAACTCTGTTCAGGAGGCAGTCGCGCTTGAGGCGTGTTGGCTGCAAAACCGCCGCAGCGGTCCATTTTTCAACGTCTTTGGCTCCTTCAGGTGCTCTCGCGCACCGTCAGCTCGAAACCCAGGTTCACCGAGTTGTGCTCGGGCGCTTCGCCGCGCATCAGGGCCAGCAGCATGCGCGCGCTGGCCTCGCCGATGGAGAAGCGCGGCGTGCGCACCGTGGTCAATGTGGGCAGCATCTGGTCGCTGCCGGCCAGGTCGTTGAAGCCGGCCACCGCCACCTTGCCGGGCACGGCGATGCCCAGGCGCTGCGCGGCCAGCAGGCCGCCCTGGGCCAGGTCGTCGTTGCAGAAGAAGACGGCGTCCACGTCGGGCCGGGTACGGAGCATCTGCTCGAACAGCCCAGCCCCCAGGCGGATGGAGGAGGGCTCGGGGCTGAGCAGTTCCAGCTGTGGGTCGTACAGGCCGGCATCCTTGAGGCAGCGGCGGTAGCCCTCGGCGCGCTGCATGGTGCGCGGGTCCAGTTGCGCCGCCACGAAGGCCACGCGCCGGCGGCCGCGTTCCAGCAGGTGGGCCGTGATGCGGTGGCCCGCGTCCTGCTGCGAAAAGCCCACGCAGTACACGCCGGGCGCGGTGGTCATCTCCATCAGGTGCACGCAGGGCACGCCGCTGGCGGCAATCATCTGGCGCGCGGATTCCGTGCGGTCGAAGCCCGTGACCAGCAGGCCTGCCGGGCGGTGCGCCAGGTAGGTGCGCAGCAATTGCTCTTCTTCGTCAGGGTCGTAGTGGGTCACGCCGATCAGGGCCTGGTAGCCATGCGGGAACAGCGTGCGGTGCACGGCATCGAGCACATCCACGAACAGCGCGTTGGACAGCAGCGGCACCAGCACCGGCACCTGCACGCTGCGCTGCGAGGCCAGGGCGCGCGCGGCGGGGTCGGGCACATAGCCCAGCTGCGCGGCGGCGGCCTTCACGCGCTGCACCAGTTCCTCGGCCACGCCGCGCTCGCCGCGCAGTGCGCGAGAGGCCGTGATGGGGCTCACGCTGGCGGCCTCGGCCACATGGCTCAGGGTGACACGGCCGCTGGAGCGGCGCCGGATTTCGGGTCTGGGCAAGGGTTTTCCCTCGGATAGAGTCGGCTGAATGGAATTAGGATAGCGCTGTCCAAGGGCAAGAGCAAGGCCAGCGCGCATGCGAGTGTGTCATTTTCTCCTTCGGCGTCCGATTTTTCCAGCATCCCCCACCGGGATGTTTTTTTGAAGCCTGCTGGATAGCGCTACCAACATGAATGTTTTGCCGTCACCGGTGCTGTCACCGGTCTTCCTCGTGGTCATGGGCGTGGCCGGCTGCGGCAAGTCCAGCCTGGGCGCTGCCGTGGCCCAGGCCCAGGGATTGCCTCTGATCGAGGGCGACGACCACCACAGCCCGGCCAGCCGCGCCAAGATGAGCCAGGGCATTGCCTTGACCGACGCCGACCGTGATGGCTGGCTCGCTGCACTGGGCCAGTTGCTGCAGGGCCATCCCGAAGGTGCCGTGCTCACCTGCTCGGCCCTCAAGAAGGCCTACCGCGACCGCCTGCGTGCCGCCTGCCCGGCCTTGCGCTTTGCCTTCCTCGATATTGATCGGGCCCATGCCGCCGAGCGCGTGGCGGCCCGGGTGAACACCCACTTCTTTTCCACTACCCTGGTGGACAGCCAGTTCGCCACGCTGGAATCGCCCGTGGGCGAGCCCGGCGTGCTGCGCCTGGATGCGTTGCAGAGCATTGCCACCCTGCAGGCCCAGGTGTCCGCCTGGCTTGCCGACTCCACGAAAGCCGCCCCATGAGCGCTGAAACCTCCCATCCCGAGCAGGGATCCCGCCGCCGCTTCGGCCGATTCGCCGAGGTCCTGATGGCCGCCTGCCTGGGCGTGATGGCGCTGGCCGTCTTCATCAACGTGGTGCTGCGCTACGGCTTCGGCAGCGGCATCGTGGCCAGCGAAGAACTCTCGCGCCTGCTTTTTGTATGGATGGTGTTCATCGGTGCCGCGGCGGCCTACCCGGCGGGCGAGCACATGGCCTTCACGAGCCTGGCGGGGCTTCTGGCCAAGCGGCCGCTGGCCTTCGCACTGCTGTCCGCGTTCATCCGGCTGCTGGTGATCGCTGCCTGCGGCTTGCTGGCCTGGGGCGCCTGGCAGCAGGTCGTGGTGGGGCTGGGCAGCCACTCGGTGGTGCTCGGCTACTCGGCGGCGCTGCTGCCGCTGCCGGCCTTCCTGTGCGCGGCGGCCATCGGGGTGATGGCGCTCATCGAATTGATTCAACGCAAGCCGCTGGACCTCGGTCACGGCGCGGAAGTGGAGTGATGGACATGGGTCCCGAAGCGCAGGCATTCATCGTTTTCTCGCTGGGCATGCTGGTGTTCATGGGCACCGGCATGAACATGGGCCTGGCCCTGGTGCTCACCGGCGCCGGCATGGCCTGGGTGCTCGATTTCTTCGACACCCAGCTGCTGGCCCAGAACCTCGTGGCCGGGGTCGACAGCTTCCCGCTGCTGGCCGTGCCCTTCTTCATCCTGGCCGGCGAGCTCATGAACTCCGGCGGCATCAGCCGCCGCATCATCGACATGGCGCAGGCCTGGGTGGGCCACATCCGCGGCGGCCTGGGCTACGTGGCCATCGGCGCCGCGGTGCTCATGGCCAGCATGAGCGGCTCGGCCCTGGCCGACACGGCCGCGCTGGCCACCATTCTGCTGCCCATGATGCGCCAGCAGGGCTACCCGATGAACACCTCTGCCGGGCTGATCGCCTCGGGCGGCATCATCGCGCCCATCATTCCGCCGTCCATGCCGTTCGTGATCTATGGCGTGACGACCAACACCTCGATCTCGGCGCTGTTCGTCTCGGGCATCGTGCCCGGCCTGATGATGGGCGTGGGCCTGATCTTCGCGTGGCGCTGGGTGCTGCGCGGCATCGACCTGCCGCCGAGCCGTCCCGCACTGCCGCTGCGCGAGCGCCTGCACGCCACGCGCAAGGCGTTCTGGGCCATGCTCATGCCGCTCATCATCATCGGCGGCATGAAGTCGGGCGTGTTCACCCCCACCGAGGCCGCGGTCGTGGCCGCCTTCTATGCCCTGACCGTGGCCCTGTTCGTCCACCGCGAGATGAAGGTGCCCGCGATCTACGGCGTGCTGGTGCGCGCCGCCAAGACCACGGCCATCGTGATGTTCCTGTGCGCCGGTGCCCAGGTGGCCAGCTACATGATCACCCTGGCCGACCTGCCCACGGTGCTGACCGGCTGGCTCGGCCCGCTGGTGGAGAATCCGCGCCTGCTGATGGCGGTGATGATGGTGGTGCTGGTGCTCATCGGCACGGCGCTGGACCTCACGCCCACCATCCTGATCTTCGCACCCGTGATGCTGCCCATCGCCGTCAAGGCGGGGATCGACCCGGTGTACTTCGGCCTGATGTTCGTGCTCAACGGCGCCATCGGCCTGATCACGCCGCCCGTGGGCACCGTGCTCAACGTGGTGGCCGGCGTGGGGCGCATCTCGATGCACAGCGTCATCAAGGGCGTCAACCCGTTCCTGTTCACCTACGTGCTGATCCTGGCGCTGTTGGTGGTGTTCCCGCAGATCGTGACCATGCCTGTCCTGTGGATGCGGTGATGCCGGTGCGCCTCTCTTTTTCCGTGCCTTTCTTTCCCTTGCCAATGGAGACAACCATGAAGACTTTCCGCCGTACCCTGCTGGCCGCCCTGTCGGTCGCCGCTGTCGCCGCCTCGTTCCAGGCCGCCGCCCAGGACTTCAAGCCGCGCATCATCCGCTTCGGCTATGGCCTCAACGAGGTGTCCAACCAGGGCCGCGCCACCAAGCTGTTCGCCCAGGAGGTCGAAAAGGCCTCCGGCGGCAAAATGAAGGTGCGTGCCATCGGCGCCGCCGCGTTGGGCTCTGACGTGCAGATGCAGCAGGCGCTGATCGGCGGCGCGCAGGAGATGATGGTCGGCTCCACCGCCACGCTGGTCGGCATCACCACGGAAATGGCGATCTGGGACACGCCCTTCCTGTTCAACAACGCCAAGGAGGCCGACATCGTGCTCGACGGCCCCGTGGGCCAGAAGGTGATGGACAAGCTGCAGGAAAAGGGCCTCGTCGGCCTGGTCTACTGGGAGAACGGCTTTCGCAACCTGACCAACAGCAAGCGCCCCGTGGCCAAGCTGGAGGACATGAACGGCATCAAGCTGCGCGTGATGCAGAACAACGTGTTCCTCGACAGCTTCAAGACCCTGGGCGCCAATGCCGTGCCGCTGCCGTTCTCGGAGCTGTTCACGGCCCTGGAGACCAACACCGTGGACGGCCAGGAGAACCCCTACAACACCATCCTGTCGAGCAAGTTCTACGAGGTGCAGAAGTACCTCACCGTGACCAACCACGTCTACAGCCCATGGATCGTGCTGGTCAGCAAGAAGTACTGGGATGGTCTCTCGAAGGCCGAGCAGAAGGTGCTGCTCGACGCCGCCAAGAAGAGCCGCGACTTCGAGCGCCAGGACACGCGCGACGAAGCCGCCAAGGCGCTGGCCGACCTCAAGGCCAAGGGCATGCAGGTCAATGAGCTGTCGTCTGCCGAAGCCAGCCGCATGCGCGAAAAGCTCGGTGCCGTGAACGCCAGCATCGCCGCCAACGTGGGCGAAGACCTGTGGAAGGAAGTGCAGGGCGCCGTGGCCGCCGCTCGCAAGTAAGCAAGCCCTGCGGACCATCGCGGCGCCAATGCAAAAAGGCCGGGGCCCCAAGGGGGCTCCGGCCTTTTTTTTGGACTGCAGCTCTGAGAATTACATGGAGCCGAGTTCGCCCGACGAGATCTTGCCCGTGCGCACGGCGTCGGCAGCCTGGGCCTGCACGGCTGCGCGGTCGGCGGTCGATTGGTAAGACACCACACGCGAACCAGCGGGTTCGGTGCTGCGGGTCTTGGCCACGCTGGCGGCGTCGGCCATCACTTCGACACGGGTGCGCTGGGTGTCGAACTTGGTGGCGAATTGCGAAGCATCGGCTTCGTCAGCCTGGGCACCGAAGGAGGCGAAGGCAGCAACGGCGGCGATGGA
>NZ_JBKDTZ010000177.1:0-10403 GCF_046339755.1 Acidovorax sp. | reverse complement strand
CCAGGCGCTGGTCGTGACCACGCTGGGTACCGAGCGCGATGCCCAGCGCATCGACGCCCTGGCCGGCGAGTACGAAGACCGCTTCATGATGCACTACAACATGCCTCCCTTTGCCACCGGTGAAGTGGGCCGCATGGGTTCGACCAAGCGCCGCGAAATCGGCCACGGCCGTCTGGCCAAGCGCGCCCTGGTGGCCGCTCTGCCGAGCAAGGAAGAATTCCCCTACACCATGCGCGTGGTGTCGGAAATCACCGAATCCAACGGCTCCTCGTCCATGGCGTCGGTCTGCGGCGGCTGCCTGTCGATGATGGACGCCGGCGTGCCCATGAAGGCGCATGTGGCCGGCATCGCCATGGGCCTGATCAAGGACGCCAACCGCTTTGCCGTGCTGACCGACATCCTGGGCGATGAGGACCACCTGGGTGACATGGACTTCAAGGTCGCTGGTACCACGGCCGGTATCACCGCGCTGCAGATGGACATCAAGATCCAGGGTATCACCAAGGAAATCATGCAGGTCGCCCTGGCCCAGGCCAAGGAGGCGCGCATCCACATCCTGGGCAAGATGCAGGAAGCCATGGGCGAAGCCAAGACCGAAGTGTCCAACTTCGCGCCCAAGCTCTACACGATGAAGATCAACCCCGAGAAGATCCGCGACGTGATCGGCAAGGGCGGCGCCGTCATCCGTGCGCTGACCGAAGAGACCGGTTGCCAGATCAACATCGAGGAAGACGGCACCATCACCATCGCCGCCACCGACGCCGCCAAGGCCGACGAGGCCAAGCGCCGGATCGAGCAGATCACCGCAGAAGTCGAAATCGGCAAGGTCTACGAAGGCCCTGTGACCAAGATCCTGGACTTCGGTGCTTTGATCAATCTGCTGCCTGGCAAGGACGGCCTGCTGCACATCAGCCAGATCGCGCACGAGCGCGTCGAGCGCGTCGGTGACTACCTGACCGAAGGCCAGATCGTGAAGGTCAAGGTCATGGAAACCGACGAAAAGGGCCGCGTCAAGCTGTCCATGAAGGCCCTGGCCGAGCGTCCTGCGGGTGGTGGTTTCAGCGATCGCCCTGCGCCCGCAGAGCGTGGTGACCGCGAGCCCCGCCGCGACCACGGTCGCGACCGCCAGCCTGTGGACCAGCAACAACAGCAACAGCAGCAATAACGGGTACTGCCAGCGGGTGGTGCGATCGGTCCGATGAGCGGTCGATCCGCTGCCCCGGCTGCCATGCGGGTGGGTCGTCTGGACGGCGGGCCCGCGGTGGCGGCCGGTGCCGGCGATCCCCATGCCCTCGATGACAACAGAGCATCCTATGCAAGCGGTGGAAATCTCCTCGTTCGGTGCGCCGGACGTGCTGCGCCTGGGTGCGCGTCCCGTGCCGGTGCCGGGTGTTGGCGAACTGCTGATACGCGTGGGTGCCAGTGGCATCAACCGCCCTGACGTGCTGCAGCGCATGGGCCACTACGCACCCCCGCCTGGTACCTCCGACCTTCCGGGTCTGGAGGTGGCGGGCGTGGTGGAGGCGGGCGATGCCGCTGCCATGGCCCAGGCGGGCCTGGCCATTGGCGACCGCGTCTGCGCGCTGGTCGCCGGTGGCGGCTATGCCCAGTGGTGCGTGGCGCCGGTGGAGCAGTGCCTGCCTGTGCCGGCGGGCTTCAGCGACATCGAGGCGGCCTCGCTGCCCGAGACCTTCTTCACCGTGTGGAGCAATGTCTTCGACCGCGGCCGCCTGCAGGCGGGTGAAACACTGCTCGTGCAGGGCGGTACCAGCGGCATCGGCGTCACGGCGATCCAGCTGGCACGCGCCTTTGGTGCCACGGTGATCGCAACCGCGGGCAGCGATGAGAAGTGCCGGGCCTGCCTGGAGCTGGGTGCGCACCATGCCATCAACTACAAGTCGCAGGACTTCGTGGCCGAGGCCAAGCGCATCACCGACGGCAAGGGGGTGGATGTGGTGCTGGACATGGTGGCGGGCGGCTACGTCGCGCGCGAGGTCGAGTGCCTGGCCGAGGATGGCCGCATCGTCATCATCGCCGTGCAGGGTGGGGTCAAGAGCGAGGTCAACGCGGGCCTGGTCCTGCGCCGCAGGCTCACCATCACCGGTTCCACCCTGCGTCCGCGCTCCGTGGCCTTCAAGGGGGCTATTGCCCGCGCGTTGCGCGAGCGGGTGTGGCCTCTGCTGGCGGCGGGCACGGTGCGTCCGGTCATCCACAGCACATTCGCGGCGGCCGATGCGGCCCAGGCGCACGCGCTGATGGAGTCGAACCAGCACATTGGCAAGATCGTTTTGACGTGGTGAACGGAACATGAAAAAGAAGCTCATCGCAGGCAACTGGAAGATGAACGGCGGCCTGGCAGCCAACGAAGCGCTGCTGCAGGCGCTGCTGCAGGGCATGGCCTCGGCTGCGGTGCAGTGCGACGTGGCCGTGGCCGTGCCGGCACCCTACCTGGCCCAGGTCCAGGCGCTGGTGGCTGGTTCGGGCATTGCCCTGGCCGCGCAGGATGTATCGGCCCACGAGCAGGGTGCCTATACCGGCGAGGTGTCGGCCGCCATGCTCAAGGAATTCGGTGCGCGCTACGCGCTGGTGGGGCACTCCGAGCGCCGCCAGTACCATGGCGAAACCGATGCCGTCGTGGCCATCAAGGCGCAGCGCGCGCTCGCGCTGGGCGTCACGCCCATCGTCTGCGTGGGTGAAACCCTGGCCGAGCGCGATGCCGGTGAGACCGAGGCGGTCGTCAAGCGCCAACTGGCTGCGGTGATCCATCTCAATGGCCACTGCATCAGCGAGATCGTGGTGGCGTACGAGCCGGTCTGGGCCATCGGCACCGGCCGCACGGCCACGCCCGGGCAGGCCCAGGCGGTGCATGCTGTGCTGCGTGCGCAACTGGCCGCGGCCAGCGAGCACGCTGACCGCGTGCACCTGCTGTACGGCGGCAGCATGAATGCCGCGAATGCGGCCGAACTGCTGTCGCAACCCGACATCGATGGTGGCCTGGTGGGCGGTGCTTCGCTCAAGGCCGGCGATTTCTTGCAGATCATGGGGGCGGCCTCTGCGGGCCGCGCCTGAAGTTATCCAAATCAGGAGTGAACAGAGAATGAATGTGATCGTGAACGTGATTCTGGCGGTGCAGATGCTGACCGCCCTGGGGATGATCGGGTTGATCCTGATCCAGCACGGCAAGGGTGCGGACATGGGTGCTGCCTTCGGCAGCGGCAGCTCGGGCAGCCTGTTCGGTGCCAGCGGCAGTGCGAACTTCCTGTCGCGCACCACGGCAGTGCTGGCGGCGGTGTTTTTCGCTGCCACGCTGGCTCTGGCATACTTCGGCAATGCGCGCCCCGCCAGTTCTGGCAGCGTGCTCGAAGCGCCTGCAGCGGCTTCGCCCGCGCCAGCGTCTGCGGCATCGGGTGCGACCCCTGCGGTGGTTCCTGTGCCCGTGGTGCCGGCTTCCGGCGCGGCGCAGATCCCGACCAAATAATCTGCACTAATTTGGGCTCTGAAACACGGAGCAGGGTTTTTACGGAGTAGAATCCTGGATTGTCTGGAAAGCCAAAACCGCAAGGTTCCTCATGCCATCCAGGCACATACATCCAGCCGTCGTGGTGAAATTGGTAGACACGCTATCTTGAGGGGGTAGTGGCGAAAGCTGTGCGAGTTCGAGTCTCGCCGACGGCACCAAAACAAAGGCCTCCCCGCATGACCCGCCAAGGGTCATGTCGGGCCAGGCCACAGCGGTGAGCACATCCTCCAGATGAACCTCGATCAGTACCTCCCCGTCCTCTTGTTCATCCTGGTCGGCATCGCCGTTGGCGTCGTGCCCCTGGTCATCGGATATGTCCTCGGTCCCAACCGCCCGGACGACGCCAAGAATTCCCCCTACGAGTGTGGCTTCGAAGCCTTCGAGGATGCGCGCATGAAGTTCGACGTGCGCTACTACCTCGTCGCCATTCTCTTCATCCTGTTCGACCTCGAAATCGCGTTTCTCTTCCCGTGGGCGGTCACGCTGCACGAGGTGGGTGCCGCCGGTTTCGTGGCTGTGGTGATCTTCCTGACGATCCTCGTCGTGGGCTTCGCCTACGAGTGGAAAAAAGGCGCCCTCGACTGGGAATGACAGCGGGCTTCAACAAGGACTGATGCAATGATTGAAGGCGTGATGAAGGAAGGCTTCATCACCACGAGCTATGACTCCGTGGTGAATTGGGCCAAGACCGGCTCGCTCTGGCCCATGACCTTCGGTCTGGCCTGCTGCGCTGTCGAAATGATGCACGCGGCGGCGGCCCGCTACGACATCGGCCGCTTCGGCGCCGAAGTGTTCCGCGCCAGCCCCCGCCAGTCCGATCTGATGATCGTGGCCGGCACGCTGTGCAACAAGATGGCACCGGCGCTGCGCAAGGTGTACGACCAGATGTCCGAGCCCCGCTGGGTGCTGTCCATGGGCTCGTGCGCCAACGGTGGCGGCTACTACCACTACAGCTACTCCGTCGTGCGCGGCTGCGACCGCATCGTGCCCGTGGACGTCTACGTGCCCGGCTGCCCGCCCACGGCCGAAGCGCTGATCTACGGCATCATCCAGCTGCAGCAGAAGATCCGCCGCACCAACACCATTGCACGCGTCTGAGGGTCGATGATGACATCTGTTGCCATTCACCCTGAAAAAATCAAGGACACCGTCGCTGCCGTGCTGGGCGACAAGGTCCGCAAGATCCATGTGGCCCTCGAAGAGGTCACCATCGAAGTCTCCGCCGCCGACTACCTGGCTGCCATGCAGCAGCTGCGCGACGCGCCCGGTTGCCAGTTCGAGCAGCTGATCGACCTGTGCGGCGTGGACTACTCGGCCTACGCCGACGAGGTCAACGAAGGCGCGCGCTACTGCGTGGTCTCGCACCTGCTGTCCGTCAGCCTGAACCAGCGCCTGCGCGTCAAGGTGTTCTGCGCCGACGACGATTTTCCCGTCGTGGCCTCGGTTGCCGACCTCTGGAACTCGGCCAACTGGTACGAGCGCGAGGCGTTCGACCTGTTCGGTATCGTGTTCGACGGCCACAACGACCTGCGCCGCATCCTGACCGACTATGGCTTCATCGGCCACCCCTTCCGCAAGGACTTCCCGCTGTCCGGCCATGTCGAGATGCGCTACGACACCGAGCAGCGCCGGGTGGTCTACGAGCCCGTCTCGATCGAGCCGCGCGAGATCACGCCGCGCATCATCCGCGAAGACAAGTACGGAGGCCTGCACTAAGGCGCTCGTCGCCCCGCGTGACCCACCATGGCTGAAATCAAGAACTACTCCCTGAACTTCGGACCGCAGCACCCAGCAGCGCACGGCGTGCTGCGCCTGGTGCTCGAGCTCGACGGCGAAGTCGTGCAGCGCGCCGACCCGCACATCGGCCTGTTGCACCGCGCCACCGAAAAGCTGGCCGAGCACAAGACCTACATCCAGTCGCTGCCCTACATGGACCGCCTGGACTACGTGTCCATGATGTGCAACGAGCACGCCTACTGCCTGGCCATCGAAAAGCTGCTGGGCCTGGAAGTGCCTGTGCGTGCGCAGTACATCCGCGTGATGTTCTCCGAGATCACGCGCCTGCTCAACCACCTGATGTGGCTCGGTTCGCACGGAAACGACTGCGGCAGCTCCACCATCCTGATCTACACCTTCCGCGAGCGCGAAGACCTGTTCGACATGTACGAAGCCGTCTCCGGCGCGCGCATGCACGCGGCCTACTTCCGTCCGGGCGGCGTCTACCGCGACCTGCCGGACAGCATGCCGCAGTACAAGGTCAGCAAGATCAAGAATGCCAAGGCCCTGGAGGCCATGAACCAGAACCGCCAGGGTTCGCTGCTTGACTTCATCGACGACTTCACCAAGCGCTTCCCGGGCTGCGTGGACGAGTACGAGACCCTGCTGACCGACAACCGCATCTGGAAGCAGCGCACCGTCGGCATCGGCGTGGTGCCGCCCGAGCGCGCGCTCAACCTGGGCATGACCGGCCCCATGATCCGCGGCTCCGGCATCGCCTGGGACCTGCGCAAGACCCAGCCCTACGATGTCTACGACCGCATGGACTTCGACATCCCGGTGGGCAAGACGGGCGACTGCTATGACCGCTACCTTGTGCGCGTGCAGGAGATGCGCGAGTCCAACCGCATCATCAAACAGTGCGTGGACTGGCTGCGCGCCAACCCCGGTCCTGTCATTACCGACAACCACAAGGTGGCTGCGCCTGATCGTGAATCCATGAAGTCGAACATGGAGGAGCTGATCCACCATTTCAAGCTCTTCACCGAAGGTTTCCACGTGCCCGAAGGCGAGGCCTATGCCGCCGTCGAGCACCCCAAGGGCGAGTTCGGCATCTATTTGGTGAGCGACGGTGCCAACAAGCCCTACCGCCTGAAGATCCGTGCGCCGGGCTTCGCCCATTTGGCCACGCTCGATGAAATGGCCCGCGGCCACATGATCGCCGACGCCGTGGCCATCATCGGCACCATGGATATCGTGTTCGGGGAGATCGACCGATGAGCAGCAGCAATACCAAGATCACCGATGCCACGCTGGCGCGCTTTGCGCGCGAAGTGGCCAAGTACCCGCCCGAGCAGAAGCAGTCGGCCGTGATGG
Source organism: Acidovorax sp. (assembly GCF_046339755.1). Taxonomy (GTDB): domain Bacteria; phylum Pseudomonadota; class Gammaproteobacteria; order Burkholderiales; family Burkholderiaceae_C; genus Acidovorax. The sequence continues at coordinate 3,790 of NZ_JBKDTZ010000177.1, read as the reverse complement.
CCTGCCTGTCCATCGTGCAGCAGGAGCAGGGCTGGGTCAGCGCCGAGAGCGAGGCCGTGATCGCCGACTACCTGGGCATGGCCCAGATCGCGGTGCACGAAGTCACCACGTTCTACAACATGTACAACCAGCAGCCGACGGGCAAGTACAAGCTCAACGTCTGCACCAACCTGCCGTGCCAGCTGCGCGACGGCCAGAAGGCGCTGCACCACCTCGAGAAGAAGCTCGGCGTGACCATGGGCGAGACCACGCCCGACGGCCTGTTCACGCTGCAGCAGTGCGAGTGCCTGGGCGCCTGTGCCGATGCGCCGGTGATGCTGGTCAACGACCGCACCATGTGCAGCTTCATGGACAACGACAAGCTCGACCAGCTGGTGGACGGCCTCAAGGCCGCGGAAGGGCAAGCATGAGCACCGCCGCACAGAAGATCCTCTCGCAGTTCCAGGCCACGGGCGTCCAGACCTGCTTCCACGACCGCCACATCAACCCGCAGATCTACGCGGGCCTGGACGGCACGAACTGGGGCATCAAGGACTACGAAGCGCGCGGCGGCTACCAGGCCCTGCGCAAGATCCTGGCACAAGGGGAGGGCGCAGGCCTGACCCAGGACCAGGTGATCGCCACCGTCAAGGAATCGGGCCTGCGCGGCCGCGGCGGTGCGGGCTTCCCCACTGGCCTCAAGTGGAGCTTCATGCCCCGCTCGTTCCCCGGCCAGAAGTACCTCGTCTGCAATTCCGACGAGGGCGAACCGGGCACCTGCAAGGACCGCGACATCCTGCAGTTCAACCCGCACATCGTCATCGAGGGCATGATCATCGCGGCCTACGCGATGGGCATCTCCGTGGGCTACAACTACATCCACGGCGAAATCTTCCAGACCTATGACCGCTTCGAGGAAGCGCTCGAAGAGGCGCGCGCCGCCGGCTACCTGGGCGACAAGATCCTGGGCAGCAACTTCAGCTTCCAGCTGCACGCTGCGCACGGCTTCGGCGCCTACATCTGCGGCGAAGAAACCGCGCTGCTCGAATCGCTCGAAGGCAAGAAGGGCCAGCCGCGCTTCAAGCCGCCGTTCCCGGCCAGCTTCGGCCTGTACGGCAAGCCCACCACCATCAACAACACCGAGACCTTCGCGGCCGTGCCGTGGATCATCCGCAACGGCGGCCAGGCCTACCTGGAGTGCGGCAAGCCCAACAACGGCGGCACCAAGATCTTCTCGGTCTCGGGCGACGTGGAAAAGCCCGGCAACTACGAAGTGCCCATGGGCACGCCGTTCGCCAAGCTGCTCGAACTCGCCGGTGGCGTGCGCAAGGGCCGCCAGCTCAAGGCCGTGATCCCCGGCGGCTCGTCCTCCCCGGTGCTGCCCGCCTCCATCATCATGGAATGCACGCTGGACTACGACTCCATCGCCAAGGCCGGCTCCATGCTGGGCTCGGGTGCCGTGATCGTGATGGACGACTCCCGCAGCATGGTCGAGAGCCTGCTGCGCCTGTCCTATTTCTACTCGCACGAGTCCTGCGGCCAGTGCACGCCGTGCCGCGAAGGTACGGGCTGGATGTGGCGCGTGATCGACCGGATCCAGCATGGCCAGGGGCGCGATGGCGACCTGAACCTGCTCAATTCGGTGGCAGACAACATCCAGGGCCGCACCATCTGTGCGCTGGGTGACGCAGCGGCCATGCCGGTGCGCGCCATGATCAAGCACTTCCGTCCGGAATTCGAAGCGCTGATCCGCAAAGACACCCCTCAGGCTTCCGCCTCCGCCTGATCGCGAGAAACGCATATGGTTGAAATCGAACTCGACGGGCAGAAGGTAGAAGTCGCCGAAGGCTGCATGGTCATGCATGCAGCCGAAAAGGCCGGCACCTACATCCCCCACTTCTGCTACCACAAGAAGCTTTCCATCGCCGCCAACTGCCGCATGTGCCTGGTGGACGTGGAAAAAGCCCCCAAACCCATGCCTGCCTGCGCCACGCCCGTGACGCAAGGCATGATCGTGCGCACCAAGAGCGACAAGGCCATCAAGGCCCAGCAGTCGGTCATGGAATTCCTGCTCATCAACCACCCGCTGGATTGCCCCATCTGCGACCAGGGCGGCGAGTGCCAGCTGCAGGACCTGGCCGTGGGCTACGGCGGTTCCTCCTCGCGCTACGAGGAAGAAAAGCGCGTGGTCTTCCACAAGGACGTGGGCCCGCTGATCTCCATGGAGGAGATGAGCCGCTGCATCCACTGCACCCGCTGCGTGCGCTTCGGCCAGGAAGTGGCCGGCGTGATGGAGCTCGGGATGATCCACCGCGGCGAGCACTCCGAGATCACCACCGTGGTCGGCGATACCGTGGACTCCGAGCTGTCGGGCAACATGATCGACATCTGCCCCGTGGGCGCGCTCACGAGCAAGCCGTTCCGCTACAGCGCCCGCACCTGGGAACTGTCGCGCCGCCGCTCCGTCAGCCCGCACGACTCCACCGGTGCCAACCTGATCGTCCAGGTCAAGAACCACAAGGTCATGCGCGTCGTTCCGTTCGAGAACGAAGCCGTCAACGAATGCTGGATCGCCGACCGCGACCGCTTCTCGTACGAATCGCTGAACAGCGACGAACGCCTGACCCAGCCCATGCTCAAACAGGGCGGCGTCTGGAAGACCGTCGACTGGCAGACCGCGCTCGAGTACGTGGCCAACGGCCTCAAGAACATCAAGGCCGACCACGGTGCCAACAGCATCGGTGCCCTGGTCAGCCCGCACAGCACGCTGGAAGAGCTGTACCTGGCCTCCGCCCTGGTGCGCGGTCTGGGCAGCGACAGCATCGACTACCGCCTGCGCAACGCCGAATTCGCAGCGCCCGAAGGCATCCGCTGGCTCGGCACGTCCATCGCTTCCCTGTCCACGCTGCAACGCGTGCTGGTGGTGGGCTCCAACCTGCGCAAGGACCATCCGCTGTTCGCACTGCGCATCCGCGCCGCCGCCCGCCAGGGTTGCCAGGTCAGCGTGGTCGACTCGGCCCTGGCCGACTGGGCCATGCCCGTCAAGCACTCGCTGCTGCAGGGCGCCGGCCAATGGCTGCAGGCCCTGGGCAGCATCGCTGCCGCCGTGGCCCAGGAAAAGGGCGTGTCCGCACCCGCAGGTGCCGGTGAAGCCACCGAGGCCGCGCTGGCCATTGCCCGCTCGCTGCTGGGCGGTGAACGCAAGGCCGTGCTGCTGGGCAACGCTGCCGCGCACCACAGCCAGGCGACGCAACTGCTGGCCCTGGCCAATTGGATCGGCGAGCAGACCGGCGCCACCGTCGGCTACCTGACGGAAGCCGCCAACACCGTGGGAGCCCAGTTCGCCGGCGCCCACCCCGTGGGCAGCGGCCTGAACGCGGGCCAGATGCTGGCCGGCGGCCTCAAGGCCGTGCTGCTGCTCAACACCGAGCCCGCCTTCGACGCCGCCAACGGCGCCCAGGCCGCTGCCGCCATCGGCCAGGCCCAGATGGTCGTGACCATGAGCCCGTTCAAGGCCAACATGGACATCAGCGACGTGCTGCTGCCCATCGCCCCGTTCACCGAAACCTCGGGCAGCTTCGTCAACGCCGAAGGGCGCCTGCAGAGCTTCCACGCCGTGGTGCGCCCGCTCGGCGACACGCGTCCCGCCTGGAAGGTGCTGCGCGTGCTGGCCAACCTGCTGGGCTTGTCAGGCTTCGAGTTCGAGACCGCCGAGCAGGTGCGCCAGGAAGCGCTGGGCGACGAGGCCCTGATCCCGGCGCGTCTGTCCAACGACGTGGCGGTCACGCCCAAGGCTGGCGTTGCCCCGCAG
>NZ_JBKDTZ010000176.1:0-26368 GCF_046339755.1 Acidovorax sp. | reverse complement strand
GTCAGATGCTGAGGGGCTCGTTCACCTCGGGGCGGCGGATGGCGTCAGCAAATATGCGTTCCTGCGCATGTTCGCGGAAGGCCTGGGGTATCCCGCCGAAGCCGTCGTGCGTTCCAGCGTCGGCGATGTTGCTTTCTCTGCTCCGCGCCCACACAACACGATCTTGCGCACGGGGCGGGCCAAGGAGCTGGGGCTCCACCCCCTGCCCAGCGTTGCGCAGGATCTGGCCCAATTTCTCACGGCTGGCGTGCCGGTCAAGGATTTGTGATGACTTTCGATACCGACCACTTCCGCATTGGAAACGATGCGCCCACGTATTTTGTGGCAGACATCGCCGCCAACCATGACGGCAGCCTTGAGCGGGCGCTCCATCTGATCGAGAAAGCCGCAGCCGCAGGAGCCAACGGCGCAAAGTTCCAGCACTTCACGGCAGGCCAGATTGTCAGCGACCGCGGTTTTCGCTCGCTGACCGGCAAGATGTCGCATCAGGCCGGCTGGAAGAAGTCGGTCTTCGAGGTCTATGAGGACGCCTCCCTGCCGCGCGATTGGACTCCGTCACTCAAGGAGACCTGTGATCGTTGCGGCATCGACTTCTTCTCCAGCCCCTACGACTTCGATGCGGTCGATCAGCTGGATCGGTATGTGTCGATGTACAAGATCGGATCGGGCGATATCAACTGGACCGAAATCGTCGAGCGGGTCGCCAGGACCGGCAAGCTGGTGATGCTGGCTACCGGCGCGTCGACCATTGGCGATGTGCAGCGTGCTGTGAATGCGGTGTTGCGTCACAACGAGAAGTTGGTGCTGATGCAATGCAACACCAACTACACGGGCAGTCTGGAGAACTTCCGCCACATCCATCTGAATGTGCTGCGAACGTATCGATCCATGTATCCGCAGATGGTGCTGGGCTTGTCCGATCACACGCCCGGCCACGCGACGGTGCTGGGTGCCGTGGCGCTGGGCGCGCGCGTCATCGAGAAGCACTTTACCGACGACAAGGGCCGCGTCGGCCCCGACCACGCTTTCTCCATGTCGCCGGCCGACTGGAAGGACATGGTCGACCGGACGCGCGAGCTGGAGAATGCGCTCGGCAGCGGCGACAAGTTCATTGCCGGCAACGAGACCCAGACCGCCGTGGTACAGCGGCGTTGCGTGCGCGCCGGCATCGACCTGAAAGCGGGCATGGTGCTGGGGCGCGAGCACCTGCAGGTTCTGCGCCCGGCTACGCTGGGGGGGATCGAGCCCAGCGAAATCGAGCGCGTGGTTGGCAAGAAGCTTCGGCAGGATCTGGCGTTTGGTGAGCACCTGTCCTGGGGCATGCTAGAGGATTAACGGCATCGTGAGGCTGGCGTACGTTTCGACCGGGCTGGGCGCGCACGATCAGCGCTTTTTGCGGTTGTTTCTCTCCGCAGGGCTGGCCCCTGTGTTCGTCTCCCTGAGCGAGCCGGTGGATGCCACGCACGTGCCGGATGGCGTCCCGCATTTCGAAGCACGCGATGTCGCGTCTTTGCGGCGCATTGTCTGCGACCCTGCCATCGAGGTCGTTGTGGCTGGCCCGGTGCCTACCTGCGGCCTGCAGGCCGCGCGCGCAGGCGCCCGCCCACTTATCCTCCTGTCATGGGGTTTCGACCTTTTGCGCGACGTGCCGCGTGATGCGCACGTCGCCCAGGCGGCGGTCGAGGCGCTGCGTGGGGCCTATGCCCTGGTGTGCGATTGCCAGGCGGTCCGCCATGCAGCCACTTCCCTGGGCATGCCCGGCGATCGCTGCATCGATCTGCCATGGGGGCTTGAGGCTCCTTTGCGCTCATGGGCTGGCGAGCCTGCCGCGTTGCGCATGCAGCCGGGCTGGCGGGACGCGATCCTGGTGGTGTCCGTACGTTCCTGGGAGCCCCTGTACCGGCTGGATACGGTGATTGAGGGGTTTGCCAAGGCCCACGCCGAAGACCCCCGTTTGCGGCTGGTGCTCGCGGGAGGGGGATCGCTCGCGCCCGAGGTGCAGCAACGGATTCTGCATCTGGGGCTTGCGTCGGCGGTGTACTGTCCCGGTCGACTGCAGCGCGAACAGCTGATGGCGCTGCATGCCGCGTGCGACCTCTACGTCAGCGCCAGCGAGGTCGATGGAACCTCCATATCGTTGCTGGAGGCCATGGCCAGCCGCCTGCCGGCCATCGTGTCCGACATTCCCGGCAACCGCGAGTGGGTGGTCCCCGGCCGCACTGGAGCACGGTTCCCCGTCGGCGAGGCCGACGCGCTAGCGTCTGCATTGCTCGAGGCCGCCCGGCTGCCACCAGCGTCCCGCGCAGCCATGGGCAATCAGGCTCGTGAGCAGATCATCCTGCGCGCTGACTGGGAGCGAAACGCCGAACGGCTCATTGCGCTGCTGCGCCAGGCGGCAGCCGACAGGCAAGCTGGAACAGATAGGTCGATTTTCCAGCTGTCGTGACGAACAGCTGTCCGCTGGAAACAACCTCCAGGCCGCACCGCTCCATCAACCGATGGAGCGAATCCTCGGAGAAAAAATTCACATGCTCGTGCCAGTGCCGCTTGTGAAGGTGCGGCTGGCTGGGCACGGTGCGGACCGTGTCTTCAAACGGGACCTCGACATAGAGCACGCTGTGCGTGTCCATCGCCGCGACGATATCGCGCAGGGTGTCTTCAGGGTAAGGGATGTGTTCCAGCACATTGCTGCACACCACCAGGTCGTAGGTGCTGCCCAGGGCTTGGCCATGGTCGACCCGGCGTGCTCCTGCCACCACCGGCTTGTCGCTGATGTCGTAGACATCGCACATCTGGCTGCGCCCACGGAATGGCGTGTTGCGTCCGGTATCGCCGCCCCAGTCCAGCACATGCGGCGTATCACCCACCAGCGGCCTCAGGAAGTGTTCTACTTCGGCGATGTAGGACACGCCCTGGTCCAGCTGCTGGTTGCGTGCGGCATAACCGGGCTCATAGTGCTCGCGCAGGCGCGTGTATTCGGCGCCCCGATAGCCGCAGTAGATGCCGGCCATCTCCGCTTCCGAGAAACGGATATCCAGGAAGAGCAGGCCGCATTCGGGACACCACAGGGACTTGCACACGGTGTAGGCCGTGCCGCTGGGGATGGTCTGCAGGCCCCAGCTTTCATCGATGACCGCAGGCTGCCATCCGAACGCGCGGTCGGCAACAAACGGCATGAGAATCGCGGGGTGGGACTCCAGGGTGCCACTGCCACAGCATACGCAGTGCCGCGCAACGCGCTCACGCGCCATCGGCGTTTGACCCGCCGTCACGGGCGTTCCTTGCGATTCGCTGGAATAAAGCGCGCGTTGTGGCGCGTTTCTTCGTCGGTCAGGTACGGGAACATGTTGTGCAGCACTCCCGATTCCATCGTGCCGTCTTCGTGGCGGCGGGACATCACGCGTGGAGAGCGGCTCTGTGCAGGGTCCAGCATCAGTTCGACGAGCACGGGCCCCGGTGTCGACATCGCTGCGTGCACGCCCTCGTCGATACCCCCGGTGTCGGCAACCTTGCGGTATTCCAGGCGGAATGCGCGGCATAGCGCCTCGAAGTCGGGGTTGGACACGCCGGAGGACGGGCCGGCGCCGACGTAGTGGCTCTGGAAGTAGTTCTTTTGCGTGGTCCGGATGGACTCGTAGCCCTGGTTGTTCAGCACGAAAATCTTGATGTCCATGGCGCCGTGGCCGATGGTCATCAGCTCTTGCACGTTGAACAGAATGCTGCCATCGCCCGTCACCAGTACCACGCGGCCCTCGGCTGCAGCCTGGCGCGCGCCGATCACGGCAGGCAGATCCCAGCCCATGGCTCCGAAGTTGATGTTGGTATAGAGCCGCTGGCCAGGCTTGTTGGCGAACGTCTGGAACGATGACCAGGCGTCGAGCGAGTTGCCGGTCAACAAGGTGTCGCCGGCGCCCATGTGCTCGCCCAGGCGGGCAAAGAAGTGATAGCTGTTGACGGGGTCTTGCGGTGCGGGGTGAACTTCCAGCGGAGAGTAGCGCTCCCACCATTCATCGCAGGCATCCAGCCATGCCGGAGCGCATCGCCAGCCATGCAGCTGGGCGGCCAGTTCCTCCATCACCGGCCCGACGTCCTGCACCAGGCGCAGCACGGGCTCTGGCCTGGCCTTGTCGATCTCGTGCGGGTCCACATTCACCATGAGCACATCGGCGCCTGGTGCAAAGCCATCGGTGTTGAAGCCGATGACCGAGACCGACATGCTGGAGCCCAGGCCGAGTACCAAGTCCGCGTTCTGCGCCACGAAGTTGGCGCGGCGCTGGCCCAGCGGGCCGAAGCGGCCGTAGAAGGCCGGGTGTTCTTCGTACAGCAAGTCGGATGCGCCGATGGGCACCACCACGGGCACACCGGTCTGCGTGACCAGGCGATCCAGCGCCGGGTGCGCATTGGCCAGGTGGATGCCGTTGCCCCCCACGATAACAGGCCTTTCCGAGGCTCGCAGCCGCTGCGCAATGGCGCGCACCTGTTCCTTGTCGGCAGCGCTGAGGCTGCGAGGGGCCTGGACCGGAGGCTCGAATCCGGGGAGCGCGTCCCAGTCGATCATGGCGCCCTGCACGTCCAGCGGCACGTTGATCCAGACAGGGCCGGGCCGGCCACTGCGCGCCGTGTACACGGCCTCTTCCAGCGTCGCCCGAATGTCTTGCGGACGCATCACGGTGCGGAAGAACTTGGTCACCGGCCGTGCCATGTCGTCGATGTTGATTTCCTGCGGCCCCATCTGTCGCACGTGCCGGTAGTCGGCGATCAGGTCGGTGCGCACCTGGCCTGAAATCACGAGCACGGGAATCGAGTCCACCCACGCGCCAGCGATGGCCGACAGCGCATTGGTGCTGCCCGGGCCGGTGGTGACCAGGCACACGCCCAGGTTGCCGCTTCGACGTGCATACGCCTCGGCCGCAATCGCGCAGGCTTGCTCGTGGTAGTTGCAGACATACTGCAGCCCGGGCTCGCGACCGAACGAGTCGAGCAAGTGCATGATGCCGCCACCCGAGACGGTGAAAAAGTGATGCACGCCCTGGTTCGCCACAAACCGGGCGACGGTGTCGGAAAGTTTTTCAGGCATAGGTGATTCAGAGTTTCTGTCCGTTCAAGGCGTAGTCGCGATGCCACGCAAACATGCGTCGCAGTCCTTCATCGAGGTCGACGGTGATCTGCAAGTCCAGCTCGTTCATGGCCCGCTGGACGTCGGGGATGTAGCGTTCGGGCGGGCGACCCGGTGTGGGGGGGGTGAGCACCTGGATGTTCGGCGCATGCGCATCACCCGATGCGGTGCGCACGCGCGCTGCCAGCTCCGCAATGGACACTGCGTGGGGCGAGCCGACGTTATAGACGGCGCCACTGCGGCCGCGGAACAGCAGGTGCCAGAGCCAGGTAGCCATGTCCAGGCCGTACAGGTAGGAACGCAAGGGGGTGCCGTCTCCCTGGATGGTGATGGCGCGGCCCGCCAAGGCGTCTGCCACAAAGTTGCCGGCCGCAAAACCGGAATCCAGTGGCAGGAAGGGGCCGGAGAAGGCGAAGCAACGCGCCGAGACACCATGGATCCATTGCGCCGCGGCCTGGCAGTTGAGCAAGACCTCGGCTGCACGCTTGCCATGGCCGTACGCCAGTTGCACGCGCTCGCAATCCGGGGCGATCAGGTCTGTTTCGGCCAGGCACTCCAGTTCTGCAGGCTGTCGGCCGTAGACCGCGCCCGAGCTCAGAAACAGGAATCGCGTTTCGCGGCGATGTCCGCAGGCCTCCAGCAGCCGTTGTGTGCCGATGACGCTGGTCATCAGCATGCTGCCCGGCGCAGGATTGTCGAGGCGCACATTGGTTTCCGCAGCTCCGTGCACGACAAAGTCATGCGGGCCCGCAGGCAATGGGTCGCTGACCACGTCGGCCTGGAAGAACGTGACGTTCCGGTGTGCGGACCAGAGCGGCCGCAAGGCGCGCAGCCGGTCCACGTTTCTGGCGACGATCGTCAGCCGAAGGCCAAGGTCCAGGCGCGCATTGGCCCACAACAAGGTTTCCACCAGCCAGGCACCGATGAAGCCCGAAGCGCCCGTTAGCAACACCTGTGCGCCAGCGGCTGTGCGCCACAGCCCGTCTGTCTGGTCCAGGACGGCGTTCAGGTCTCGCTGTGGCAGTTGCCAACCCGCAAGCGCCGCGTCGCCATCCGTGTTCAATCCCATGTCAGTCCGAGGTAGCCGGTAATGGTGTGCGCCATGTAGCGCAGCTGCTCTTCGCTCAGGCCCGGCCAGATGCCGATCCACAGGGCACGCTCCATGAGGATATCCGCACGGGTCAAGGGTCCTGGCGCACGCCATTGCCGGCCGGCGAAGTAGGGCTGCCTGACAAGGTTGCCTGCGAACAACAAGCGTGTGCCGATGCCTTGTTGCTCCAGGTAGGCGGTCAATTCATTGCGTGTGCAGGGCGCTTCACTCTTGAGCGTGATCAGGAAGCCGAACCACGACGGGTCCGCACCGGCCTCGCAGCCCGGAAGCTCAAGGAACTGGTCCGCACCGGCTTCCTGCAGGAGCGACAGGAGCATGGCATGGTTGCGCTTGCGCGCCTCCACGAAGCCCTTCAGCCTGCCCAGCTGGGCCACGCCGATGGCCGCCTGCATGTCGGTGATCTTGAGGTTGTAGCCCGCGTGGCTGTAGGTGTACTTGTGGTCGTAGCCTTGGGGCAACTGGCCCAGCTTCCAGCAGAAGCGCTGGCCGCAGGTGTTGTCCTTGCCCGGCGGGCAATAGCAGTCGCGGCCCCAGTCGCGGAAGGACTCGGCGATCTTCATCAGCAGCGGGTCGCGGCTGAACACGGCGCCGCCTTCACCCATGGTGATGTGGTGCGCGGGGTAGAACGACAGCGTGCCGATGTCGCCGAAGCTGCCGCACAGCTGGCCGTCGAGCGTGGAGCCGAAGGCGTCGCAGCAGTCCTCCACCACCCACAGCCCGTATTTGCGCGCGATGCGCATGATTTCGCGCATGTCCATGGGGTTGCCCAGGGTGTGGGCGGCCATGATGGCCTTGGTGCGCGGCGAGATGGCGGCTTCGATCAGCGACGGGTCGATGTTGCCGGTGGCCAGGTCCGAGTCCACAAAAACGGGCACCAGGCCGTTCTGGAGAATGGGGTTGACCGTGGTGGGAAAGCCGGCGGCCGCCGTGATCACTTCGTCGCCCGGCTGCAGCGCGCGCGCGCCCAACAGCGGTGAGGTCAAGGTGGACAGCGCGACCAGGTTGGCCGATGACCCGGAATTGACGGCGATGGACCGCACGGCGCCGAAGTAGCGCGCAATGTCCTGCTCGAACTGATCGGAATACCGGCCGGCCGTGAGCCACAGGTCCAGGCTGGCGTCCACCAGATTCTCGGCCTCGGGCTCGCCCACCACCTTGCCGGACGGCGGAATCTTGCTCTTGCCCGCCTCGAAAGGCGCGCGGGCCAGCTGTGCGCCGCGTGCGTGCTCGCGGGCATTCTGGCGTGCAAAGGCGCGCAGCAGGCGGTCGGCTTCGATCCAGGGCAGCCGGGCGGTTGCCTCCAAGGCATCCACGGGAAGCACTTCGAGCCTCTGCAGGCCCTGTGCGGCATCGTCTGCGCCCAGCGGTTGGCCGGCAGGAAGGGCGAAACCCATGGCATGGTGGCCGATGACCTGGCACACGATGAATTCGCGGCCGTCGCGGTGCTTGGCACGGGAATGGTGGAGGGTGGCGCCAGTGGCGGGGGTGGTGTCTGCAACTGCCATTTTTGTCAATTCGGCGCCCGATCAGCGCGCGGAAACGTAAGAACGTCCGTGGGTGTAGTGTTCGATCTGACGCAGGGTCTCGGCTGCGGTCTCGGCAGGCTGGCCCTTCAGCAAGGCGCGCTGCCAGTCGATGGTCGCCAGCACGGCCTCGCGTGCCGTCCAGCGGGGAGACCAGCCCAGTTCCTGGCGGGCCTTGGCGCTGTCCAGCATCAGCGTTCCCGCCTCGTGGGGCTGTTGGCCTGCGGGCGGGTACTGCACGGCCGCGCCATCGCCCCATTGCACAGCTGCCGCTTCGGCCAGCCAGCGCGTTGTGCAGGCATCGCCTGCAGGGGGTCCGAAGTTGTAGGCCTGGGCATAGGAATCGCCCTGCTCATGCAGAATGCGTGCCAATCGCAGGTAGCCTGAAAGTGGTTCCAATACATGCTGATAGGGGCGGACGGAATCTGGTCGGCGCACAAGTGCAGGCTTGCCGCTGGAGAACGCGTTCATCAAGTCGGGCAGGATGCGGTGGGCTGCTCCATCGCCTCCACCAATCACATTGCCGGCGCGAGCACTCGCCACCCGAATCCCCGTCTTGGTCCCGAATGAACTGCGCCAACTGGCCAGCAGAATTTCCATGGCAGCCTTGCTGGCTGAATAGGGGTCATGCCCCCCCAGCACATCATTTTCTCTATAGCCCCAAGCCCATTCGCGGTTCTCATAACACTTGTCGCTGGTGACGCCAACGATGACAGCAGGGCGGCCATGGCGCGCCATCGCTTGCAAGACGTTGAGCGTACCCATGACATTGGTGTTCCAGGTCTGCTCGGGCAAGGCATACGAATCCAACACAATGGCCTGTGCAGCCAGGTGCAGCACAACACTCGCGTCGGCCTGCTTCACAGCTGCATGCAGCGCAGCTTGGTCGCACACGTCGCCACGCAGGTCCGTGAAGCTGCCTTGGGCCAGCATGGGCCACAAAGCTTGCCAGGCCGGCGATTCATAGGCCGGAGCTGGCAGGCTGAAGCCTGTCACCTCAGCACCCAGATGATGCAGCCACGCCGCAAGCCACGCCCCTTTGAAGCCGGTGTGGCCGGTCAACAGAACCCGGCGGGTACGCCAGAATTCCCTGTCCGCCACGCTGTCAGCGCCTCCATGATTCATGCGTGCGGTCTCAATTCCATGTTTTCCATGGCGCAGAGTTGGCGGACCAGAGCTCTTCCAGTCGGGTCTTGTCGCGCAGCGTATCCATGGGCTGCCAGAATCCCGCATGCCGGAAGGCCGCCAATTGGCCGTTATGCGCCAATGATTCGACGGGTTCGGCCTCCCACATGCAGTCCTTGGCAGGGATGCGCGCCAGCGCCTTGGGCGAAAGCACGAAGAAACCAGCATTGATCCAGCCGCCGTCGCCGATAGGCTTCTCGACGAAGCCACGCACATCGTCACCGTTCAAATCAACGGAGCCAAAACGTCCGGGTGGCTGCACTACCGTCACCGTAGCCTCACGCCCCTGCGCGCGATGGAAGGCCAGCAGGGCACGGATGTCGATGTCGGCCACACCGTCACCGTAAGTCAAGCAGAAGTCTTCGTGGGGGTCCAGATAGTTCGCCACACGACGCACGCGTGTCGCCGTCAGTGTGTCCTCGCCCGTCTCCACCAAGGTCACTTTCCAAGGCTCACCCACCTGGCGGTGAATTTCGATGCCACCATCACGCAGGTCCACCGTGATGTCAGAGAGATGCAGGCGCTGGTTGATGAACCATTCCTTGATCTGGTAGCCCTTGTAGCCCAGGCAAACGATGAACTCATTGACACCATGCGCCGCGTAGATTTTCATGATGTGCCAGATGATCGGCATACCACCGACCTCAACCATGGGCTTGGGTTTTGCAGTGGTTTCCTCAGATAACCGAGTGCCCTTGCCTCCCGCAAGAATGATGGCTTTCATTGTTCGATACCACAAGATGAAGGGGGAGCCTTGTAGTATATGCCGCATGATTGGGGATGCAGTTCCTAGAATGCCACCCATCTTTGACGATGCCGATCTACCTCCTCTACGCTCTACTGGCTGCTTTTGCAACGGGTGCCAACATAGTTTCTCAGGACGCACTGCTGCGCCTTTACGACGGGCCAGGTCATCTATGGGCCTCCGTGGTGTTTGGCACTGCGGTTGGGCTGATGCTGAAGTATGTATTGGACAAGCGCTACATCTTCCGCTTCCGGGCGCGCAATGCTGCGCATGAGGGCCGCACCTTCGCTCTGTATGCGGCCATGGGATTGGTGACAACGGCCATCTTCTGGGGCTTTGAATTTGCCTTTCATGCCTGGTTCGATGGCGCGCGCAGCATGCGCTACCTGGGTGGAGTCCTCGGCTTGGCGCTGGGCTATGCCGCCAAATACCAGATGGACAAGCGCTACGTGTTCACTGGATCGGCGGCATGATTCCCATCCGCTCCTGGGGGCGGCTGAATGCTGGTGCGCACCACGTTGTTCCGCTGCACGACCCGGCGCGCGTTCCGCACGAACTGCAGACACACGGCCCCGGCATCGCCTACGGCAACGGACGCAGCTATGGCGACGAATGCCTCAATCCCGGCGGGGTCTTGTGGCACACGGCCGGGCTGGACCGTCTGAGCCACTGGAACCCGGATACCGGGGTGCTGACCTGCGAGGCCGGTGTGCTCCTGCAAGACATCCAACGCCTTTGCGCGCCCCGCGGCTGGATGCTGCCTGTCACGCCGGGTACTCAGCTGGTAACGGTGGGCGGCGCAATTGCCAACGACGTGCACGGCAAGAACCACCACGCTCTGGGCAGCTTTGGCGACCATGTGCTGCGGCTGTGGCTCGCACGCAGCAATGGCGAGCTGATCGAATGCAGTCCCACGCAGCAATCACCGTGGTTTGCCGCCACCGTGAGCGGAATGGGGCTGACCGGCGTGATCGTGGGCGCCGAACTGCAACTGCGCCGCGTGGCAGGGCCCTGGCTGGATACTGAAACCATTCCGTACGGCGGCCTGGACGAGTTCTTTGCGCTGGCTGATGGCAGCGAGGCGGGTTGGGAACACACCGTGGGGTGGATCGACTGTCTTGCGGGTAGTGCTTCTTCGGACGTGCGTGGCATCTTCATGCGGGCGAATCCCTCGGCGGCCACACGGGGGCCCATGCCTCAGGCACGAGAGCGGCGCATGCCATTCACACCGCCCATCTCGCTGGTCAACCGGCTGACACTCCGGCCTCTCAATGCCGCCTACTACCATCTGCAGCGCAGGCGGGCGGGCCTGGCACTGCAGCACTACGAGCCGTTTTCATATCCGCTGGACGGCTTGCTTGAGTGGAATCGCATGTATGGCCCGCATGGCTTCTACCAATACCAGAGTGTGGTGCCTTCCCATGCGAGGCGGGATGCCACCCATGCCATGCTGCGCGAGATTGCGCGCAGCGGCGAGGGCTCTTTCCTGGCCGTGCTCAAGACGTTTGGCCAGCGCAGTGCCCGGGGCATGTTGAGCTTTCCCCGGCCAGGAACCACTCTGGCACTGGATTTTCCCAACCGGAACGAGCGCACCTTGCGCTTGCTCGACCGCCTGGATGCTATCGTCGTGGAAGCGGGCGGTGCCTTGTATCCGGCGAAGGACGCACGCATGCCGCGTCACGTCTTTGAGGCAGGCTATCCACGCTTGCATGAATTTTTAGCGATGCGCGACGCAGGCATGTCATCCGCCATGTCGCGACGGCTTCTTGGGAGTTGAGTTTGAAACCATCCGATTCGCAGCCTGTGCAGACACTTTCACAACAAAGGCGCATCGTCATCGTGGGCGCCACTTCAGCCATTGCCGAACATTGCGCGCGCTTGTGGATACAGGATGGCGCCGTCGATTTAATGCTCATCGGGCGCAACGATGAGCGCCTGCGCCGCGTGGCCGACGATCTTGCCGTACGCTCGCCCGCATCCCGTATCGAGTGCCTGAGTGCTGACTTTACCGATGACGCAGCCATCGAGCGTGCCGTAGCCACAGCTTGTGCCCGGGGAAAGCCCGATGTCGTACTGATCGCACACGGCGCCCTGCCCGACCAGGCGGCCTGCCAGGCCGATTTGCATGCATGCCACAACGCCCTGGCGATCAATGGCATCTCGCCCGCATTGTATGCCGAAGCCTTTGTCTCTCACATGCACAGCGCTGGCCCGGCCAGTCTGGTTTTGATCGGCTCGGTAGCAGGAGATCGGGGCCGGCAGTCCAACTACGTCTATGGGGCTGCCAAGGGCTTGCTGGACCGCTATGCGCAGGGTTTGCGGCACCGGCTGGCCTTGGGCCGCAGCTCCCTGAAGGTCATACTGGTCAAGCCAGGCCCCACAGCCACGCCCATGACGGCACACCTGGTCGCGCAGGGCCAGTCGCTGGCGCCTGTGGAGGCGGTGGCCCAGGCCATCATTGTGGGGGTGGCGCAAGGCCGTGCCGTGATTTACGCACCGGGCAAGTGGCGCATCATCATGCTGGTGATTCGCTGCTTGCCCAGCATGATCTTCCATCGAATGAAAATCTGAATGATGGGAATAGATATGGCGTGCGCTGAAATACCAATGGGCCGATGCCAATATGCGCCCTGTGAACCGGTTGCCCCTGGGATGGCGCCGGCCGTCATGGATGCCATCAGGGAACTGCGATGAACCAGTTGCCTGGACTGTGGAAACTGGTGCGGCCGCGGCAATGGATCAAGAACAGTTTCGTACTCGCGCCGCTCGTGTTTGCAGGAGAGTTTGCGAACCGCCATGCCATTGGACAGGCGCTGCTTGCAATGGTGCTGTTCTGCGTAGCGTCCTCAGCGGTGTACATAGTCAATGACATCCGGGATATTGAGCGCGACCGACGCCACGCCAAGAAGCGCCACACCCGCCCACTGGCCTCGGGTGCTGCGTCGGTACCGGCCGCACTGGCGCTGCTTGCCGTGCTGTACGGCGCGCTGGTGCTGGGCTGGTTCGTGCAACCAGCCGCAGTTGCAGTGATCTGCGGCTACCTGGCGCTCAACCTGGCCTACAGCTTCTGGTTCAAGCACCAGCCGGTACTGGACATCTTCAGCATCGCTTTCGGCTTTGTGCTGCGTGTGTATGCGGGCGCGCAGGCCCTGGCAGTGCCCGTGTCGTCCTGGATGTTCGTCACCACGCTGTGTCTTGCGCTGTACCTGGCAGCCGTCAAGCGGCGGCAGGAGTTGAGCCAGAGCGGCAGCGAGGGACGTGAAGTGCTGCAACGCTATACCGTCGCATTAGTGGACCGGTATGCCGAGATGGCAGCCACAGGGGCGCTGGTGTTCTACAGCATGTTTGTCATGTCGGCGAAGCCAGATTTGGTCATCACCGTGCCGGTGGTTCTGTTCGGACTGTTCCGCTATTGGTTCGTGGTCGAGAAATTGGAAGGGGGGGAATCGCCAACCGACGCACTACTGTCCGATGGGCCGTTGCTGGCCACCGTGCTGGTGTGGGTTGGTGCCTGCCTGTGGGTTTTGTGGCCCGCTTCATGAAGAGGACGGGTTTGCCATGTTCATTGATTTTTCTTATGCATTGACCCCCTTTGTTGCATGGTTCGCAGCGGGAACATTGAAATTCATCGTAAATAGCGCCAAAGCCGGCCAATGGGCTTTCGGTCTGATTGGATATGGCGGCATGCCCAGTACGCACAGCGCGATTGTCAGCAGCACTGCCGCACTCATCGGGCTTCGTGAGGGAGTTGATCACCCCGCGTTCGGTGTGGCGGTGACGCTGGCCTTTGTCGTCATGCTGGATGCCAACAGCCTGCGCCGGCAGGTTGGCAAGCATGCCGAAGCGATCAATCGAATAGCCAGACAAGCGGGCTCCAAAGGGGAGATCGCCCTGCGCGAGCGCATGGGACACAGCCCATGGGAGATCGCAGCGGGCATCTTGGTGGGAGTGTGCGTTGCAGCCTTGATTCACATGGGGGGCGCATGAGCAGCCCCTGCGGCCTGGGGATAGGCTGGCGGGTTATGCGCTGAGCCTCCCATTCAAACTGAATGCCATCAGGATCACAGGCAGCGCATACGATGGCGATGGCCCGCCTGGGCGGTTTTCGAGGTGCCAGTCAGGCTCCCAGGCCTCTCCAAGATCACTCTTGCGTCATTTCCAACGCTATTGCTGTTAGAAGACGGCGTTGCAATTCGTAATCGCCTGTAGAAACCACATTTTTTCCGAGGGTGGCGTCGGCTCGGGTGATCTCTCCCCATTCTTGATCATGCGCATGGCTCAGATAAGCAGCGGATAGTGCAATATCGTTGAACTTCGCCCGGAATTCCTTGTTTTCACTGCCTTTGTTGATCCATTGAGTGCCCAGGCTCTTCATGCCTGAATGGCTCTGTTGCACAACCCGGCTTTCGCTATCCACGCGGCTCCTGCTGCCATGCCCCCCATGAATATGGCCAGGACCAATGCTTGCGCATACGCTGCATGACCAAGGAAGAGGCCCAGGTAGTGAGACCATATGGACTGGTAGATCAGTCCGGCGAAGCCCGATAGAACAAAGATCGCAAACAGCCAGAATCGGGCACGATGAGGTGAAGGGTTTTTTTGACGGAGGTTCCCGTGTCGAGCAATCAAAATTCAACTTGCCGAGCAAGAAAAGTGCCTTGCGGCGCTTGCAGCCAAGGCCCGTACACGGGCCTCAGGCGCAGTAAGGCCGGCCTCGCATTGCACGCGCCAGATGCGCAATCTGGTAGTTCGCATGGCTTGTCTCTGGAAAGCCTGCAACTCCTCTGTTTTTCTCGACATTTTTGTTAGGTGCGTGCGGATTCAGACGCGACGGACCAGTCGCCTTGGTCGCTGCGTTATCGACCGCGTTCAACATGGAATGGCTCTGTCAAAACTTCCTGACTTGCCTCCTCGCTTTTCCATCACACGGACCCCCTCGATCGACATTCCTCTGTCCACCGCCTTGCACATGTCGTAAATCGTCAGCAGGGCGACCTGCACCGCCGCAAGCGCCTCCATCTCAACCCCGGTGGGCCCAACGGTCTCCACGGTCGCAGTGCATGCGATCCCGATAGCTCCTGGATATTGCACAGCCGCCACCTCAAACTGCACCGCCACCCGCGTCAGCGCCAGCGGGTGGCACAGCGGAATCAGATCGCTGGTCTTCTTCGCCGCTTGGATGCCGGCTATCCGGGCTATGCCCAGCACGTCGCCCTTTTTGGCGGTGCCGGTGTCGATGATGGCCAGCGTGGCAGGCTGCATCTCGATGCGGCCGGTGGCGACGGCGATGCGGTGGGTGGCGGGTTTGGCGCCCACGTCCACCATGTGGGCCTGGCCCTGGGCGTCGAAGTGGGTGAGTGTGGTCGGATCGGGCTTGGACATGGAACTGGCAATTTCTTGGTAACCAGTTGAATCGCTGGGGAAACACTGGGGCGTCAGGGCATCATACGGTCCATGCGGAAATTCCCAAGCAAAGCGACCTTCCCTGGCCGCAACGAACGGGCGCGGGTGCATGCGGCGCTGGCGTCTGTGGTGCTCGCCCTGGCCTGCAGCGCGGCCCTTCTTCCGGTGCGAACGGCCCATGCCCAGCTCCCTACCCTGGGCGATGGCAGCGAACTCACCACCAGCGGCGAGCGGCGCCTGGGCGACCGCATCATCCGCGAGCTGTACCGCGACCCGGACTACATCGACGACGCCGTGCTGTCCGAGTATGTCCAGAGCCTGTGGCTGCCGCTGATGGACGCTGCGCGCAAGCGCGGCGAGCTGTCGCCGGAAATGGACGAGCGTTTCGCCTGGGAGATCCTGCTCGGGCGCGACCGCACGGTGAATGCCTTTGCGCTGCCGGGCGGCTACCTGGGCGTGCACCTGGGCCTCATCGGCGTAGTGGCTTCGCGCGACGAACTGGCGTCGGTGCTGGCCCATGAACTCAGCCACGTCACCCAGCGCCATATCTCGCGCCTGATCGCCCAGCAGAGCAAGCAGACGCCGCTGCTGCTGGGTGCCATGATCCTGGGCGCCCTGGCCGCCAGCAAGAACCCGGGCGCCGCCCAGGCCATGGTGGTGGGCGGCCAGGCGCTGGCCATGCAGAACCAGCTGAACTTCTCGCGCGACATGGAACGCGAGGCGGACCGCATCGGCTATGGCCTGATGGAGCCCGCCGGGTTTGCCCCGCAGGGTTTCGTGAGCATGTTCGACAAGCTGCAGCAGGCCAACCGCATCAACGACAACGGTTCCTGGCCCTACCTGCGCAGCCACCCGCTGACCACCCAGCGCATGGCCGATATGCAGTCGCGTCTGCCGCCCGGCAAGGCACAGCAGCCCGCCCCTCCTTCCAGCCAGGAGCATGCCATGGCCTCCGCGCGGGCGCGGGTGTTGTCCAACCCCGGGGTCGACACCCTGCGCCAGTGGATCGCCGAAGCCGGTGGCACCGGCTTCGCCAGCCAGAGCGCACCGCGCAAGGCCGCCATCCTCTATGCCTCGGCGCTGGGCAGCAGCCAGTTGCGCGATGCCAAGGCCGCGCGCACGACGTGGACGCTGCTGGAGGCGCAGGTGCGCGGCGATGCGCCGGCCCAGCGGCTGGCGCAGTTGCTGAAGGCGGAAATCGAACTGGCTGCCGGCGATGCCGAAGCGGCCCTGGCCGCGCTGCCTGCGGGTGCCGGCGAGCACCGGCCGGAACTGCTGCTGCGCACCCGGGCGCTGCTCAAGGCCGGACGTTCGGGCGAAGTCACCGCTGCGCTGCAGACCTGGATCGCCAACCATCCCAGGGATGCCACGGTCTGGCAGCTCATGGCCACGGTCTGGCAGGCCAACGGCCAGCCCCTGCGTGCCATCCGCGCCGAAGCCGAGGCCCATGCCACCCGCTATGACTACCAGGCAGCGGTGGACCGTTTCAAGGCGGGCCAGGACCTGGCGCGGCGCAGCGGCCCGGCAGCGGACCATTTCGAGGCGTCCATCATCGACACCCGCCTCAAGGCCATGGAATCACTGCTTCGTGAACAGGCCGCCGAGCGCTGATTCGATCACCACGCCCAGCAGGGAGTAGATCAGCGAGCCGATCAGCGCGGCAGCAAAGCCCGTCACCTGGAAGCCGTCCAGCACACTGGCTGCGGCCCAGAACATGAGGGCGTTGATGACGAAGAGGAAGAGCCCGACCGTCACGATGGTCACGGGCAGGGTCAGCACCACGAGGATGGGACGCAGGACCACATTGAACAGGCCGATCACGAAGGCCGCAATCAGCGCCGACGGAAAGCTCTGCACCACCACACCGCTGTAGACATAGGCCACGAACAGCAGCGCTGCGGCGCTGAGCAGCCATTTCAGAAGAAGTCGGATCATGGGCCACAGGATAGCACCGGCCTGTGGCAAGGGGGTGGGCGGGGGCCGGCGCAGCACGCCGGCCCCTGCCCACCCCGAAAGCGAAGTGCTTGCCTGCTACTCGGTGCCCACCACCATGAGCAGCCCCACGCTGGCGAACAGGCTGCTCAGCGTGCCCGGCAGCGACCAGCGCCCGCCGGGCGGCACGGCAGCGCCGGTCTCGGGGGCCGCCACGTCGAGCTTGGGCCGGCGCGCATCGACCACCTGGGCCTTGGTGCTGCCCATCTCGGCCTGCAGCTTGTCCGTCAGCTCCGGCAGCGGGCCCTTGGCCAGCACCGTGGTGACGTGGTCGGGGTGGGCGCGCAAGCTGGGCACCACCTGGGCAAACAGCTTGTCGGCCCACTTGGCGCGCCAGTTCTCGCGCGCGCTGTGGCTCACCCACTTGCTGATGCGGTGGGTCATGCGGGGTGCGCATGCCACCAGTACCCAGTGCGTATTGCCCGCCGAGCCGCGCGCAAACAGGGGCGCGAGGATCTGCTGCGCATGGGCTGCGTCGTCCACGTACACGATGACTTTGTCCATAAGGCTAACTCCCTTGTCAGGGGCCGCATCGGGGCGCCCGGCGGGCGCCCCATGGTCAGCCCATGGGATTACTGAACTACAAGACCGCTCAACCATGCTCCGCGGGGGTGGCGGCAGCGGTACGGCGTGCCAGAACCATCTTGCCGACAGCCAGCACCAGCAGGGCACCGGCCACGCTCGCGCCATAACGGATCACATCGGTTTGCGGGATCTTGAGCATCCACTGCCACTTGTCGACATTGGCGAAGACCGGGTCGGTCACCAGCATGCCGCCGGCGATCCAGCCCAGCAGCATGCCGCCTGCCGTGATGATCAGGGGGAAGCGTTCCATGAGCTTGATGACCAGCTGGCTGCCCCAGACGATGATCGGGATCGAGATCAACAGGCCCAGCACCACCAGCAGGAACTGGTGCTCGCCGGCGTTCTGTGCGGCACCGGCGATGGCGATCACGTTGTCCACGCTCATCACCAGGTCGGCCACGATGATGGTCTTGATGGCGGCCAGCAGCTTGTCGCTGCCCTGCACGTCGCCATGGCCATCTTCATCGGGGGCCAGCAGCTTGACGCCGATCCACACCAGCAGGATGGCACCCACGAACTTGAGGAAGGGCAGCGCCAGCAAGGTCATGGCGAAGGCGATCAGGATCACGCGCAGGATGATGGCACCTGCGGTGCCCCAGATGATGCCCTTGGTACGCTGGGCAGGGGGCAGCTTGCGGCAGGCCAGGGCAATCACCACCGCATTGTCGCCACCCAGCAGGATGTCGATGATGATGATCTGTCCCAGTGCAACCCAAAACTCGGGCGAAGCCAAAAATTCCATAAATTCCTCAATATCAGTGGGCAAAAGGAAGGCTTGGCGCCAATGTAGCGCCAAGTCCATCCGGGGGATAGAGGGCCTGCGGTCGGAGGATCAAGGGCTCGCCCGCGTTGCGCGGGTTGGTCGAAATCGGGGAGGCGGCCTTGATCAGCCCACAGAAGGGCCCATCAAAGGTCTTGCTCGATCCGGCGCCTGGTGCGCACGCCGGACCCGGGCTGCCGGAAGCGATGCTTCGTACTGACGACAGGCCGATGCCACGCGGGTGCAACACCCCTGCAGGGTGGGCTGTACATGCGCGGCGGGAGCTACTCCCCTTCGAAGCCGCAATTGGACCATCGCACGGCCATGAACGCAAGCCCTGCAGAGGGTGGAGAGCACGGCTCCAAGGGATAACGAGCACATGCAGCTCCACATGCCAGGATGCCGTTTTTTTGCCTGGACGCTGTGACAGAACCGTGACTATCATGTGTTTCTTCGCAGTGCGCTTGCGCCGTGGGCGCGGGCTGCATCCATCCCCTCCTGCTCTTCACTGGACCGAGGACCACACCCATGACCATCTCCACCACCGGGCGCCGCTGGCGGCTCGCCCTGCTCAGCGCCGCCGCCGTGGCCGCACTGGTTGCCTGCGGAGGCAACGACGACACCCCTCTCGCCGAGCCGGTGGAGCAGTACGTGCCGCCCGAACCGCCCTCGGGCTACACGCCCAAGGCCATCGCCTATGCCAACAAGGACATGGTCGCTGCCGCCAACCCCCTGGCCGTGCAGACCGGCAGGGACATCCTGGCCAAGGGCGGCAGCGCCATCGATGCGGCCATTGCCGTGCAGATGGTGCTCAACCTGGTGGAGCCGCAGTCGTCGGGCATCGGCGGTGGTGCCTTCATGCTGCATTTCGACAAGGGTGCCAACCGGCTGCTGGCCTATGACGGCCGCGAGACCGCGCCCATGGCCGCCACGCCCAACCTGTTCATCGGTGCCGATGGCAATCCGCTGGCCTTCCTGACCGCCGTCGATGGCGGCCTGTCGGTCGGCACGCCTGGCGTCTTGCGCATGCTCGAAGCTGCACACAAGGCCCATGGCAAGCTGCCGTGGAAGGACCTGTTCGATCCCGCCATCAAGCTCAGTGAAGACGGCTTCGCGATCTCCGAGCGCATGAGCGTCTCCATTGCTGGCTCGGCCGCGCGCATCAAGGCGCAGGGCGAGCCCGGCGCCAGCTACTTCCTCCGGGCCGATGGCACGGCCAAGCCCACCGGCACCCTGCTCAAGAACCCCGAGCTGGCCGCGACCCTGCGCGCCATTGCCGCTGGTGGTGCGGATGCGTTCTACAAAGGCGCCATCGCGGCCGACATCGTTGCCAAGGTCACGGGGCATCCCACCAACCCCGGCAAGCTCGCGCTGTCCGACCTGAACAACTACACCGCCAAGGTGCGCGAGCCCGTGTGCGGCGTCTACCGCACCAAGTACCGCGTCTGCGGCATGCCGGCCCCCAGCTCTGGCGGCATCGCCGTGCTGCAGACCCTGGGCATGCTCGAGAGCTTCGACCTCGCGGCGATGAAGCCCAACACGCTCGATTCGGTGCACGTGGTCTCCGAGGCCTACCGCCTGGCCTATGCCGACCGCGCGCTCTATGTAGCCGACCCGGACTTCGTGTCCGTGCCCCAGGCCGGCATGATCAATGCCGACTACCTCAAGGGCCGCGCGCGCCTGATCGACATGCAGCGCAGCATCGGCACGCCGGTGGCTGGCACGCCGCCCGGGGTGGTCGCCGCGCGTGGTGCCGACAGCTCCCTGAACCTGCCCTCCACCACCCACCTGTCCATCGTGGACAGCTCGGGCAATGCCGTGTCGATGACCACCACCATCGAGAACGGTTTCGGCAGCCTGCAGATGGTGCGCGGTTTCCTGCTCAACAACCAGCTCACCGATTTCTCGTTCACGCCCACGGACTCGGCCGGCAAGGCCATCGCCAACAGCGTTCAGCCCGGCAAGCGGCCACGCAGCTCCATGGCGCCGACCATCATCTTCAATTCCGCCACCGGCGACTTCGAAGGGGCCATCGGTTCGCCGGGCGGCAGCGCCATCATCCAGTACACGGCCAAGAGCATCCTGGGCATGACCGACTGGGGGCTGAACGTGCAGCAGGCCATCAACCTGCCCAACTTCGGCGCGCAGACCAATGCCACCACCTCCATCGAGAAGGGCTCGGTGATCGACACCTCAGCCATCCGCGACGGCTTGCGCGCGCGTGGCCACACCGTGGCGCAGACCGACACCTTTGCCAGCGGCCTGCACGGCGTGGTGTTCAACGGCGTGCGTGCCAACGGCACCCCTGGTCTGCTCTCGCGCAACCCCGCCGCGGGTACCTACGCCGGTGGCGCCGATCCGCGCCGCGAAGGCATTGCGCTGGGCAACAACTGAGCCGGATGGATTAACCCCCCTGCCCGCATGCCGGGCCAGGCCGGTTATCCTCCGGGCCCCCGCCAGGCAGAAGCTGGCGGGGGCTTTTTCTCTCTATGCCCTCGTCCCGCATCCACATCACCGACATCGAAGCCGCCATCAACCACTGGCGCGCGCGTTTCCCGTCGCCCGACGGCTTTACCCTGGCGCCACAGACCCGCGCCCTGGCCCGGGTGTACGCGCTGATGGTGTTCGGTCACGAGGACGAGATCGATGAGGCGGACTTTCCCCTGGAAGCCCTGGCCGCATGGCAGGGCTGGTACGAGACCACGCCCGATACCCCGTGCATCGCCATCTGCTCCACCAGCCAGGGCGATGACCAGTGCAAGGGCTGCGGGCGCAGCTTCGACGAGGTGCAGCACTGGCTGGCCTACACCCCGGCCGAAAAGCGCAGCGTGTGGCGCCGCATCACGCTGGAGCATTCCGCCTGGCGCTTCAACCGCTATGCCGAGCGCGCTGCGGAGGGCCCCTCCACCGTGGGACAGCCCGCCGTGGCGGAGAGCTGAGCCGCGTCCCACTGTACGCCGTGCGCCCAAACCGGTATGGTGGGGCCATGCTGCGACTGACCCAGGCCCCCAACATCGCGATCGCCACGGTCTGGGCCGACATCCTGTGCGAGGCCGGCATGAGCGCATCGGTGCAGCGCCAGTACCTGGGCGCTGCCGCTGGCCACCTGCCGCCCGACCAATGCCTGCCAGAGATATGGCTCGAATACGACGAGCACGCCGCCCGTGCACGCACCCTGCTGCAACAGCTGCAGCAGATTCCCCAGCGCCGCTGGGTGTGCCGCTGCGGTGAAATGGTGGAGGGCGGCTTCGAGCAGTGCTGGCACTGCGGCGCCCTGATGCCCTTGGACTGAGTTACTTCCAGCGCACCGGCTCCACGACCACACTGCCCAGGTTGCTGCTCAGCGTCAGGGCGCCTTCCTGGATGGTGGCCTGCAGCTGCATGCTGCGCTCGGCCAGGGCCGCCAGGGCCTGCGAGGCCTCGGTGGGGATACGCCAGACCTGCAGTTTTTCCAGGCGCGAGAGCTTGTTCTCGATGCCTTTCCACCAGACCTCGGCCGCGTGGTTGAAGCAGTACACGACCACGCTGTCGGCCTTGCTGCAGGCCTTGGTGAGCGGCTTGTCCTCGGGCTGGCCGACCTCGATCCACACCCGCTTGCGCCCTGTGAAGTCGGTCAGCGAGGCGTCCGGGTCATCCGGGTCCGACAGCCCTGCGCCAAAGGCCAGGGTGGCGTCCCCGTTGCAGATGTCGTTGAGGTCGTGCGCGTGGATGGCCAGCGCCGCCAGGCGCACCATCATGCGCTCGTCGGTCTCGCTCGGATGGCGTGCCAGCGTCAGCGCGTGGTCGGCGTAGTAGCCGTGGTCGATGTCGGCGATCTGCAGATGCGCCTTGAAGATGGTGGATTTGATGGCCATGCAGCCTCACTGGGAAATAGGATGGAGACCGCAGCCGGCACGCTGTGCCGGTGGGCGAGGGCCTTGACGGAAAATGGCGGGCTGCTTACGCCCTGCGGGCCAGTGCGGCGGCCTTGCCGGTGTAGCTGCGCGGCGTCATCGCCAGCAAGCGGTCCTTCTCTTCCTGGGGAATCTCCAGCGAGCGGATCAGGCCGTGCAGTGCCTCGGCCGTCACGGTCTTGCCGCGCGTGACTTCCTTGAGCTTCTCGTATGCGCCCTGCACACCATAGCGGCGCATGACGGTCTGGATGGGCTCGGCCAGCACTTCCCAGGCAGCGTCCAGGTCCTCGGCCAGGGCCTCCTCGTTGAGTTCGAGCTTGTTCAGGCCGGTCAGCAGCGAGGCATAGGCCAGTGCGGCATACCCCAGGGCCACGCCCATGTTGCGCAGCACCGTGCTGTCCGTCAGGTCGCGCTGCCAGCGGCTGATGGGCAGCTTTTCCGAGAGGTGGCGCAGCAGCGCGTTGGCCAGGCCCAGGTTACCTTCGGCGTTCTCGAAATCGATCGGGTTGACCTTGTGCGGCATGGTGCTGGAGCCGATCTCGCCGGCCTTCAGGCGCTGCTTGAAGTAGCCCAGGCTCACATAGCCCCAGATGTCGCGCGACAGGTCGACGAGGATGGTGTTGGCGCGGGCCACGGCGTCGAACAGCTCGGCCATGTAGTCGTGCGGCTCGATCTGGATGCTGTAGGGCTGGAAGGTCAGGCCCAGGCCCAGCGGCTCGGGCGTCTCGATGACCTTCTTGCTGAAGGCCTCCCAGTCGAACTCGGGCCAGGCCGACATGTGGGCGTTGTAGTTGCCCACGGCACCGTTCATCTTGCCCAGGATCTTCACGGCGGCAATGCGGTCGCAGGCGGCCTGCAGGCGCACCACCACGTTGGCCATCTCCTTGCCCACGGTGGTGGGGCTCGCGGTCTGGCCGTGCGTCCGGCTGAGCATGGGCACGTCGGCATAGGCGTGCGCCATCTCGCGCAGCTTGAGGACCACGCGGTCCAGGCCCGGCAGCACGACCTGGTCGCGGCCCGAGCGCAGCTGCAGCGCGTGGCTGGTGTTGTTGATGTCTTCGCTGGTGCAGGCGAAGTGCACGAACTCCGCAGCCTTCTCCAGTTCGGGGCGCGCCTCGAACTTGCTCTTGATCCAGTACTCCACGGCCTTCACGTCGTGGTTGGTGGTCTTCTCGATGTCCTTGATCGCGGCCGAATCGGCCTCCGAGAAATTCTTTACCAGGCCCAACAGGTAGGCGCGCGCACCCGTGGTCAGCGGCTTGAACTCGGCGAAGCCCGCGTCCGACAGCGCGATGAACCAGGCCACCTCCACCTGCACGCGCCGGTGCATGTAGCCGTGCTCGCTCATGATCGGGCGCAGCGCGGCCAGTTTGTTGGAATAGCGGCCGTCGAGCGGCGACAGGGCGGTGATGGTTGACAGGCTCATGGACCCGGATTGTAGGCGCCACGCGCGGGAAAACCCCGATCCTGGCCATTGCAGGGCCGTCCGGCCGGCGGCATGGGGCTGTGGATGCAAGTGTTGCAAATCTGCACCAAATCGGCCCGCACGCAGGCCATTTGCCCGTGTGCGGGCGCCGCTCGGGCCTTTGTCACCCATTTGCGGGGGCATGCCGGGCCGGTCCCTCGGGCGCCAGCCGATAGAATCGGTCGCGTACCCGTACCGTTGTCACGCATCCCCGCGCACTGGAAGAAATCTCGCCATGAAATTGATCGGAGCCTCCGCCAGCCCTTATGTACGCAAGGTGCGCGTCGTCATGGCCGAAAAGAAGCTCGACTACCAATTCGTGCAGGAAAACGTCTGGGCCGATGACACCACCATCGCCACGTCCAACCCCCTGGGCAAGGTGCCCTGCCTGGTGATGGAGGGCGGCGAAGCCGTGTTCGACTCGCGCGTGATCGTCGAGTACCTGGACACCCTCTCTCCCGTCGGCAAGCTCATTCCGAGCCAGGGCCGCGAACGTGCCGAGGTCAAGACCTGGGAGGCCCTGGCCGACGGGGTGGTGGATGCCGCCATCCTGGCCCGCCTCGAAGCCACCTGGGCCCACCGCAAGGACAGCGAGCGCAGCCAGGCGTGGATCGAGCGCCAGATGCGCAAGGTCAACGACAGCCTCAAGTCCATGAGCCAGGGCCTGGGCGACAAGCCTTATTGCAGCGGCATCCACCTGAGCCTGTCGGACATCGCCGTGGGCTGCGCCCTGGGCTGGCTGGAGTTCCGTTTTCCCGACATCGCCTGGCGCAGCGAGTACCCCAACCTGGGCAGGCTGATGGACAAGCTCATGCTGCGCCCGAGCTTCGCGGACACCAAGCCCTCCTGATCCAGCAAGCCGGAGGGGCCGGCCGGGCCGGCCCTTGCCGTATGCTTGGCGCATATGGACGAAACGGTTCAAAACACCCCGCCTTCTGCCGGTGACAGCCGCCCGGCACGTCAGCGCGCTGCGCGCGAGGCGGCGGCCACGCCTGGTGCCGAGCGCGTGCGCGTGAACGACCCCGACCGCACCATGGCCAACATCCTGCAGGTGGCCACGGCGGAGTTCGCGGACAAGGGTCTGGCCGGTGCGCGCATCGACGAAATCGCGGCGCTCACCAGCACCAGCAAGCGCATGATCTACTACTATTTTGGTAGCAAGGAAGGCTTGTACGTAAGGGTACTCGAAGAAGCCTACCGTCG
The DNA here is from genome assembly GCF_046339755.1 of Acidovorax sp. Classification (GTDB taxonomy): domain Bacteria; phylum Pseudomonadota; class Gammaproteobacteria; order Burkholderiales; family Burkholderiaceae_C; genus Acidovorax. The sequence continues at coordinate 1,387 of NZ_JBKDTZ010000176.1, read as the reverse complement.
CATCCGGCAGATCGAATCGGACCTGCACCTGGAAGACCTGGCGCCCGAGCAGGCCTTGCGCACCCTGGTCGGCTTCACCTTCGACTACCAGTTGGCCAACCCCGACTTCATCCGCCTGGTGATGAACGAGAACATGCACCGGGGCGAGTACATCAGCCGTTCCACGACCATCCAGGAACTCAACATCCCGGTCATCCACGCCGTGCACAAGGTCTACCAGCGCGGTGTGGCCGCGGGCGTCTTCCGCCCCGATGTGGACCCGGTCGATCTGCACATGTCGATCTCGGCCCTGTGCTTCTTCAACGTCTCCAATCGGCACACCTTCGGCGCCATCTTCAAGCGCACCCTCGATGCCCCCGCCGCCATGGCCGAGCGCCGCGCCTCCATCGTCGAGATGATCGTGCGCTTCCTGCGGCCCTAGCCACATCGGTCCCTTTGGACTGCCCGCCCTGCCGAAAAGGAGCGGTGTGCGTTGCTGTGCCCGTGTGGCGCAGTGGCAGGGTTTGCACCTAGATTAAATACTAACCAGTTCGTACAAAATATTTTCCATACCGAACAAGAACGGAGACACACCATGTTTGCACTGGCCGATCGCGTGCTGCGGGGATACACCCGTGTGCTGGACGTGCTCTCGGGCGCCTGTCTGGCCGTCATGGTGGTGCTGGTCTTCGGGAATGTGGTGGCGCGCTACGCCTTCAATTCGGGCATCACGGTGTCCGAGGAACTCTCGCGCTGGCTCTTCGTGTGGTTGACCTTCATGGGCTCCGTCGTGGCGTTGCGGGAGCGCGGCCACCTGGGCACGGACATGCTGGTCGCGCGCCTGCCCGCCGCCGGCAAGCGCGCCTGCCTGGCGGTGGCGCAACTGGCGATGCTGTACGTGTCGTGGCTGCTGTTGTCGGGCAGCTGGGCGCAGATGCTGATCAATTGGGAGACCGAAGCGCCGGTGACGGGTGCTTCGGTCGCCATCTTCTATGCCAGCGGGGTGCTCATGGGGGGCTCGGGCATCGCCATCCTCTTGCGCGACTTGCTGCGCACGCTGTTCGCACCCCTGTTGGAGCAGGACCTGGTCATGGTCCAGGAAAGCGAAGAGCTGGCCGCCCTCGGGCAACACGGCGATGACGCGCCCAAGCGCCCCTGACCCCAAACGGCCCAAAGGACACCTACCCCATGACCGTCGCCATCTTCCTCGGTTCGCTGCTGATCGCCATGGCGATCGGCGTTCCCATCGCCTATGCGCTGCTGCTCAGCGGCGTGGCCCTCATGTGGCACCTGGACCTGTTCGATGCGCAGATCCTGGCCCAGAACGTCATCAACGGGGCCGACAGCTTTCCGCTGCTGGCCGTGCCCTTCTGCATGCTGGCCGGTGAGATCATGAACGTCGGAGGCC
>NZ_JBKDTZ010000175.1:0-12703 GCF_046339755.1 Acidovorax sp. | reverse complement strand
AGAAGCGCTGGGTGGTGGAGCGCACCCATGCGTGGATGGAGCGCAATCGCAGGCTGGTGATGCACCACGACCGCAAGCCGTTCTACGCTGCCGCTTGGGTCTGGCTGGCGCAGGCTCGCATGCTCCTTGCGCGGCTCAAATGGATTTCTTCTACACCCTCTTGGCGGCCCAAGAGAAAGTTACTGCGCCGCCGGGCGCACATCCCGGCCTCCGCCCTTGGCAAGCAACAGAAGCAACCATAGCCAAAGAAGCGGAAGAAGCCTCAATACCGCGTATGGCTCAACTCAGCAAACAGATCCCCATAGATCCGGTACCGGCTCTCACTGATCCCATCGTTTGCAGGCCCGCGCTTGACCGCATCGATCACCCCGCACCCCGGCTCATGCAGGTGCGTGCAGTTGTAGAACTTGCAGTCCGTGGCATGCGCTGCGATGTCCGGCATGCAGGCCGCCAGCTGCATCGGCGCAATGTGGTGCAGGCCGAAGTCCTGGAAACCCGGCGAGTCGATCAGCGCCGTGGTGCGCTCCTTGTCCATCCAGTACCAGTGCGTGCTGGTCGTGGTGTGCTTGCCCGAATTCAGGGCCTGGGAGATCTCGCCTGTGAGCACCGTGGCGCCCGGCACCAGCAGGTTGATCAGCGTGCTCTTGCCCGAGCCCGAGGGGCCCAGCACCAGCGTGGTCTTGCCCTGGAGGTGCTGCATGAGCAGGGCCCGGTCCACCTCGCTCGACAGGCGCAGCGACAGCGGCAGCACGCCATAGTGCTGGCCCCCGCCCATGTGGCGGTAGGGCAACAGGCGCTCCCAGGCGCGGGCGAAGGGCTCCACCAGGTCGCTCTTGTTGAGCGCGATGATGGGGGTGATCTGCGCCGCCTCGGCGGCGATCAGGGCGCGCGAGAGCTGGCTCTCGGAAAACACGGGCTCGGCCGCGATCAGGATAAGCACCTGGTCCAGGTTGGCCGCGAAGGACTTGGTGCGGATCTCGTCCTGGCGGTAGAACAGGTTGCGCCGCTCCTGGACCTTCTCGATGGTGCCTTCCTCGCCCTGGCCGGGCGGGGGGGCCTGCCAGAGCACGTGGTCGCCCACCACGGCCTGGCTCTTCTTGCCCCGGGGATGGCAGATGCGGCGCTCGCCATCGGGGGTCTCGACCATGCAGTGGCGCCCGTGGCTGGCGACCACCGTGCCTTGCATGAGGGCGCTGCGCTCAGCCATGGTGTTGTTGCCTCACAGGGCGACCAGTGCGTCGAAGCGGGCGGCGCACTCGAAGTCGGTGCTGGAGATGCCCTTGACGTCGTGGGTGTTCAGCCGCACCACGCAGCGGCTGTAGTGCACCGACAGGTCGGGGTGGTGGTCCTGCGCATTCGCCACGAAGGCCACGGCGTTCACGAACGAGATGGTCTCGGAGTAGTTGGCGAAGTGGTAAGTCTTCTCGATGGCCACGTCGGCGCCATCGCCGGCCAGGCTCCAGCCCTCGACCTTGGCCAATTGGGTGACCACCTCGGTGGCAGTCAGTGCGCGGCGCGTGATGGCCGACCAGTCTTTTTTGGGGAGCATGGAGGAAGAAGAGGGCGAAGTCATGGGGCGGGTGCCGGGGTGTGCATGCGCGCCAGCCGCTCGGTGGCAGGCGGGTGCGAATAGTAGAACTTCACGTAGACCGGGTCCGGTGTCAGCGTGGAGGCATTGTCCTCGTACAGCTTGAGCAGGGCCGAGGACAGGTCGGCACCGCTGGCCTGGGCCACGGCGTAGGCATCGGCCTGGAATTCGTGGCGGCGCGACTGGCGCGCGAACAGCGGCGAAATGAAGAAGGTGAACACCGGCACGGCCAGCATGAACAGCAGCAGGGCCAGCGCATCGTTGGGCGCGGCTGCCACGCCCGCGTCGAGCGAGAGGTTGGGCCGCACGCCCAGGCCGGTGTAGAACCACACCTGGTTGGACAGCCAGCCCAGCAGCGCGAAGCCCACCAGGCTCATGGCGAACATGGCCACGATGCGCTGCACGATGTGGCGGTGCTTGAAGTGGCCCAGTTCGTGGGCCAGCACGGCCTCCACTTCGCCGGGCGCCAGCTGGCGCAGCAGCGTGTCGAAGAACACCACCCGCTTGGCCGCGCCAAAGCCCGTGAAATAAGCATTCGCATGCGCGCTGCGGCGGCTGCCGTCCATCACAAACAGCCCCTTGGCCGAGAAGCCGCAGCGCTGCATGAGCGCCGTCACGCGCTGCTTGAGCGACTCGTCCTCCAGCGGCTGGAACTTGTTGAACAGCGGTGCGATGAAGGTCGGGTAGACCACCATCAGGAGCAGGTTGAAGCCCATCCAGAAGCACCAGGCCCACAGCCACCACAGGGGGCCGGCCGCGCCCATGAGCCAGAGGATCAGCGCCACGATGGGCAGCCCGATGGCGGCGCCCACCAGCAGGCCCTTGAACGCGTCAGCCAGCCACAGGCGCCAGGTCATCTTGTTGAAGCCGAAGCGCTCTTCCACCACGAAGGTCTGGTACAGCGACAGCGGCAGGTCGATGAGCCCGCTGATGGCCGCAAAGGCTGCCAGCAGCGCCAGTTGCTGCCACATGCCGCCGCCACCCAGCAGGGACAGCAGCGCCTGGTTCAGCGCATCCAGGCCGCCGAGCAGGGTCCAGCCCATCAGCACCGCGGCGCCGAGCGCCATCTCCAGCATGCCCAGGCGGGTCTTGGTGATGGTGTAGTCGGCCGCCTTCTGGTGTGCGGCCAGGGGAATGCGCTGGGCAAAGGCCGCCGGCACGCTGGCGCGGTGGCGTGCCACATGGCGGACCTGCCGGCTGGCCAGCCAGAACTTGAGCGCCAAGCCGATGAGCAGGGCGGCCGCAAAGCCCAGGGTGAGCAGCATCGAGGGGGAAAAGTCTTCGGAGGTGGGCATGTGCGGCGAGTTTAGGTCATAGGAGACAATGCCGGCCATGTCAGAAGCCAACAACCCCACCCCCGTAAAGCTCGCCAAATCGGACCAGAACCTGGTTTGGCTCGATTGCGAAATGACCGGCCTGGAGCCCGATACCGACCGTTTGCTGGAGATTGCCGTGGTCGTGACCAGCCCGAACCTGGACCTTCGGGTGGAAGGACCGGTGTTCGCCATCCATCAGTCGGATGCATTGCTCAATGGCATGGACGCCTGGAACAAGGGCACCCATGGCCGCAGTGGGCTGATCGACAAGGTCAAGGCATCCACCACCACGGAGGAGGAGGCTGAAGCGCAGATCATCGCCTTCCTCAGCCAGTACGTGCCCAAGGGCACGGCGCCCATGTGCGGCAACAGCATCGGGCAGGACCGGCGCTTTCTGGTGCGCTACATGCCCAAGCTGGAAAAGTTCTTCCACTACCGCAACGTGGACGTCAGCACCTTGAAGGAGCTGGCCAAGCGCTGGAAGCCCGAGGCCTACACCAGCTTCAAGAAGGCGCAAAAGCACACCGCCCTGGCCGATGTGCACGAGTCCATCGACGAATTGGCCCACTACCGTGAGCACCTGCTGTCGGTGGGGGCGAAGTAAGCCACCTGAAGCCGCCCCGCCGCGCCCGGTGACGCCGTCAGGCGGCAGGTGGCAGTGGGCACCACCAGTTTGAAAGTTGAAGGGTATTGCGGGGAAACCCTGATCCGTGCAATAATCGCTGGCTGCGCGGGAATGCCCTCGCAGATTGTGCATCTCCCCTCACACACCGGGCTTGCCAGCCGACTGTCCTTCGACAGTGCAGGACTGGCGAATAACGCCCACCCGCCTTGGCCTCTGACGCCAGCGCAGGTTTCGTTTGATGGTTGATGTTTTTTAACCATTTGACGAAGCCAATCACGGGCAGCGCCCGTGACCGTCTTCGTGAGAGAAAAATTCATGACCGACACCTCTTTGGTGCAGGGCGAATTCGCGCCTGCCGATACTTCCTTTGCTGCCGACATTTCCGTGCAGTCCTCCGCCCTGGACGCTGCAGTGGCCGTTGCCGCTGAAGCCGACGCCGCCGTGACTGCCGAGCCCAATGGCTTCGTGGAACTGGGCCTGGCACCCGAACTCGTCCAGGCCGTGGCCGACCTGGGTTACACCCAGCCCACCAGCGTTCAGCTCAAGGCCATTCCCCTGGCCATGGGTGCTGGCGCCGATGCCAAGCATTTCATTGACCTGATGGTCTCCAGCCAGACCGGCTCGGGCAAGACCGCGGCCTTCCTGCTGCCCGTGCTGCACACGCTGATCAACCAGCAAGCCGCTGCCGAAGCCGAAGAACGTGCCGCTTTCGAGCGTGCCGTGGCCGAAGCGGCCGAGCGTGGCGAACCCGCTCCCAAGCGCGCCAAGCGCAAGGACCCCACCAGTTCGCGCAACTTCAAGGCCGCCACCCCGGGCGCCCTGATCCTGTGCCCCACGCGTGAACTGGCCCAGCAGGTGGCGCACGACGCCATCGACCTGGTCAAGCACTGCCGTGGCCTGCGCGTGGCCAATGTGGTGGGCGGCATGCCTTACCAACTGCAGATCGCCAAGCTGCAGAACGCAGACCTGGTGGTTGCCACCCCCGGCCGCCTGCTGGACCTGCAGCGCTCGATGCAGATCAAGCTCGACAAGGTGCAGTTCCTGGTTGTCGACGAAGCCGACCGCATGCTCGACCTGGGCTTCTCGGACGACCTGGCCGAACTGAACCAGCTGACCGCCCAGCGCAAGCAGACCATGATGTTCAGCGCCACCTTCGCGCCCCGCATCCAGCAACTGGCCATGCGCGTGATGCACGATGGCGGTTCGTCGGTGCAGAAGGTGACCATCGATTCTCCGCAAGAGAAGCACGCCAACATCAAGCAGGTGCTGTACTGGGCCGACAACGCCCAGCACAAGCGCAAGCTGCTGGACCACTGGCTGCGTGACACCACGATCAACCAGGCCATCGTTTTCGCCAGCACCCAGGTGGAGTGCGACGGCCTGGCCAATGACCTGCAGCAGGAAGGCTTCTCGGCCGTGGCACTGCATGGCGCCCTGAGCCAGGGCCTGCGCAACCGCCGCCTGATGGCGCTGCGCGCTGGCCAGGTGCAGATCCTGGTGGCGACCGACGTGGCTGCACGCGGCATCGACGTGCCCACGATCACCCACGTGTTCAACTTCGGCCTGCCCATGAAGGCCGAGGACTACACCCACCGCATCGGCCGCACTGGCCGTGCCGGCCGCGACGGCCTGGCCGTGACGTTCGCCGAGTTCCGTGACCGCCGCAAGATCTACGACATCGAAGCCTACAGCCGCCAGCAGTTCAAGTCGGAAGTCGTCGCCGGCATGGAGCCCACCCAGCGTGCGCCCCAGGCGCCACGTGGTGGCGACTTCGGCGGTGGCCGTGGCGGCCCAGGCCGCTCGTACGACAACCGTGAAAACCCATCGCGCGGCCGCTTCAATGGCCCTGCGCGTGGCAATGACCGCGGTGGTTTCGGTGGCGGCTTTGGTGGCGGTTTCGCCGGCCGTGGCAGTGACAACAACAACCGCGGCGGCTTCCCCGGCGGCGGCCGTGAAGGTGGCTACCAGGGTGGCAACGGCGGTGGCGGCTATGGCGCTCCCCGTGAAGACCGTGGTTTCGGTGGTGGCGCTCCGCGCCGCGATGCCGAAGGCTATGGCCGCAAGCCAGGCTTCGGCGATGCCGGCCAGGGCCGCTTCGCCCCCCGTGCCGACGCCGGCGCACCGCGTGGCGACTTCGCTCCGCGCAAGCCCGCGTTCTCCAAGCCAGCCGGCGCTGGCGGCGGCAAGCCCTTTGTGGCCCACGATGCACGCAAGCGTCCCGCCCGTCCCGCACGCTGATCGCAGATCCTCCTGCTGAATGAAACCCGCCCCCGGCGGGCTTCACCAAAGGGCTGGCACCGCAAGGTGCCAGCCCTTTTTTGCGCCGGGATGTCGCGGCGGGCCTGATTTCCGGGGCCGTGTCGTCAATAATTGCCCACGGAGGAATTTGTCGTGGTGTCATCTCTATCCTCGGGGGCCGATTACGAGCACATGTTCGAGCTGGCGCCCGTGTCGTTGTGGCTTGAGGACTTCAGCGAGCTCAAACAGCTGTTCGACGGCTGGCGCGCGGAAGGGGTGACCGACATCCGTGCCCACCTGGCCCAGGACCGGGCCCGCCTGCGCCAGTGCAGCGCCTCGCTGCGCGTGCTGCAGGTCAACCGCCGCACGCTGGAGCTGTTCTCCGCCGACAGCCTGGAGCACCTGGTCGCCAACCTCGACAAGGTCTTTCGCGACGACCGGCACGACACGGCATCGCACGAGCTGGCGCAGTTGTGGGATGGGCAACTGGAGTTCTCCAACCAGACGGTGAACTATGCGCTCGATGGCCGGCGCCTGGACGTGCAGGTGCGCGCGCGCATCCTGCCGGGCCACGAGCACGACTGGAGCCGCGTGCTGGTCTCGCTGGAAGACAACACCGCGCAGTTCAACGATGCGCGCCGCATCCAGCGCGGCGAGCAGTACGCGCGCGACCTGTTCGAGCATTCGCCCGTGTCGCTATGGGTCGAGGACTTCAGCGCCGTCAAGAACCTGCTCGATGGCGTGCGTGCCCAGGGCATCGGCGACTTCAAGACCTTCCTCAAGGTGCACCCCGATTTCGTGGGCCGCTGCATGCAGGAGATCCGCGTCATCGACGTGAACCAGCAGACCCTGCGCATGTTTGGCGCCTCCAGCAAGGACATGCTGCTCAACAACATCGGCCGGGTGTTCCGCGGCGAGATGCACGAATCCTTCGGCGAGCAGCTGCAGGACCTGTGGGAGGGCAAGACCTTTCAGCAGCGCGAGGTGACCAACTACTCGCTCTCGGGCGATGCGGTGAACATCCACATGCAGTTCTCGGTGCTCGACAGCCACCGGCACGACTGGGGCCTGGTGCTGCTGTCGCTGGTGGACATCACCGCGCGCAAGAAGGCCGAGGCCTACCTCGAATACCTGGGCAAGCACGACGTGCTGACCCAGCTGCGCAACCGTGCCTTCTATGCCGAAGAACTCAACCGCCTCACGCGCAAGGGCCCCTGGCCACTGTCGGTGATCGCCATCGACCTGAACGGCCTCAAGGTGGTCAACGACGAGCAGGGCCACGCAGCCGGCGACTCCATGCTGCGCCGGGTCGGCGAGGTGCTGGCCAAGGCGGTGGATGCGCCAGCCTGCGCCGCGCGCATCGGCGGCGACGAGTTCACCGTGCTGTTGCCGGGCACCGACGAGCGCGGGGCCCTGGCGCTGCAGGAGCGCATCCTCTCCATGCTCGAGCTGAACAACCAGTTCTACCCCGGCCAGCACCTGAGCCTGGCCATGGGCATCGCCAGTTGCCAGTCTGGCGATGCGGTGGAGGCCACCATCAACCGCGCCGACCAGGCGATGTATGCGGAAAAGAACCGCTACTACCAGCAAAGGGACCACGACCGCCGGCAATCAGGCTCCTGATGCCGGCGCCGCTGGCCGCGGCGGCGTCGCTCAGAGATTGGCGGGTGTTCTGCCGATGTCGGGCCAACGATGGTGCAGGTAGATCCACGACACCAGGCCGATGCACAGCATCAGCAATGAAGACAGCGCCAGCCAGAGGGTGGAGTGCATCACCAGCGGGGCGATCACGCCGGCCACCAGCCCGTTGGCCGTGGAGCCCACGAAGGCCTGCATGGACGAGGCCATGCCCCGGCGTTCGGGGTGCAGATCCAGCACCAGCAGCGTCACCACCGGCACCATCAGTGCCCAGCCGAACGAGAACACGGCGATCGGCAGCAGCGCCCACCAGGCGTAGGGCGGGAACAGCAGGTTGGCCGCCAGATTGAGCACGGCCACCGTGAACATGATGAGAAAGCCGTGGCGGATCTGCCGCTTGGGCGGAATGCGCCCGGCCAGGCGGCCGCTGAGCCAGGCGCCGCCCATGATGCCCGAGATGGTCAGGAAGAAGAACCAGAAGAACTGCGTGGGGGCCAGGCCCAGGTGGTCGCCGAGGAAGGCAGGTGCCGACAGCACGTACAGGAACATGCCATTGAAGGGCACGCCGCTGGCCAGTGCCAGCAGCACGAAGCGTGCGCTCGAACCCAGCTGCACATAGCCCTGCAGCAGGTGGCGCATGTTGAAGGGCTGGCGGTGCTCGATGTGCAGCGTCTCGGGCAGCAGCCGGTAGTTGGCCGTCCACAGCGCCACGCCCACCAGGGTCAGGAACCAGAAGATGCTGTGCCAGCCGGTGTGCACGAACAGCCAGCCGCCGATGATGGGCGCGATCGCCGGGGCCACGCCGAAGTAGATGGTGACCTGGCTCATCACCTTCTGCGCCTGGGCGGGCGGGAACATGTCGCGGATCACGGCGCGCGAGACCACGATGCCGGCACCGGTGGACAGCCCCTGCAGTGCACGGAAGAACACCAGCTGCCCGATGGTCTGCGACAGTGCGCAGCCGGCTGAGGCCAGCGTGAACACCGCGATGCCCCAGAGGATCACCGGCCGGCGCCCGAAGCTGTCGGCCAGGGCGCCGTGGAACAGGCTCATGAAGGCAAAACCGAACAGGTAGGCCGACAGCGTCTGCTGCATCTGCACCGGCGTTGCGCCCAGTGCCGCGGCAATGCCCGAGAACGCGGGGATGTAGGTGTCGATGGAGAACGGCCCCAGCATCCCCAGCACCGCCAGCAGCACCGCCAATGCCCAGCGGGGCGCTTTCCAGAGCAGATGGGCTTGTGGGTTCATGCGAAGAGGGGAGGGCCGGGGGGTCGTGGGGTGCGCCGCAGGTGGGCGGAAATGAGGCCTGGCGTGGTGGGCCCTGCCGTCGATTATGCGGGATGCCGCGCGCCCCGGCGCAACGCCTGCACCAGGTTGGGGCTGATTGGGCATCTGTGGATGGCGCGCACTGCAGGGGGCAAAAACAAGAACGCCGATGCTCCTGTTCGGATGGCATCGGCGCCTTGTGCCTCGCGGCTTAGATTTGGTGGGTCCTGAGTGACTCGAACACTCGACCTACGGATTAAGAGTCCGCTGCTCTACCAACTGAGCTAAGAACCCAAATCTTTTAGTGATCTGTCTGCATCGCTGCAGAGCCTCGAATTATGCACTAGTTTTTGGGGTGTTGGCAAATCCGGTCAAAAATTTCTTCTTTTTTCATCCGTTCACTCACTGCATCGCGTTGCGACTGGCCAGCTCGACGAACAGCGCGCTGTGGTCCAGCTCGCCCAGGCCATGCTCCACGCCCTCGGCATACAACGCCTCGAACAGGGCGGTGACGGGTGCGTCGAAGCCGATCTCCCCTGCGGTCGCCAGGGCGTTGCGCATGTCCTTGAGCTGCACGGTCATGCGGCCCTGGGGCGCGAAGTTGCGCTCCACCATGCGCTGGCCGTGCAACTGCAGGATGCGGCTGTCGGCAAAGCCGCCGCTGATGGCCTCGCGCACCTTGGCCATGTCGGCGCCACCCTTGGCGGCAAACAGCAGCGCCTCGGCCACGGCGCCGATGGTGATGCCCACGATCATCTGGTTGGCCAGCTTGGCGAGTTGGCCGGCGCCATGCGGGCCCACATGCGTGGCGCGCCCGAAGGCGTCGAAGATGGGCTGGGCGCGCGCGAAGTCCTCCGGCCGGCCCCCGGCCATGATGGCCAGGGTGCCGCTCTCGGCGCCCACGGTACCGCCGGAGACCGGGGCGTCCAGGTGGGCGATGCCCATCTCGCCCAGGCGTGCCGCATGGTCGCGCGCCTCGCGCGGCTGGATGGAGGCCATGTCGATGAACAGCGCGTCCCGGCGCAGGGCCTGCGCCGCGCCCAGTTCGAACAACACATGGCCCACCACGGGGCCGTTGGCCAGCAGGCTGATCACCACGTCCGCACCGGCCACGGCGTCGCGCACGTCGGAATGGACGGTGATGCCGCTGGCGGTGAGTGGTTCGGCCGCCTCGCGCGTGCGGTTCCAGGCATGGACTTCGTGGCCGGCGGTGCGCAGCCGGCGCGCCATGGGGGCGCCCATCATGCCGATGCCCAGGACGGCGGTGCGCAGGGGAGGGGTGTTGTTGTTCATGGGTCTGTCTCCTGGTGCGGATGTCTCGGCCTCCATCATCGGCGCTTTTCGCTGCGCCAGCCTGTCATCGGGCTTGCAGTCGATGCCACTTGCCGGGATGATGTGGCGCGAGAGGAGACATACCCATGGCCCTGGACACCCAAACGCCGCACGACCCCGCCTGGCTCGAGCTGATGTACAACAACCGGGCCCTGGTGCCCGAGCATGTGAACTATTTCGCGCGCTGGGCCAAGGAGTCGGCCCAGGTGCGGGCCGAGCATCCCTGCGTACCCGACCTGGCCTACGGCAAGGGCCCGCGCGAGACCCTGGACGTGTTTCCCACCACCCAGTTGCCGCCCGGGTCGGGCAAGGGGGCTCCGGTGCTGGTCTTCATCCATGGCGGCTACTGGCGCGCGCTCGACAAGTCCGACCACTCCTTCATCGCGCCGGCGTTCAACCGCGAGGGTGTCTGCGTGGTGGTGGTCAACTATGCGCTGTGCCCCGGCACGCCCGAGGCGCCGGTCGGCATCCCCCAGATCATGCGGCAGATGGAAAAGGCCATCGCCTGGATCTGGCAGAACATTGGACGCTATGGTGGCGATCCGCACCGCATCACGGTGGCGGGCCACTCGGCCGGCGGGCAACTGGCGGCCATGCTGCTCACCAGCGTCTGGCCCCTGATCGGCAACCTGCCCGACGGCGCGGTGCGCAACGCCCTGTCCATCTCGGGCCTGCACGACCTCGATCCGCTGATGCACACGCCCTTCCTGCAGGAAACGCTCAAGCTCACCGAGCAGCAGGTGCTGCAGTACAGCCCGGCGCGCCTGCAGGCGCCCGGCCAGGGCATGCTGTACTGCGCCGTGGGCGGCGATGAGAGCCCGGAATTCATCCGCCAGGCGCGTCTGGTGCAGGACGCCTGGGGCTCGCACGCCGTGCCGCGCTGCCAGGTGCAAGAGGGGCTGAACCACTTCAGCATCGTCGATGCGCTGGCCAAACCCGGGCACGATGTGCACCACATGGCCCTCATCCTGCTGAGGGCCTGACGCTCCTTCACGCCCCTGCGGGCTTACATCAGCAGGTGCTCACCCGCGTTGTCACCGCCCAGGATCACGTAGTTCACCTTGCGGATGTCCATCAGCTTCTTGCCGCCGGCGTAGCTGATGGAGCTTTGCACGTCCTGTTCCATCTCGACCAGGGTGCCCGCCAGCTTGCCCTTGATGGGTTCGAGGATGCGCTTGCCTTCCACGTGCTTGTACTCGCCCTTGTTGAAGTCGCTGGCCGAGCCGTAGTACTCCTTGAACAGCGCGCCGTCCACCTCCACGGTGTTGCCGGGCGATTCCTCGTGCCCGGCGAAGAGCGAGCCGATCATGACCATGCTTGCGCCGAAGCGGATGCTCTTGGCGATGTCGCCATGGCTGCGGATGCCGCCATCGGCAATGATGGGCTTGGTGGCCACGCGCGCGCACCACTTGAGCGCCGAGAGCTGCCAGCCACCGGTGCCGAAGCCGGTCTTGAGCTTGGTGATGCAGACCTTGCCCGGGCCCACGCCCACCTTGGTGGCGTCGGCACCCCAGTTTTCCAGGTCGATCACCGCTTCGGGCGTGGCCACGTTGCCGGCGATCACGAAGGCCGTGGGCAGCTTGGACTTGAGGTAGTCGATCATGTTCTTCACGCTGTCGGCATGGCCGTGCGCGATGTCGATGGTCACGTACTCGGGCGTGATGCCCGCGGCGGCCAGTTGGTCCACGGTGTCGTAGTCGGGTTGCTTCACGCCCAGCGAGATCGAGGCATAGCAGCCCTTGGCGTGCATGTCGCGCACGAACTGCACGTTGTCCAGGTCGAAGCGGTGCATGACGTAGAAGTAGCCGTTCTGCGCCATCCAGGTGCAGATGCTCTCGTCCACCACCGTCTTCATGTTGGCGGGCACGACCGGCAGGCGGAAGGTGCGCCCGCCCAGCTCCACGCCGGCATCGCATTCCGAACGGCTTTCCACCCGGCACTTGCGCGGCAGCAAGAGAACATTGTCGTAGTCGAAGATTTCCATGAGATTTCCAAGCTCCATCAAAGGACGCAGCAAAAGGATTTTTGCTGCGGTGGGCGCTTGGCCTGGAGACCGGCTCTGCGGTTGCGTCCGAGAAGAACGCAACGAACCCTGCAATGCGCAGGCACAAAAAAACCGGGCTTCAAGAAACTTGGGCCCGGTGATTGATTCTACCCGCCCCAGCCAGCGGCGGTATATCCCTACTGTTATCCCTCCAATAGGGCCTGGCCTATGGCACGCAGCGCGATTGCGCCGCGTCGATGATGCGGCCATCCTTGTCCTGCACCCAGCCCACCAGGTGCAGGCGGTCGGTCTTGGTGCCTTCGGGGATGTAGATCGGGCGCGAGTCGCGCCAGCCCGAGCGCTCGCCCTCGGACAGTGTGTGCGGGTTGTCGAGGGAGCGCTGGTAGACGTTGCGCACCAGGTTGCGGGCCACGGGCGAGCCATCGGTGCCCGCAGGGATGGACTCCACCAGCAGCAGGTAGAAACCGCCCGCATCGGGCCCGGCGGCAGGAGCCGCCCCGCGCGCAGGCACCGGCGAGAAGGCGATGGACGCGCCCACGTAGTCGTTGAAGGCCGGCCCGTGCGACACGCGCAGCCGGCTGCCCTGCACGCCCTGTACGGGGGCGGTGTTCTCGTCTTTCGCCTTCGGGGCGGTGCGGGCCAGCGCGGCCAGGCGTGCCAGGGCATGGGGGGTGGCGGCGGCCGAGGGCGGGGCA
>NZ_JBKDTZ010000174.1:0-4704 GCF_046339755.1 Acidovorax sp. | reverse complement strand
CGCTGCGTGTGTTGTGGCCCACGCAGGGCGCGCACCGACGAGTGGCGCGCCGGCAAGGGCCTTCCCTTCGGGTTGCACGACCTGGGGGCCGTCTGCGGCGTTGCCAGCGCTTGCACGGTGCCTACCTTGCTGCGCACGGGCGCCTTGCAACCTGCCCCCAGGCCGGGCAACGCGATCCCCGAAAATAGTGTCAACAAGCCCGAACCCTCACTCCCATCGCCTTCGCCATGGAGTAAGCTCATTTTCGGCATTTGCTGAGAATCTCCTGCAGGATTTCCGTATGACACAGAACCTTTCCGCTGCCGAAGAGGCATTGCGCGACGCCGCCCGTGAATACCACCGCAACCCCAGCCGGGGCAAGATTGCGGTCACCCCGACCAAGCCGCTGTCCAACCAGCGCGATCTGTCGCTGGCCTATTCGCCCGGCGTGGCCTACCCCTGCCTGGACATCCAGGCCGACCCCTCCAAGGCCTTCGACTTCACCTCGCGCGGCAACCTGGTCGGCGTGGTGACCAACGGCACGGCCGTGCTGGGCCTGGGCGACATCGGCCCGCTGGCCAGCAAGCCGGTGATGGAGGGCAAGGGCTGCCTGTTCAAGAAGTTCGCCGGCGTGGACGTGTTCGACATCGAACTGGCCGAGCGCGACCCCGACAAGCTGGTGGACATCATCGCCTCGCTGGAGCCCACGCTGGGCGGCATCAACCTCGAAGACATCAAGGCGCCCGAGTGCTTCTACATCGAGAAGAAGCTGTCGGAGCGGCTGAACATTCCGGTCTTCCACGACGACCAGCACGGCACGGCCATCATCTCCAGCGCCGCGCTGCTCAACGGCCTGGAACTGGTGGGCAAGGAGATCGGCGCGGTAAAGATCGCCGTGTCGGGCGCGGGCGCCGCGGCCATTGCCTGCGTGGACGTGATGGTGGGCCTGGGCGTGAAGCGCGAGAACGTCTACATGGTCGACTCCAAGGGCGTGATCTACGACGGCCGCCCCGGCGGGCTCGATGCCTCCAAGCAGCGCTATGCGCAAAAGACCGAGGCCCGCACCCTGGCCGACGTGGTCAACGGTGCCGACGTGTTCCTGGGCTGCTCGGCAGCAGGCGTGCTCACGGCCGAAATGGTCAAGACCATGGGCACCAAGCCCATCATCCTGGCGCTGGCCAACCCCGAACCCGAGATCCGCCCCGAGCTGGCCAAGGCCGTGCGGCCGGACTGCATCATCGCCACGGGTCGCTCGGACTACCCGAACCAGGTCAACAACGTCCTGTGCTTCCCCTACATCTTCCGCGGTGCGCTGGACTGCGGCGCGACCAAGATCACCGAAGCCATGAAGCTGGCCTGCGTGCGCGAGATCGCAGACCTGGCCAAGGCCGACGTGAGCGAGGAAGTGGCCAGCGCCTATGCAGGCAAGGAGCTGACCTTCGGCCCCGACTACCTGATCCCCACGCCCTTCGACTCGCGCCTGATCCTGAAGATCGCGCCCGCCGTGGCCAAGGCGGCCGAGGCATCGGGCGTGGCCACCCGCCCCATCACCGACATGGAGGCCTACAAGGAGGCCCTGTCGCGCTTCGTCTACCAGACCGGCATGCTGATGCGCCCGGTGATCACCGCGGCCAAGTCCCTGCCCGAAGGCAGCAAGCGCGTGGCCTACGCCGATGGCGAAGACGAGCGCGCGCTGCGTGCCGCGCAGATGGCCATCGACGACAAGATCGCCCAGCCCATCCTGATCGGCCGCCCCGCCGTGATCGCCGCCCGCATCGAGAAGGCCGGCCTGCGCATGCAGTTGGGCAAGGACGTGGAGGTGTGCAACCCCGAGGACGATCCGCGCTTCCGCCAGTACTGGGAGCACTACCACGGCCTCATGAAGCGCGACGGCGCCACGCCCGAAGTGGCCAAGGCGGCCGTGCGCCGCTCCAACACCATCATCGCTTCGCTGATGGTGGCGCTGGGCGATGCCGACGCCATGATCTGCGGCCTGGTGGGTACGTATGAGACCCATCTGGAGCGCATCCACAGCATCCTGGGCCGCCAGGAGGGCGTGAACGACTACGCCGCGCTCAACGCGCTGATGACCAACCGCGGCACGCTGTTCATCGCCGACACGTACGTGAACGAAAACCCCACGGCGCAGCAACTGGCCGACATCGCCTGGATGTCGGTGCAGGAGGTGCAGCACTTCGGCGTGCCGGCCAAGGTGGCCTTCCTGTCGCACTCGAGCTACGGCTCGTCCAAGCGCCCCTCTGCGCGCAAGATGCGCGAGGCGCGCGACCTGTTCGTGGCCGCCCACCCCGAGATCGAGTGCGACGGCGAGCTGCACGGCGATGCCGCGCTGGAGCCCAACATCCGCAATGCCTACATGGCGGATTCCACGCTCACCGACTCGGCCAACCTGCTGATCTGCCCCAACCTGGATGCCGCCAACATCCTGTACAACGTGCTCAAGACCACCACCAGCGGCGGTGTGACCGTGGGCCCCATCCTGATGGGCGGTGCCGCAACGGCCTACATCCTGACCCCTGCGGCCACGGTGCGCCGGGTGTTCAACATGACTGCCCTGGCCGTTGCCAGCGCGGCCACGCGCAAGCGCTGATCTGCATCGGTGCCCACAAAAAGAAGAGGCCCTCGGGCCTCTTTTTGCTTTTTGGGGGCAGTCAGCGTACTGACACGTCCACGTAATTGGCCACGGGCGGCAGGTGCTCCACCAGCCAGTCGGGGTCGAGCTGCAGGGCCTTGGTCACCTCGGCGGGCAGGCTGGCAATGGTGTCGGCGGGCGACTTGGG
Organism: Acidovorax sp.; assembly: GCF_046339755.1. Classification (GTDB taxonomy): domain Bacteria; phylum Pseudomonadota; class Gammaproteobacteria; order Burkholderiales; family Burkholderiaceae_C; genus Acidovorax. Next base: position 1,927 of record NZ_JBKDTZ010000174.1, on the reverse strand, counting down.
CTCTTCGAGCCCGATCTCGGCCAGCAGCGTGGCCACGTGCAGGATGCCGCCCAGGCGGCAGAAGGGGTTCGAGGCCACGGGGTCCTCGGCCGTCTCCAGCGCGCGCACGATGGTGTCCGGGAAGCGCCAGCGCCGCGCCAGCTCGCCGGTCACCTGCGCCTCGGTAAAGCCCAGCAGGGATCGCTCACGCTCCCAGCGGCCACCCGCGTGGTGGGGCAGCTGCTCGATGGCAGGGATCTGCTCGGGCATCTTCTGCGCAATGATGAGTTCGCCCAGCCGCACCAGGAAGCCCGCGAGCCAGGACTCCTGCACGTCCGAGCCCAGGGTGCGCGCCAGCCACTGCGAGTAGCCGGCAATGGCCATGCTTTCCTTCCAGAAGGCGTCGGCGTCCACGCCCTGAGCATCCTTGAACACGCCGGACATGCACGACGCCAGGGCCAGCGTGCGCACCTGGTTCAGGCCCACCATGGTGATGGCGTCATCGAGCGAGGCCACCTGGCGCGGCAGGCCGAAGCGCGCGCTGTTGGCCAGGCGGATCAGCTTGGCCGTGAGGGCCGGGTCCTTGGAGATGGCTGCCCGCACCTTCTCGAAGGGGATGTCGTCCTCCTTCATGGTGGCGATCAGCTCGCGCGCCACGTCGGGGATGGTGGGCAACTGCACGTTCTCGAAGAATTCCTGGATATTTGCCATGCGATCCTCCCTTGACCATGGGGTATGAATGGACTTTCGTTGTACCACCGGCACGGTTTTGCAGGGGCAGGTTTTTTCCCAATCCCGCACAGCTGTGGTGAATCAACGATGTACCACCGTGGCATACACGCCTGGTGCACCATTTCGGGAAAACCTGCAGTCCGGCATGCACCAATGTGGCGAACAATAGTCCGCAAAACGGCCTTGCATACAGGAAAGCAGGCATCGTTTTTGCTGATTCCCCTGCATGGCACAGCCGCGGTGCAACCGCACCGCCCCGCCGTCCTCTGCCACCCACCGACAGGAACCCAAGCATGAACAAACGTACCCTCCTGCAAGCCGCCGTGCTGCTGGCCGCCGCTGGCGGTTTCTCCCTGGCTGCCCAGGCCCAGGCCACCACGCCCATCAAGTTCCAGCTGGACTGGCGCTTCGAAGGCCCTGCCGCCCTGTTCCTGCAGCCCGTGGCCAAGGGCTACTTCAAGGCCGCCGGCCTGGACGTGACGGTGGACGCCGGCAACGGCTCGGGCGGCGCCGTGCAGCGCGTGGCCTCGGGCACCTACGACATGGGCTTTGCCGACCTGGCCGCGGTGATGGAATTCCACGCCAACAACCCCGACGCGCAGAACAAGCCGGTGGCGGTGATGATGGTATACAACAACACGCCCGCCTCGGTCATGGCGCTCAAGAAGAGCGGCATCGCCAAGCCGGCCGACCTGGCCGGCAAGAAGCTCGGCGCCCCGGTGTTCGACGCCGGCCGCCGCGCCTTCCCCATCTTCCAGAAGGCCAACAGCGTGGGCAGCGTGCAATGGACCGCCATGGACCCGCCGCTGCGCGAGACCATGCTGGTGCGCGGCGATGTGGATGCCATCACCGGCTTCACCTTCACCTCGCTGCTGAACCTGGAGGCGCGCGGCGCCAAGGCATCTGACGTGGTGGTGCTGCCCTATGCCGACTTCGGCGTGAAGCTGTACGGCAACGTGATCATCGCCTCGCCCAAGCTCATCAAGGAGAACCCCGAGGCGATCAAGTCCTTCCTCAAGGCCTTCACCAAGGGCGCCAAGGAAGTCATGGCCAACCCCGCTGCCTCCATCGAGCATGTGAAGGCGCGCGACGGCATCGTCAACGTGCCGCTGGAAACGCGCCGCCTGCAAATGGACATCGACGCGGTGGTTGCCAGCCCCGACGCACGCAAGGAAGGTTTTGGCCAGATCAACCCGGCCCGCATGTCCTTGATGTC
>NZ_JBKDTZ010000173.1:0-2808 GCF_046339755.1 Acidovorax sp. | reverse complement strand
GCACCCCACGTTGTACCGAATCATCAACCGCGAGAGCTGCAAGCCGTCGATCAGCACGATTCGCGAGCCGAGCCCGCGTGCGGTATCGACCGCCGGCTGGCTGAAGGCCGAGGTGGTGACGAAGATGCCCTTGTGGGCCTTCTTCAGGCTCAGGGCGCCATAGAAATCGCGGATGGCACCGGCGCCGATGTTGTTGCCTTCGGCGTAGCGCTTGGCCTGGACGAAGATCTGGTCGACGCCGAGTGGGTCCTGGTCAATGACGCCGTCGACGCCGTCGTCACCGCTCTGGCCCAGCGCACGGCCGGCTCCTTCTGACGTGCCGCCGTAGCCCATGGCCAGCAGCAGCTCGACGATCAGCCTCTCGAAGAACGCCGGCGTGGCCTTGCGCACGCGGTCCAGCAGGTCTGCGGCCAGGGCGCCGGTGATGGCACTGTGGGCCTTGCGCAGAGCCTCGTCCGGGGTCTCGGTGCCTGCGGGGGTGCTGAAGGGCGCCGATGCCTGCGCGGGTGATGTTGTGGCGGTGGCGCCGTCGGCCTCGTTGACCTTGGCCTTGAAGTCCTGGAACTCCCTGAACTGGTCGAGGTAGGCGTTGTTGATCGTGGCGGCGGCATCCGCCAGTGCGGCCTGGCCGCGGGGCGTGATACGGAAGTAGCCGCGGCGTGTGTTCTCCACCAGGCCGGCTTTGGCCAGGTATGCCTTGGCCCAGTTCACGCGGTTCGCGAACCGCGACTGCTTACCGCTTGGCAGCAGCTCAGCGCGCTCGTCGGGGGTTAGGCCCAGCTTGTTGGCCAGATCCTCGACGGCGTCGCCGATCCGAGTCTCACCAACCGCCGCGCAGACTAGGACGGGGCGCATGAGGGTCTGGTAGTCCGGGATCATGATCGGCGCGCTCCAGTGCTGTAGAGATGCCGCTGGAATCCCACGAATACCCGGCGCACATCCTCAGGCTTTCCCAGCTCAGTGAAGGCGTCGCTCAGGGCCTTGTAGCGCAGCCGCAGCAGCGGTGACAGCTTCTCGGATTCCAGCTCGTCGACACCCTCCTTGACGTACTGGGCCAGCACGAAGTCGACGAAGGCACGCTGCTTGCCGGGCAGTTCGCTCGCTGTTGCCACGCGTGCTGCTTTGGCGCGCTGTTCGCGGGTGATCGGGTCCGATGCGAAGGCTACGAAGGCCAGCACGTCGAAGAGGTCGCTCTTCTCAGCTTCGATGCTCTTCTGCATCGCCTGCAGCTGCTCGCGTCCGAAGCCCTTGTCTGCCAGGCCTGCGAGTAGTGCTTTTCGGGTGTCGGGCTGGCTCCACAGCCGCCGCAGCTCATCCTCGTCCTTGAAGAACTCGGGCAGCGCGCCGAACAGGGCTTCCAGGAACTGCGCAGCCGACATCGGCTTGCCGTCCGCGCTCCAGAAGCTCGTTGCCGTCATGCTCTGGATGGTGCGGGCCTTGCCATCGGCGAGCTTGACCTTGATCTTTGACGGAGCCTTTTCCTTCGGCGTTTCGGGCTGAGGCTCTGCCGCAGTGAGTTCTGTCGCCCCGGTGCCGGTGGTCAGTGGCTTGGTCTCCGGCTCCAGCGGCTCGCCGTCCCACTCAGGGTCGCTGAACAGCCGGTGTGCCTTGACGAAGTCGTAGATCGTGAAGTGGTCCTTGCCTTCGTACAGGCGTGTGCCGCGGCCGATGATCTGCTTGAACTCGATCATCGAGTTCACAGGGCGCATCAGCACGATGTTGCGCACGTTGCGTGCGTCCACGCCGGTGGACAGCTTCTGCGATGTGGTCAGGACCGTCGGGATCGTCTTTTCGTTGTCCTGAAAGTCCCGCAGGTACTGGTCGCCCAGCGCACCGTCGTTGGCGGTGACACGAACGCAGTACAGAGGGTCGGTGCTGGTCTTGGCCTGGTTGATGAGATCTCGGATTGCCAGCGCATGGACCTGGGTTGCACAGAAGACCAGCGTCTTCTCGCGCTGATCGATCATCTCCATGAAGAGCCTGACCCGGTAGGCCTCGCGCTCCTTGATCTCGATGACGCGGTTGAAGTCCTTTTCTTCGTACCGCTTGCCCTGCTCCACGCTGCCTTCGATCACCTGGTCGTCCGGGGTGTAGACGTACTCGTCCAGCGTGGTCGCGATCTGCTTGACCTTGAACGGGGTCAGGAAGCCGTCGTTGATGCCTTCCTTGAGCGAGTAGCTGTAGACCGGCTCGCCGAAGTAGGCGTAGGTGTCGGCGTTGTCGCTGCGCTTGGGCGTGGCCGTCAGGCCAAGCTGCACGGCCGGCGAGAAGTAATCGAGGATGGCGCGCCAGCTGCTCTCGTCGCTGGCGCCACCGCGGTGACATTCGTCGATCACGATGAAGTCGAAGAAGTCCGCCGGGTATTCGCCGAAGTACGGCGCCGGCTTGCCGTCGACTGGCGGTCCGCTCATGAAGGTCTGGAAGATCGTGAAGAAGATGCTGCCGTTCTTGGGCACCCTGCCCTTCTTCTTGATCTCGTCCGGCTCGACCCGTACCAGCGTGCCGGGCGATCGGTCCTCGAACGCCGAAAAGGCGTTGTAGGCCTGGTCAGCCAGGATGTTCCGATCGGCCAGGAACAGGATGCGCGGGCGGCGAGTGGGTGCGGCGCCGCTCTTCCAGTCGACCAGGTTCCATCGGCTCTGATAAAGCTTCCACGCGAGCTGGAAGGCGATGTAGGTCTTGCCTGTGACGGTGGCCAGCGTGAGCAGGATGCGCTCTCGGCCATCGGCGATGGCCTCCAGCACCCGGCCAATGGCGATGTCCTGGTAGTAGCGGCCTTGCCAGCTGCCGCTGTGATCTTCGAACGGG
>NZ_JBKDTZ010000172.1:0-7352 GCF_046339755.1 Acidovorax sp. | reverse complement strand
AACCTCAAAAGTGGGAGGCCACCATACCCGTTTACAAAGCGAACAGGAAAGTCAATGAAATCAACGGTCTACCCAGACCACCCCCGCGCCAGTGCTAGCTTTGCGTACCGTCACTTATTGCACTGAAAACGAGGAGACCCCTCGATACGCTCAATACCAAGGGGTTTCTCGTTTCCGAGGGCGAACCCCAGCGTTTCCGGCTCGGCCCGGCAGTCGCTCAGATGGCTCATGCCTGGTCCGCAGGCATGAGCTACGAAACCGTTGCCCAACCCATGATGCGCCGCCTGTGGGAGAAAACCCGCGAGACCATTTCCCTGCACGTACATGAGGGTGCTTTCAGGATATGTGTTGCCGAACTTCCCAGCACGCAGCCTCTGAGCTTCAAGCGGGGCGTAGGTTATCGCGAGAAGCTCGTGCGGGGCGCCAGTGGTCGCTCGATCCTGGCATGGCTGAACGTGAGCAAGCAAGACCTTAGCGCTTATGGCGCGGAAAACGCCGCCGAAGCTAAGCGGTGCACCGAACAGCTCAAGCAGATTCGCCTCGAAGGCTACGCCACCAGTCGCGATGAGCTGATTGAGGGCGCTGTCGCTATTGCTGCGCCGTTCTTCGACAGCAGCGGCCGCGTGGTGGGATCGCTAGGGCTATTCGGTCCCAGCGCAAGACTCGACGAAGAGGTTGTGCAGGGCTATGCCGCGCTGTTAAGGGAAGAGGCTGCACAGCTTTCGGCGGCATTGGGATTCAAGAATTGTCAGGTCCCGGATGATTGCGCACGTTCTTGACGAATAAATCAGGTGCTTTCATCTTCCATTTTTTGAGTGCTTGAACTGGGGCTTCGTGTCCCAGTGCCTTTTGCGGTAAGTGGTGGTTATACAGCCAGACAAACCTGTGCAGCGTCTTCTCCAAATCCTCTGCGCTGTTGAAGTGGTGCGAGCGCAGTACTTGATTCAGGCGACCATTGAAGCGCTCGACCATGCCGTTGGTTTTTGGCGTCCTGGGCTTGGTGAGCCGATGTTCTATCCCCAGTGCTTGGCATAGCTGGACGAATTCGTGCTCGCCTGTGGGCTGGCGAGTGCGACTGCCAAACAAGCGGTCTGTGAACTCTTTGCCGTTGTCGGTGAGGATGGTGTGAATCCTAAATGCTGCAGCTTTGCGGACGGCGGCCAAGAAGGCTTTGGCGGACGCTGCCGTCTTGTGTTGCTTGATATCAATGAACACCCAGCGTGTGGCCCGATCAATGGCAACAAAGACATAGCGGCGCTTGTCCTCATCTTGCATCTGGGGCAGGTACTTCACATCTACATGCACATAGCCAGGCTCATACGCCTTGAAGGGTTTGTGCTCGCTCTCAGGCTTGGGCTTGCCCGGTCCGATCAGGAACAACTGCACGCCCCGCGCATGCGCCCGACATCGGAAGGACGGCGCAAACCCGAGCCTCAGCCGCTGCGCTAGGCAAAGACATGGTGGCGCATTACATCCCTTGCGGATACAACTTTTTTTCCAACTCATTGCGAGCGCGCTTCAGCGGCATCAAAAAAGTCTCTTTGAACTCGCTCATGCTGAGTCTCTCTGCTCTAACTGCAATGCTCATGGCAGCAATTGTGTTGCCTTGAGGGTCGCGCACTGGCGCCGCCATGGAGCGCACACCCAGCTCCAACTCTCCATCGCTGCATGACCATCCGGATTGCCGGCAAGTATCAAGCAGACCCAGCAACTCCTCCAAGTCAGTCACTGTCTGATGGGTCAGAGCCATCCGCTCAATCATCTCCAGCCTTGCACGCGCCTCCTGCTGGGGGAGTCCTGACAACAGCACCCGACCAATCGCAGAACAGTACACCGGCAACCTAGATCCTATTCCTAGGCCCGTGCTCAAGCTGCGCCGTGCGGTCGAACGGCCAATGATGATGGCATCGTCTTCCAACAAAGTACCAAGCGAAGCGGACTCTCTGGTGCGCTCCGACAGTGCGTCCAGTAGCGGCTGGGCCAACGCAGGCATGGGGCGCGATGACAGAAATGAATAGGCGATCAGCAGCGACTTGGGCTGCATCCAGAACAGCTTCCCGTCACTCTCTAGATAGCCAAGCTGTACCAGCGTGCTGAGTGAACGTCTGGCCGATGCTGGTGTGGACTGCGTGAGCCTGGCCACTTCCGACAGCGTGAGCCGGGTATGCCGACGGTCAAAGCAAGTCAGTACCCCCAATCCCTTGCGCAGCGATTCCACAAAGTTCTTGTCCTGCATAGCGATCAAATCAAGGTGTTTTCAACATTTTTGCGCATAGCGCAAAAACAGGTTTAACACAAAGTACGACATCCCCATACTGCAGTTCCCCACACAAGAAGGAGACAAGATGCGCAACGCATCCATTCGCAGACGCGAAGCATTGATCGGCATTGCCGCTGCGGTCGCTGCAACAGGTAGCCTGGCTCAGTCAAATCAACCTCTCAAGATCGTCGTGCCTTTCTCAGCGGGAGGTACCGCCGATGTACTGCCGCGCCTAGTAGCCGAAAAAATCCGCGCGGACTACGCAGGTGGCGTGATCATTGAAAATAAGCCCGGGGCTGGTGGAAACATCGGTGCCGATCTAGTGTTCCGGGCACCGCCGGACGGAATGACTGTGCTGGCCTCCCCTCCGGGGCCCATCGCCATCAACCACAACCTCTATCAGAAGCTCAGCTTTGACCCGACTCGCTGGGTACCGGTGACGATTTTGGCCACAGTGCCCAACGCCCTGGTCATCAACCCGAAGCTGCCTGTTAAGTCACTTGGCGAGTTCATTGCATACGCCAAAGCCAATCCCAAAAAAGTGACTGTGGCGACGCAAGGCGACGGCTCCACATCTCACCTGACTGCTGCCATGTTTATGCAGCTGACTGGCACTGAACTGACTGTCATCCCTTACAAGGGAACAGCCCCGGCACTGATTGACCTGATCGGTGGCAATGTGGATGTGTTTTTCGACAACATCAGCTCGTCGGCCACCTACCACCAGGCCGGCAAGGTGCGCATTCTGGCCGTTGCCGACGAGCAGCGGTCTCAAATATTGCCCCAGGTCCCCACTTTCGCCGAGCAGCAATGGCCCGCCATGCAAGCCTTGACTTTCTTTTCTGTTGTGGCTCCCCCAGGCACGAGTGCAGAAATCGCACAGAGGCTTCAGAAGCAGATGGCCCAGGCTCTGTCATCAAATGACATCCGCAAGCACTTTCTGGAACAGGGTGCCGTGCCCTGCGGTTGGGATCCCACCAAGACTGCTCAGTTCATCCGCCAGGAAACCGAGAAGTGGAAGAAGGTGCTGAAGGCCGCCAACGTCAAGCTCTAACCCTTAGGAATCAACATGCAAGAATCCATCATCCAGTGGCATGGGGCCACTAATACGCGCGTGCCTTTCGGTATCTATACCGACACAGCCAATGCTGATCAGGAACAGCAGCGCATCTATCGCGGCGAGGTCTGGAACTACCTGTGCCTGGAATCTGAAATCCCCGAGGCGGGTGATTTCCGCACGACCTTTGTTGGTGAAACACCGATAGTTGTCGTGCGGGATGCCGACCAGGAAATCTATGCCTTCGAGAACCGCTGCGCGCATCGCGGCGCGCTCATCGCGCTGGAAAAATCGGGCCGTGCGGATAGTTTCCAGTGCGTCTATCACGCCTGGAGCTACAACCGACAGGGAGATCTGACCGGCGTTGCCTTCGAGAAAGGCGTCAAGGGCCAGGGTGGCATGCCGGCCTCGTTCTGCAAAGAAGAGCATGGCCCGCGCAAGCTCCGTGTAGCTGTCTTTTGCGGTTTGGTCTTTGGCAGTTTTTCCGAGGATGTACCCAGCATTGAGGATTACCTTGGCCCTGAGATTTGCGAGCGCATAGAGCGCGTGCTGCACAAGCCCGTAGAAGTCATCGGTCGCTTCACGCAAAAGCTGCCTAACAACTGGAAGCTCTACTTCGAGAACGTGAAGGACAGCTATCACGCCAGCCTCCTGCATATGTTCTTCACCACCTTCGAGCTGAATCGCCTCTCACAAAAAGGCGGCGTCATCGTCGACGAGTCGGGTGGCCACCATGTGAGCTATTCCATGATCGATCGTAGCGCCAAAGACGACTCGTACAAGGACCAGGCCATCCGCACCGACAACGAGCGTTACCGGCTCAAAGATCCCAGCCTTCTAGAGGGCTTCGAGGAGTTCGAGGACGGCGTGACTCTGCAGATCCTTTCTGTGTTCCCTGGCTTTGTGCTGCAGCAGATTCAGAACAGCATCGCCGTGCGTCAGTTGTTGCCCAAGAGCATCTCCAGCTCGGAACTCAACTGGACCTATCTCGGCTATGCAGATGACAGTCCCGAGCAGCGCAAGGTCAGACTCAAACAGGCCAACCTCATCGGCCCGGCCGGATTCATTTCCATGGAAGACGGAGCTGTCGGTGGATTCGTTCAGCGCGGCATCGCAGGTGCGGCCGACCTTGACGCGGTCATCGAGATGGGCGGAGACCACGAAGGCTCTAGCGAGGGCCGCGCCACGGAAACCTCGGTACGCGGCTTTTGGAAAGCCTACCGCAAGCACATGGGACAGGAGATGCAAGCATGATCAATGAAATTCAAATCGCGGCCTTCAATGCCGCTTACGCGAAGACCATAGACAGTGACGCCATGGAGCAATGGCCAACCTTCTTCACGAAGGATTGCCACTATCGCGTCACCAATGTCGACAATCATGCTGAAGGGCTTGCTGCCGGCATTGTCTGGGCGGATTCACAGGACATGCTCACCGACCGAATTTCTGCGCTGCGCGAAGCCAATATCTACGAGCGCCATCGCTATCGCCATATTCTGGGTCTGCCTTCGATCCAGTCAGGCGATGCAACACAGGCCAGTGCTTCCACGCCGTTCATGGTGCTGCGCATCATGCATACAGGGGAAACAGAGGTCTTTGCCAGCGGTGAGTACCTCGACAAATTCACCACGATCGATGGCAAGTTACGCCTGCAAGAACGCATCGCGGTTTGCGACAGCACGGTGACGGACACACTGATGGCATTGCCGCTATGACAATAGTGCACCGTAGATTGGCTTTGGCCATCGGCGATCCCCACGGTATTGGCCCTGAAATTGCACTGAAAGCTCTTCAGCAGTTGTCTGCCGCCGAAAGATCCCTGATCAAGGTCTATGGACCGTGGAGCGCTCTTGAACAAGCAGCGCAGATCTGCCAAATGGAGCCCCTTCTTCAAGACCTCATTCATGAGGAAGCCGGCTCGCTGGCACAACCAGTGCAATGGGGAGAGATCACCCCGCAGGCAGGCCTATCCACGGTGCAATCTGCAACAGCAGCCATCCGGGCGTGCGAAAACGGCGAAGTCGACGCCGTCATCGCCTGCCCCCACCATGAAACGGCCATTCACCGCGCGGACATAGCGTTCAGCGGCTACCCATCTTTGCTCGCCAATGTTCTTGACATGAACGAAGACCAGGTATTCCTGATGCTGGTAGGAGCTGGCCTGCGCATAGTGCATGTCACTTTGCATGAAAGCGTGCGCAGCGCATTGGAGCGGCTCTCTCCTCAGTTGGTGGTCAACGCGGCGCAGGCTGCCGTGCAGACATGCACCTTACTCGGGGTACCTAAACCAAAAGTCGCTGTACTCGGGATCAACCCTCATGCATCTGAAGGACAGTTGTTCGGCCTGGAGGACTCCCAGATCACCGTTCCCGCTGTCGAGACACTGCGCAAGCGCGGCCTAGCAGTAGACGGCCCCATGGGAGCTGACATGGTTCTGGCACAGCGCAAGCACGACCTGTATGTAGCCATGCTGCACGATCAGGGCCATATCCCCATCAAGCTGCTGGCACCTAACGGAGCCAGCGCACTCTCCATCGGTGGCAGGGTGGTGCTTTCCAGTGTGGGCCATGGCAGCGCCATGGACATTGCAGGCCGTGGCGTGGCTGACTCCACGGCCCTCCTGCGCACGATCGCCCTGCTCGGAGCCCAACAGGTCTGAGGCCCTTCCATGAATCACCAAATCCATATCCACGACTCTGATATCGAGTTCCCCTGCGCGCCCGGGCAATCCGTGCTGGATGCGGCCCTGCAGGCTGGCATCGAACTACCTTATTCCTGCCGCAAAGGTAGCTGTGGCAATTGTGCGAGCACCCTGCTCGATGGAAATATTACTTCCTTCAATGGCATGGCCGTGCGCAGCGAACTCTGCACCTCGGAGCAGGTATTGCTGTGCAGCTGCACCGCCGCCAGCGATATCCGTATTCAGCCGAGCTCCTTTCGCCGCCTCGACCCGGAAGCCCGCAAACGTTTTCCGGCCAAGGTGTACAGCAATACACTGGCGGCACCCGATGTCTCGCTGCTGCGCCTGCGCCTGCCTGCGGGCAAGCGCGCCAAATTTGAAGCCGGCCAATACCTGCTGATTCACCTCGACGACGGGGAAAGCCGCAGCTACTCTATGGCCAATCCACCCCATGAGAGTGATGGTGTCACATTGCATATCCGGCATGTACCGGGTGGCCGCTTCAGCACTATCGTCCAGCAGTTGAAGTCTGGTGACACATTAGATATTGAACTGCCATTCGGCAGCATCGCACTGAAGCCTGACGACACCAGGCCCCTGATTTGCGTTGCAGGTGGCACGGGATTTGCGCCCATTAAATCCGTTCTTGATGACTTAGCCAAACGCAAGGTTCAGCGCGACATAACGCTGATCTGGGGGGCTCGCAACCCCTCGGGCCTGTATCTTCCTAGCGCCATCGACAAGTGGCGCAAAGTCTGGCCACAGTTTCGCTACATTGCAGCCATCACCGACCTAGGCGATATGCCTGCGGATGCTCACGCAGGTCGGGTGGATGACGCGCTACGCACACACTTTGGCAACCTGCACGATCATGTGGTGCACTGCTGTGGCTCACCCTCCCTGGTTCAATCAGTGCGCACAGCAGCTTCCGATATGGGCCTGTTAGCACAGGACTTCCACGCGGATGTTTTTGCGACGAGCCCGACTGGTAGCCACTAGAAGTAGCTATTCATGCGATATCAACACGGCGGGATATGACGGAGGCTGAGCTTGCGAGTGACTTGATGGGGAATGTTTGATAAACACTGAAAGGGGCTTTATGCCTAATGCCAGTCAGTTAAGGTTCAGCTGCCTCTAGATGAGCTAAAAGGCAACGTGTTTACACGTTGCCTTTTTCATTGATGGGTATTCTCTCAGGCGCATTGCGCCAATGTTGAATCGCCCCGGGTTTCGAGGAGGCCAGTTGGTTTAAGTCAGACGGTCGCGGTCTGACCAGCGCGTTGACGATGGTAATTGGCCTCGAACTCCGCAGGCGGGACGTGGCCCAGCGGCCCCATCAGCCGGTGGTGGTTGAA
>NZ_JBKDTZ010000171.1:0-3023 GCF_046339755.1 Acidovorax sp. | reverse complement strand
CGTGGTGGCCGAAGTGGTCGAGACCATGAAAGGCATCAACGCCAGCAGCAGCAAGATCGCCGACATCATCTCGGTCATCGACGGCATCGCCTTCCAGACCAACATCCTGGCCTTGAACGCAGCGGTGGAAGCGGCGCGCGCCGGAGAGCAAGGCCGCGGCTTTGCCGTGGTGGCAGGAGAAGTGCGCAGCCTGGCCGGGCGCAGCGCCGAAGCGGCCAAGGAAATCAAGGGCCTGATCACCGCCAGCGTGGAACGCGTGGAGCAAGGCACGCAACTGGTGGACAAGGCAGGTGCCACCATGACCGAAGTGGTGGCGGCCATCCGGCGGGTGACCGACATCATGGGCGAGATCAGCGCGGCCAGCAGCGAGCAAAGCGCAGGCGTGGGCCAGGTGGGAGAAGCGGTCACGCAGATGGACCAGGCCACGCAGCAGAACGCGGCGCTGGTGGAAGAGATGGCGGCGGCGGCCAGCAGCCTGAACAGCCAGGCGGGCGAGCTGGTCAACGCGGTGGCGGTGTTCCGGCTGGCGCAGGATGGGGCAGGCACCAGCCACCGGGCCAGCGTGGCCCCCACTCCCGCGCCGGCGCCTGCAGTGCACAAGCCGGTGGCCATGCCGGCACGGGCGGCTGTGAAGGCAGCGGCCACCAAGGCACCCGTGGCCGCCAGCCGGCTGGCAGCGCCCAAGGCGCCGGCGCCAGGCCCTGCGCCAGCGGCCCAGAAGGCGGCAGGGGGTGGGGACGACGAGTGGGAGAGCTTCTGAGGGGTTCTTGATGGGGGTCAAGCGCCTTGTCTGACAGCGCCGCGGCCTGACAGACGGCGCCATTCGCAAGGCACGGGGCTTACAACAAAAGGACGCCGGGCATGACCCCTAGCGGTGTCGCCTGGCCATCCCTTCACTTCCCAGGAGAAGCCCATGACCAACCCCTCCACCATCGAAGCCGCCGCCCGGGACCAGGACCTCGCCCAGCAGGCGCGTCCCGGCCATGGCATTCCCTCGCAAGATCCTGATCCGGCAGCGCAGTTGCCGTTGTCGCAAGAGGAAAAAGAGCGTGAGTCCCAGTCGACCCTCGTGGGCGGCGGCGTAGTGGCTGGCGCAGCCACCGGCGCCGCCGTGGGGGCTGCTGTTGGCGGCCCGGTCGGCGTGGTCGTCGGGGGCACATTGGGCGTGGTGGCGGGCGCTCTGGGCGGTGCTGCCGCCGGCTCCCTTGCCCGACCGAAGGACCCCAGCGGCACCATCCCCGGGCCGGCGGAGCACGAAGTCACCCGCACCGGCGAACCGCTGCAGGAAGACCTGAACCGTTGAATCTGAACCGTTGATTCAACCCGGCCGATGCGGGTTGGGGAACACCAATTGGAGTCCCGGCAGCGTCGGGCGCTTGAAGGCCTGCCATTCGGCCCCCGACCCGATGGGCTGGGCCAGGCGGTCGGCCACCACCCACCAGGCGCTCGGGTTCAGGCCGATGCCGAAATGGCTGGCCAGCACTTCGACGTTCTCGGTGTGCGGATTGTGTGCGGCGGGGGCCTGCAGGCTGCCACGCCAGGCCACCACGCCATCGCTGCGCGAGTAGATGCTGGTGGTGGGCACAGGCGGGGCTTCGGGCAGGTTGTAATTCTCCGTCTCGCGCTCGATGCTGCGGCCGCTTGCGAACTGGTAGATGCGCCAGGCATTGGTGGAGGTGTGCGGGCCGGCAAAGGGCGTGCCCAGCGTCACCACGCACCGCACCAGCTCGGGCAGTTCCTTGGCCAGTTCGCGGGCGTAGACGCCGCCCAGGCTCCAGCCCACCAGGCTCACCTTGCCGCCGCTGCGCTGTGCAGCATGCTGCAATTGCCGCTTGGCGTTGTCCAGCACGCCCTCGCGCGGGCCCAGGTTCAGGCCCTGGCCCCAGCCTTGGGTCTCGTAGCTGCGCGATTCCAGGTAGCGGCGCAGCGGCGCCGTCGTGGCATCTCCGGCCGTGAGCCCGGGAAAGACGATGACCGTATGCCCGTCGCCCTGCGGGGCGCGCTGGAGCACAGGCCAGGCGGGCAGCACGGCACCGAACTCCCAGGGGGCGCGCAGTTCCAACGCCAGCAGGGGCAGGCCCGGCGGCGGCATGTGCAGGGAATCGGTGGTCTTTTCTTTCTTGGTGAACAGCGGCATCAGGTCAATCCATGGGGCGCCAGGCAAGGGCCCAGTGCTGCAGGGTGACAGTAGCATTTTTTTGCACGGAAACCCTGCCCGGAAGTGGAGGCTTCTCTCCAATGAAGCAGGCGCCTGTGTTCTTCCTGTGCAGATTTTTCAGCAGCGACACGGAACGCAAGCTGTACGAAACCTACACATCTGCCCGCACGCGCTACGGCGAAGCGGCCGTCAAGCTGCTGGACCTGTCACGAAAGAACGAGACCGAGCAGGCCTACGCATTCCTGCAGGGTGAATCCGCCAAGTGGTTCTTCGAATCGTCCGACACCCTCAAGAAGCTGGCAGCGCTGAACAGCACCGGTGCCAAGGCGGCCGGTGCAAGCGCCGCCTCGGTGTACCTGAACGCGCGGTTCGTGATGGGGGTTGCGGCGGTTCTGGCCATTGCCATGGCGATCATTGCAGCAGTATGGCTCATCCGCTCCATCACGCGCCCGCTGTCGCAAGCCGTTGCAGCAGCGGATCGGGTGGCGGCGGGCGATCTGAGCGGCCATATCGTGGTCCACTCCCAGGACGAGACCGGCCACCTGCTCAGCGCCCTGCAGCGCATGCAGCAAAGCCTGGTGACCACCGTGAGCACCGTGCGCGGCAACGCCGAAAGCGTGGCCTCGGCCAGCGCGCAGATCGCCTCGGGCAACAATGACCTGTCGGCGCGCACCGAGCAGCAGGCCTCGGCGCTGGAAGAGACCGCCGCCTCCATGGAAGAACTGGCTCCACCGTACGCCAGAACGCCGACAACGCACGCCAGGCCAACCAACTGGCCCTGAACGCCTCCACCGTGGCCGTGCAGGGCGGCGACGTGGTGGCCGAAGTGGTCGAGACCATGAAAGGCATCAACGCCAGCAGCAGC
>NZ_JBKDTZ010000170.1:0-50760 GCF_046339755.1 Acidovorax sp. | reverse complement strand
ATTCGGATGGATGCGCGAAGCACGGCGCAGCCAATAGCACAGCTATTGGCAAACCGTGCGACAAAGCAGACGCCGCATGCCGCGGCCAGCCCGAAGGGAAAGCCTGCAGCGCGGCGCATTGCGGCGTTGCCCTTCGCTTGCGTAGCCGTGCTACGCGGCACTCAGGGCGCCTTGCACTGCACCGCGCTGCAGGCTTTCGCGGGTGCGAAATGATGGATGACACGCCCTGGTAACCATGCCGCCGCTGAGTACGACCGCCCCCAATCCTGCCGGCCTTGCCGCATGGCGTGAAATGGCGGGCGACGCAACCCGCATCACCCTGAACGAACAGAGCCAGGCGCAGAACGCGAGCCTGCTTCCGCTGGGCGGGAACTCCACCGAAGAGAACCAGGCTGCGTTTGACAACCTGTTCACTTCGATCCACGGAAGCTCTCCCGAAGCCGCACCTGCGGTTCGCGAGCTGTTGGAAAGCCATCTCGACGCTGGTCTGCCCCTGACGGGCCGGCTGGTGCAGATGGCGATGCACATGGTTGAACAGTCCGCAGCCCAACTGTGCGACAAGTGGGACGTTGCGGCCAACTCCATCAATCTTTCGCCACGCGAAGTGGAGGGCCTGGAGGCCTATTTTGACTTTCAAACGCATTTGGGCGACCGCTTGCTGGCTGCCGATGCAGTGACACCTGCCGACAGGCTGGTGGTGCTGGATGCGATGTTGGATGAAATCAGGACAGCCCCCGTGGTGGGAGAAGCGGTCAAGGATCGCTTTATCGCCTACACGGGAATGGCGCGTGAGCAGGCCATTTTCGAACGAGACATCGCGAACTCGCCAAGTCCAGAACTGCGGAACATGGCGCTCCCGGATGAGTGCTGGAAGCTGGTGATGGATGGAAGTGCCCACGGAGAATTGACAGGCATCGTCCATTTTGAGAACGAATGCGGTTACATGCACGGCATGCTGAAGGCCTTGAATCACATGCTGGCACACGTACAAGACCCGGTGACAGCGGAAAGCTATGGCGAGCTGCACGACATCGCGGTCGGTGGCGTCCACGAACGAAACCACGTGGGTCCCGCTGGTCTGATGAAGCAGGGTTTTCGAGACGGCTCCGTAGGATTTGGTTTGGTCGAAGGCTCCAACATGAGTCGAGCGGGCCTGCTGGAGTTTGCGCGCTCGCCTCAGCGCCAGGAACAATGGTGCATTTACAGGAAAGAATTCAAAACGGGACCATCGGGGCCTGTTCCCGGATTGCGCACCGCTGTCCATACGCCAGAGCAATGCAAGGCGAAGGCAGGCCAGATCATCGCGCAGTACCACCGCGAGGTTGAAGCCGCCCCGCAAGACAACCCCCAGCGCGAGACCGCCATACTTCGCGCCATCGCCAAGTGCTGCAAGGACCTGGATCAACACCACCTCTTCTCGGACGGGAACATCAGAACGGTGGCGTTCCTGCTCATGAACAAGCTGCTCATTCAAAACGAGATGAGCCCCACCATGTTCATGAACCCGAATGCCATCGACATGCACTCCACGGACGAGATTGTTGAACTGATGCGCCAGGGTCAGACTGCAGTAGGACTGCTCAGTGAAGCTGAACCGCTTGATGACGCAGACCTGCTGGACGAACTGGCACGGATTGTCGGAGACACGGTGTAATACCGGGAAAGCGGTTGCCAATCGATCACACGCGCTGCCCATCCCTGATGCGGTAGCTCGGCTGGTACATGGTCACGAACTCTTCCGCCGCGGTGGGGTGCACGGCCATGGTGCGGTCGAAATCGTCCTTGGTGGCACCGGCCTTGAGGGAGATGCCCAGCAATTGCACCATCTCGCCCGCATCGTGGCCCAGCACGTGGGCGCCCAGCACCTTGCGGCTGGCGGCATCGACGATGAGCTTCAGGACCATCTTTTCCGCACGGCCCGACAGCGTGGCCTTCATGGGGCGGAACTCGGCGCGGTAGACCTCCAGCTCGGCATAGCGCTTTGCGGCGTCCTCCTCCGACAGGCCCACGGTGCCGATCTCGGGCTGCGAGAACACGGCGGTGGCGATCAGGTCGTGGTCGGGCACGGTGGGTTGGCCCCGGTACTCGGTGTCGATGAAGCACATGGCCTCGTGGATGGCCACGGGCGTGAGCTGCACGCGGTTGGTCACGTCGCCCAGTGCCCAGATGCTGGGCACGCTGGTGCGCGAGTACGCGTCCACGACGATGGCGCCGCGTTCGTCCAGGGCCACACCGGCTGCCTCCAGACCCAGGCCCCTGGTGTTGGGGTCGCGGCCCAGTGCCAGCATGATGGTGTCGACGGCGATGGTCTCGCCGTTCTTGGTGGAGGCAATGAGCCCGCCGCCCTCACCTTCCACCTGGGCTACGTTCTCGATCACGTCCGTGAGCAGGATGCGGATGCCCTTGTCCACCATGGCCTTGTGCAGGCCCTGGCGCATGTCGTGGTCGAAGCGCGAGAGGATTTCCTTGCCGCGGTAGATCAGTGTGACCTGGACGCCCAGGCCGTGGAACACATTGGCGAATTCGACCGCGATGTAGCCGCCGCCGGCGATCAGGATGGAGCGCGGCAGCTCAGGCAGGTCGAAGGCCTCGTTGGAGCTGATGCACAGCTCGTGCCCCGGCAGCGCAGCATGCGGGTTGGGCGCGCCGCCCGTGGCGATGACGATGCGCTCGGCCGTCACCGTCTTGCCGGTGGCCATGATGCGCACGGTGTGCGCGTCGACCAGCTCGGCGCGGCTGTCGATCACTTCGGCCTGGTTGGTCTCCAGGCCGCGGCGGTACAGGCCCTCCAGGCGGGCGATCTCCTTGTCCTTGGCTGCGATCAGCGCCTTCCAGTCGAACGTGGGCGTACCCACCGTCCAGCCATAGCCCGCGGCGTCTTCGAAGTGTTCATGGAACTGCGAGGCATAGACGAACAGCTTCTTGGGCACGCAGCCGCGGATCACGCAGGTGCCACCAAAGCGGTGTTCCTCGGCCACCGCCACGCGCTTGCCCAGCGAGGCCGCGACGCGCCCCGCGCGTACCCCGCCCGACCCGCCACCGATCACGAACAAATCATAGTCATAGCCGCTCATCGCCTGGTTTTCCTTGTCAGCCGCAGCGCGCATCTCCAGTGTCTGCGCCATCACTGCGGCGCCCGGATGTTAATCCGGCCAGGCTTTCGCTGCAGGCGGCACTGAACTTACCCCGCCAGGTACTTCTGCGCAGCCTTGTTGCGCTTGGTGACTGCACGCTCCATGGCCGTTCTTCCCTGCTGGTCACGCCGGTCGCGGTCCACACCGGCCTGCAGCAGCAGGGGGATGCAGTCGGTGGCCTTCCAGTACAGGGCTTCATGCAGGGCGTTGCCGCCGTCGTGCATGGTGTGGTTGGGGTCGGCACCATGGGCCAGCAGCAGGGCCACGGCATCGGTCCGTTTGGCGGCGATGGCCGCAGCCAGTGCGCAGGAACGGCCGGGCGGCGCAGTCGCGGGCAGGCCCAGGTCCAGCAGTTGCTGCAGCAACGCCAGGGGCGGCCGCAGCTTGTCGCGGCGCACCCAGTGGCGCAGCGTGGAGGCTGCGGCATCGGCCCACTGCGGATCGTCCTGCCCGGGCACGGGCTTGCCGGCACTGCGGGCCACCAGGTCGTTCAGCATCGCGGCATCCATCTCCGGCTGGTCGGTGACCGACTCCACCAGCAGGTTCGGAAAAACCCCGGGCACCAGCACCAGGGCATGGTCGACACCCTCGCGCCACAGCCGGTCCAGTGCATGGTGGTTGCCGTCCTTGAGGGCATGTACCAGCAGGCTGCGGCGCGTCTCCTCGTCGGGTGGCGCCTGCTCCAGCAGGGTATCGAGCCAGGCATGGTCATGCGCCCACACGGCATGGGTCTGGCGCAACTTCATCTCGCCCTGCAGGGTGGACTCGGGCCAGGCGATGCGGGCGCCACGCGCCATGAGGAGTTCGCGCACACGCTGGTGGCATCCATGGGCCAGAGGCGAGCCGTGGATCGGGCTGTAGGCATTGACATCGGCACCCGCATCCAGCAGCAGCTGCGCGGCCTGCAGGCAGCGCTCGGGCGGCTCGCTCAGGTGCTCGGATGAGCTGACCAGCGCATGCAGGGCGGTAGCGCCCTCGTCATCGATGCCGTTGACCTCGGCACCGGCGTCGAGCAAGGCCTGCATCAGCCGGCTGTCGAAGGCATGGGCTGCGCGCAGCAAGGGGAACACCGGCATCGTGGAGTACTCGGGCATGCGCGTGACCAGGGCCACCGGGTCGGGGCGCGCGCCGGCTTGCAGCAGCGCGATGATGGCGTCGGTGGGCAAGAGCGTGTCGTTGCGTCCATCCTTGACGGTGAACAGGTGCACCATCAGCGGCCAGTGGCCCACCAGGCTGTTGGAGTCCAGCCCATGGTGGCGCACCAGGTCGAGCAGGGCCTCGTGGTCATTGCCGGCGAGCAACTGGCGCACCTCTTCCATCGGGTCCATCTTGCGCGCGGCGGCCTCGAACTGCTTCTTGCTCACCTCCCTGCCCGGGCCGTTGAACCACAGGCCCTGGAGTTGGCCGTCGCCTGCGCCATCGTCCCACTCGCAGCCAAAGAGCTTGCCGCCTCGCTCCGCAAGGCCGGCAGGCCAGCCATCGCCCGGCAGCAGGGACCAGGGGCCGAGCACGGCCAGTTCGGCCAGCAGGCCCACGCAGTTGGCAAACTCGAAGCTGGCTCCCGAGCCTTCGGGCAGGCCAAGCAACGCCTCCAGCGCCTGGGCCTGGGCATCCAGCGGCAGGCGCTCCGTGGCCTCGGCTTCGTCGACCCAGCGGCGGGCCTCGGCGCGCGACTGGAAGTACAGGGTGTAGCGCAAACGGTTTTCTGACATGGAATACAACAGGGCTGAATCGGCCACAGCGGCCATTGCCCGATTGTGGCGAGGCTGGAGCGCGGTCTGCTGGACAAGTTGTCCACCCCGCTGGTGCAACGAATGCGGCCACCAGGGACTGCGGGCTCTTCACACAGGCCTCACGCTGGCGGGCGACACTGCTGCGCACGTTGCCCTGGGCATGCCCCCAAGAACAGATGACAGCCTTTCACAGCCAGATCCGCCAAGCCGCCCTGCCCTTTGCCTTCATCGCCGCCGTCTATCTGGGTGTCCGGCTGTGGCTGAGCATCGGCGACATTTCGCTCGCCCACTGCCCTGCAGACCTGGTCTGGTACGGCCTGGCAAGTGGCGACAAGAAATGCAGCTGGCCACTGCCGGTCTACCTGGCCAAGGACATGGGTGGTGCCGCCGTCACGGCCGCCCTGCCCGTACTGTTGTGCGCCGCCGTGGCACCGCCCGCGGACAGGAAGGCAGCGGCGTGCATCGCCGCCATGGCCATCTGCGCCCTGGCGCTGCTGTACCTGCTGGGTGGCTCGCACCACCTGCGACCTGCCAGCCTGCTGGTGGGCGTGGGCGTGGCGTCTGCGCTGTCGTCGTGGCTGGCTACGTGGTGCGTGGCACGAACGGCCCGGCCACGCTGAGCACCGTGCTCAGTTGATAAGGGCGCCCAGCAGAAAGGCCAGCCCCAACAACAATCCATCGTTGAGGATGTGCGCCAGCGATGCCACCGACAGGTTTTTGGTGCGCAGGTAGGCCAGCCAGAGCACCATGCGCGATACGCTGATGATGACCAGGCTCTGCGCCACATTCCAGCCGTAGGTCGGCAAGTGCAAGGCCCCGAACAGCACCGCCGACACCACCCACGCCCCCACGATGGCCCGGCGCCGGGGCCAGGCCAGCGGGCCCGCCAGCCAGGTGAGCCGGGCCAGGAAGGGCAGCACCGTGAGGATTTCCTCGCCGATGAGATGCGGGATGGTGCATGCCAGGAACACAATTTTCTCGGCCGTGCCCATGGCGGCCAGCGCCTTGACCACGGGGTTGGGCACGGCGCCGAACAATTGAGAAACCAGCAGCGCCACGGCCACCGTCACCACGATGTTGAGCAGCACCAGGCCCACCGCCAGCCGCACATCGCGCCAACCCACGGGCCGAAACAGCTGCTGCCACTGCGGTCCCGCCACCGCGCGCAGGGCCAGCAGCGGCAGCGCCGGGAAGGCCAGCGCCGGAATCAGCGCCGGCCAGCCGCCCAAGACGCGCATGGCCGCCACGGAGGGGATGTGCAGCGCACCATAGGCTGCCATGGCGACCAGGAGCACGGCGAGCCACTGGCGGGCGCCCAGTGCCAAGGGACGGCCGTCGTAGAACGGGAAATCCGTGCCCTGTGCGGGCAGCGGCGGCGCTGCGCCCCCCGCCATCAGCCCTGCTGCACCCGGTTGCGTCCCGCCTGCTTGGCTGCGTACAAGGCCGCGTCGGCACGCCCGTAAATGCGCTCGGCGTTCTCGCCTTCCACCAGGGTGGCGGCGCCCACGCTGATGGTCACAGGCATCTCGGGCCAGGGGCCGGCCTCCACCATCTTGCGGATGCGCTCGCCCACCTCCAGCGCGCCAGCCTCGCCGGTGCTGGGCAGGATGACGGCGAACTCTTCGCCGCCAACGCGGGCTACCACGTCCACCGTGCGGGCGCAGGCCTTCATGTGGCCGGCAATGGCCTGCAGCACGCGGTCGCCGCCATCGTGGCCGATGGTGTCGTTGACGCGCTTGAAGTGGTCCACGTCGAGCATGAGCAGGCTCAGCGGTGTGCCGCGGCGCTGCACCACGGCCAGTTCCTGGGCCATGAGGGCGTCGAACGCGCGGCGGTTGCGCAGGCCCGTGAGGGGGTCGGTGGTGGCCAGGTCTTCGAGCCGCATGTTCAGCTCGTCCACGCGCTGAATCTGTTCGACCAGTTGCAGGTTGATGCTGGCAGCCTGCTGCAGGGCGATGCGCAGGCGGATCTCGCGCAGGGCGGACTGGCCCAGTTCGGTGAGCACGTCCAGGTCCTGCTCGGTCCAGTGCCGGGGCGCGAAGTCGAGCGCGCAAAAGGTGCCCAGGGCATCGCCGTCTTCCGTGAGCAGCGGTATGCCGGCGTAGGCGCGCACGCGCCCTGCCTTCACGCCGGGCAGGTCGCGGAACACGGGCAGCAAGGTGGCGTCTTCGATCACCAGCGGTACCTTGGAGACCGCCACATAGTGGCAAAAGGTGCGCCCCATCTGGTCGCGGCTGCCGCCGGGCGCGGCCACGCCGGGGCCCAGGGCTGTGCTCATGTGGAAGTCGCGCCCCCGGTCGAGCAGCGAGACGAACACCACCGGCGCGCCGGTGAGCCGCGAGGCCAGGCGGGTGAGTCGGTCAAAGGTCTCCTCGGGCGCGCTGTCGAGCAGGCCCGTGCGCTGCACGGCAGCCAGGCGCCGCGGGTCGGCCAGCGCGGTGTGGATGCTGACATCGTCCGGCGGGGGAGCAAGCGCAAGGTCCATGGCGTGGGGAGGGCTGGCGGTGGAGATACCGGATTATTGGCGAGCGCCGGTCGCCGTCACGTCGGACATACCCTCCTTCCTCGGACCCATGACGAGGCCGGGAAACCGTATGCCGGCATCAGCTGCATTGGCAGATCTGGCGGTACTGGCCTCTGGT
This sequence comes from Acidovorax sp., assembly GCF_046339755.1. Classification (GTDB taxonomy): domain Bacteria; phylum Pseudomonadota; class Gammaproteobacteria; order Burkholderiales; family Burkholderiaceae_C; genus Acidovorax. The sequence continues at coordinate 43,251 of NZ_JBKDTZ010000170.1, read as the reverse complement.
GGACATGGGATAGTCCTTGTCGTCCCGGAGGATGCCGGCCCAGGGCTGGCAGCGCTGGCGGCATTCCTCGACCTGGCTGAATGGCCCTGGGGCAAGCCCCCTGAGCAAACCCATGACCAGCACGAAGGAACCGATCAAGCCACAGAAGACCATCGCCACCAGCCAACCCGGTGGAATGCGTGCAACGAGCCTCTGCAGGGACGAAGCCGTTCTCTCCTGACTGCCTGCTTCTCTGCGCCGTTTACGGACCATTGCTATCGGGCGACAGAAAGACCGCCTACGGTTGGCGCGGCCGGATAGCCACCAGCACGTTCTCGCCCTCCACCCGCTCGGCGCGGAACTCCACGCGTGTGCCGGGCCGCAAACCCTTGAGCAGCGCCGCGTCGCGCACGCGGTAGGTGATGGTGGAAAACGGGATCTTGACGCCCGGCGCTACCTTGATGTGGGCAAAGGTGTCGCGGCTGCCCGACTCCTGTGAGACGGCGCGGAACTCGCCATGGGTGTAAACGGTGGCGGGGTCCGCTGTTGCTGCGGCGGCCGTCGTCTGGGCCAGGGCGGCCACCGGCAGGCAGCACAGCAGCGCCGCAGCGGCGGCCAGGGAGCAGAGCGTGAGCATTGCGGTCATGCGCAAAAGCATACCGCACACCCGGGCCATGGACCAAGCGGTCAATACCCCCTTATCGGCACAAGCTTTGGTCGCTCAATACCGCCAGTTCCGTGACCTTGGCGATGGCACCGTACTTGCCGGCGGGGCCGGCCTGGGGGTGCTTGCGCGGGGATGCCTTGACCTGCACGGGCGTCACCCACAGCGGCACCTCGCCCTGCAAGGCCTTGATCTGGTCCATCACCGCGCGGTCGACTTCGACGAAGTAGATCTGGTCCGGCGCGGTGCGCAGGTCGAACCGGCCGGGCCCCACGGCCAGGCAGCCTGAGAGCTTGTCGGCCGCCATGGCGTAATCGCAGGCCAGGGCCATGAAGGCGATCACAGGAAGGCGCTGTATGGATGTCACGAAAGGATTTTGAAGAGCCAGTGCATGCACAGACTCATCGCACGGCGCGAGGCTCCCGCTGCGAACGGGCCGCCACCAGCGCAATCGCCAGCGCCCCCATCACCAGCACCGCGGCCATGCCGAAGGTGGCTTGCAGCCCGGCCAGTACCGCACCGGGCTGCGCCATGGCAGCGCCCTGCCCGGCCTGCACACCAGCCCCCCAGGCGAACACGGCCCCCATGGCCGAGGCGCCAGTGACCAGCCCCAGGTTGCGCGAGAGGTTGAGCAGGCCGGACGCCACGCCGCGCGGTGCACCGACACCGGCCATGACCGCTGTGTTGTTGGCCGCCTGGAACAGCGCATACCCGGCGGTAAGGACCACCAGCGGCGCCACATAGCCCGAGACACCGAGTGCCGGCCACACTCCGGGCAGCAGCACCATCAGCACCGCCCCCGCGGCCATTGCCAGGATCCCCGCCACCACGGTACTCTGCGTACCCAACCGATCCACCAGCCGGCCCGCCGGGACACCCGCCAGGGCCGAGACCAGGGGCCCGCACGACATGGCCAGCCCCACCTGGGCCGGGGCCAGCCCCAGAGCCCCTGCCAGGTAGAACGGGCCCACCACCAGCGTGGCCATGACCACGGTGGTGATCAGCGCGCTCATGGCAAAGCCCGCGCCCACTGCCGGCCCCTGGAACAGGGCCAGCGGAACCATGGCTGCCACACCGCGCCGCCCTGCCCCGCGCTGCAGATGGATGAACAGCACCAGGCCCAGCAAGGCCCCCGCCAGCAATGCGCCATTGAGCATGCCGAAGCGGCCGTGCCCCAGCGTCATGGCCAGGGCATAGGCGGCCAGCGTGGCCGCCAGCAGCATCATGCCCGCGATGTCGAAGCGAGGGCGCTGTGTGCCTGCGCCGATGCGGTCTGCAGGCAGTGTGCGGCGCGCCAGCCACCAGGCCGCGGCCCCCAGCGGCAGGTTCACGGCAAACAGCCCTGGCCAGCCCCAGCCCGCAATCAGCGCCCCGCCCAGCGTGGGCCCCAGCGCCGTGCCCACGGCCGACAAGGTGCCCAAGAGGCCCATGGCGCGGCCCGTGCGCTCTGGCGGAACGGCATCGGCCACCAGGGCCATGCTGAGTGCCATCATCGCCGCGGCGCCCAGGCCCTGCAGGGCGCGCGCAGCCACCAGCCAGGGCAGCGATGGCGCCAGCGCGCACAGCAGCGATGCGCCGGTGAACAACGCCAGCCCCGCCAGCAGCAGGCGCCGGCGCCCCAGCACATCGCCCAGCCGCCCCACGCCGACCACGGCCGTGGTGGTCGCGAGCAGGTAGGCCAGCACCACCCACTGCACCTGCTGGAAGCTGGCGCCAAAGGCCTGCGCCAGCGTGGGCAGCCCCACATTGGCGATGCTGGTGCCCAGCGAGGCCAGCAGCGTGGCCAGGCCCAGGGCGGCCAGTACGCCGCGCGGTACAGCGGGAGAAGCAAGGGGCTTGGCTGTGGCGGTGGTCATGGTGCGGTGGCAGACATCGGATCGGTACACCGAGCGTAGGCATTTGCCAGCCATGGCGGAAGGCGCAGCATTTGCATTGCATCAGTGCACCAGACGCCATGCCAAAATCAGACAATGGGTGCATGACCCGCCCCGACCTGAACCTGCTCGTCACCCTGGATGTGCTGCTGGCCGAAGGCAATGTGGCACGCGCCGCCAGGCGCCTGCACCTGAGCCCATCGGCAATGAGCCGGGCGCTGGCGCGCCTGCGCGAAACGGTCGGCGATCCGCTGCTGGTGCGCGCCGGCCGCGGCCTGGTGCCCACGCCCCGGGCGCTGGAACTGCGCGAGCGTGTCGCCCAACTGGTGCACGACGCCGAGGCCGTGCTGCGCCCCATCGAGGCGCCAGACCTGGCGCAGATCGCGCGCACCTTCACCCTGCGCGCCAGCGATGGCTTTGTGGAAACCTTCGGCCCTGCGCTGCTCGCGCGCGTGGCGGCCGAGGCCCCCGGTGTGCGCCTGCGCTTCGTGCAAAAGCCCGACAAGGACAGCACCCCGCTGCGCGATGGCGAGGTGGACCTGGAGACCGGCGTGCTCGGCCCCGCCATGGGGCCCGAGGTGCGGGTGCAGGCGCTGCTGCGTGACCGCTTCGTGGGCGTGGTGCGCGCAGGGCACCCGCTGGGCAAGGGCAAGGTGACCACGAAGCGCTACGCGGCCGGCCGGCACATCGCCGTATCACGCCGCGGGCTGGAGCAAGGGCCCATCGAGCAGGTGATGGGCCCGCTGGGCCTGGAGCGCGACATCGCCACCATCGTGAGCGGATTTGCCACCGCACTGGCGCTGGCCCGCGCCACGGATTTGATCGCCACCGTGCCCGAGCGGCACACCGCCGGCCTGCGCGCGGGCCTGCACACCTTTGCCCTGCCGGTGGCGGTGCCGCCCATCACCGTGTCGCTGCTGTGGCACCCGCGCCTGCATGCGGACCCGGTGCACCAGTGGTTGCGGGGGCTGGTGCAGGAGGTCTGCGCAGCGTAGCGAGCCGGCGCGCTGCGGCTCAAGGGCGCCAGGGCGCGACCATATTGCCGCCCGACACCAGTTGCTGGCGCGCCGCCGGGGTGAACAGGTGGTAGAGCATGCGCGGCGGCGATGCGCTCACCTCGTCGAGCGCCGCGCGGTGCTCTGGCGACAGCACCACATCCAGCGCGGCCATGTTGTCGGCCACCTGCTCCACCCGGCTCACGCCCGTGAGGGTGGAGGTGATTCCAGGCCGCCCGGTGACCCAGGCCAGGGCCACGCGCGCGGGGGTTTGCCCGGCTTCGGCGGCCACGCGGCGCAGCACATCGACAATGGCCCAGTTGCGCTCGGTGAAGAGGGAATCGCCGAACGGGTTGGCGCCGTCCAACCGCTTGTCGCCGGCCGGGCGCTCTTCACTGGCCGCAGCCACTTCGCGCGGCAGGCCGCCTGCGCGGGGTGTGCCGGCCTCCACCGTGGCCCGGTCGTACTTGCCCGCCAGAAAGCCGAAGGCCAGCGGGCTCCAGGGCACGATGCCCATGCCGAATTCGCCGGCCAGGGGCACGTGCTCGGCTTCGATGTCGCGGTTGGCCAGCGAGTAGAAATACTGCAGGCCGATGGGCCGGGGCAGGCCCCGCACGGCAGCCAGCGTGGCCAACTGGGCGGCGTACCAGGCAGGTGCGTTGGAGACGCCCCAATAACGCACCTTGCCGCTGCGCACCAGGGCGGCCATGGTCTCCAGCAGTTCCTCGGCCGGCGTGGCCGAGTCCCACACATGCACCCAGTACAGGTCCACATGGTCGGTCTGCAGGCGGCGCAGCGAGCCGTGCAGCGCGGCATGCACGTGCTTGGCGCCGTTGCCTCCGGCATGCGGCCCCTGCCCTGCCGAAAAGCCCGCCTTGGTGGCGATGACGATGCGCTCGCGCAGGCCGCGCCCGGCGATGAAGCCGCCCAGCATCTCCTCGCTGGCACCGCTGGAGTACACGTCGGCCGTGTCCACAAAGTTGCCGCCGGCCTCCACATAGGCGTCGAACACCCTGCGCGAGGCGTCCTCGCCCGAACCCCAGCGCGGCGCGCCAAAGGTCATGGTGCCCAGCGCCAGGGGGCTGACGGCCAGGCCCGAACGGCCCAGCGTTCGGTAGTCGGTGAGGGACATGGATGAATTTCCTAGTGGTTGATAGGAAAATATAACAGCCCTTGCCAAACCGGGCAATCGATTTCATAGTGCTCACTATGAAAATAAAGGAACCCACGGCCCGGCGCCGCAAAGGCCGCCCCCTGTCGTTCGACCGGGACGTGGCGCTGAACCAAGCCATGCAGCTGGTCTGGCAGCATGTCTACTATGCCACCTCGCTCAACGACCTGACCACTGCGCTGGGGGTCACGCCGTCCAGCATCTACACGGTGTTTGGCGACAAAAAGGGGCTGTTTCTGGCGGCCGTGGAGCGCTATGTGTCCGGCGGCCCGGTCACCTCGCAGGGCATCATCGACGGCGCGGCCACGGCGCGCGATGCCGCCTGGGGCCGGCTGCAGGCGGCGGCCATCGGCTCCAGGGGGGCGGACACGCCGGCCGGCTGCCTGCTGGCCAGCTCGGCCATCAGTTGCTCCGATGCGGCCAGCGAGGTCAAGGAAACCCTCGCCGGCATGCGCCGTGGCATCGAGGCCATGCTGGAGCAGCGCATCGCCAAGGCCATCGCCAGCGGCGAACTCCCGCGCAGCGCCGACGCCAATGCCCTGGCCGGGCATGTGATGGCGGTGATACAGGGCATATCGACGCTGGCACGCGACGGCGCGCCGCGCGAGAAACTGCTGCGCGTGGCCGCCACGGCGATGCAGGCGTGGCCGGGTCGCGAGGGGGCTGACGCGGCGGACCATTGAGCCCGCTTTGCCTCTTGGGGAACCCTCATGCGGTCTAGCCGCAGAACCCAAGCAAGGTCGTCGCTGTGGTCGACCCTCTGCGCGAAGTGATCGCAGATGAGGAGGAGTTGCCCTCTAGGAGGCTGTCGGACTTGGAGCGTCGAAAGCGAAAATCGGCCCCAGCGAGGACAGTTTTTGCCGGATTTGCAGCCCCATAGCCAGGCTATGGGGCAAAAAGACGGTGAAAAATGGACCGCTGCGGCCGATTTGCAGCCGACGATTTCCAAGTCCGACAGCCTCCCTGCAGGGGCAATGGCTCGAATTTTGCTTGGCTATGGAGCAACTTCAGGCAAGAGGAATCCTTGAACCGGCATTACATCTTCAATGGGGGCGCGCAAGGCAACTGGCGGATTGAACGGATGGTGCCAGTGCGTGGCGAGCAGCTTGCAAAGGCCAATTACCTGGATGTCAGGGTGGATGACACCGTTGTCGCAGCGCAGACCTCCTGGCAGCTTCGTGGTGTGGTCAGCAACGAGCGATATGTGACCGAAGAGGAGCGGGTCGGGCTTGCTGCACGGCAGGCGCCACTCGGTCGTGCCGGCGCATCCCATGCCGTGCTCATCCCCATTCGCAAGTCTGCGAAGTGGTGGTCCTTGGCGCAAGACCAGCGCCGGGCCATCATCGAAGAAGACTCGCGGCACATCGCGATCGGCATGGAGTACCTTCCAGCGGTTGCGCGCCGACTTCATCACTGCCGCGACCTCCCTGGCGAGCAGCCTTTCGATTTTCTGACTTGGTTTGAGTTTGCACCGGATCAAGAAAGTGCTTTCGACGAATTGCTCCGTCGCCTTCGGTCCACGCATGAGTGGGACTATGTGGAGCGTGAGCTGGAGCTTCGTCTGGTGACGGCCCAGGGTCGTCGCTGACTGGAAATCCATGTGCGCCGAGTGCTTGCTCAAGGCCGTCTATGGCGATCGCTGCGGTTTGCGCCTCTCCCTGGCGCGAAATCCATCGGTTTTATGGATGGCATCTGTTTACGGGACATAGCACTGGCCGGTCGCACCACACTGCACGTTCACAGCGCGTCCAGATCCGCGCGCAATTGGCTGGCATGCGCACGCAGGGCCTGCAACTGCGGGCCCTGCATCTTCTGCAACTGGCGGTACACCATGCCCAGGCGAAAGTTGCTGCCCAAGTTGGCTTCGTGGCGGGCAAAGAAGTCCCAGTACAAGGCGTTGTAGGGGCAGGCGCGCTCGCCCACCTTCAGCTTCTTGTCGTAGTGGCAGCCCTTGCAGTAGTCGCCCATGCGGTCGATGTAGGCGGCGCTGCTGACATAGGGCTTGGTGGCCAGCAGGCCGCCGTCGGCAAACTGGCTCATGCCTACCGTGTTCGGTAGCTCCACCCACTCGAAGGCGTCGATGTAGACCCCGAGGTACCAGCGGTGCACGGCTGCAGGGTCCAGCCCGGCCAGCAGGGCAAAGTTGCCGATGACCATGAGGCGCTGGATATGGTGGGCGTAGGCACCATCGAGCGATTGCCCCACGGCATGCTGCAGGCAGCGCATGCGGGTGTCGCCGCTCCAGAACCACTGTGGCAGTGGGGTGCTGTGGCCCAGGGCGTTGCGCCCGTCGTAGCCGGGCATGTGGGCCCAGTAGATGCCGCGCACGTACTCGCGCCAACCCAGGATCTGGCGGATGAAGCCTTCCACCGCCGCCAGTGGCGCGGTGCCTGCCTGCCATGCGGCCTGGGCGCGCTGCACCACCTCGCGCGGGTGCAGCATCTTGGTGTTGAGGGCGAACGACAGCAGCGAGTGGAACAGGTGCGGGCTGCGCGTGCTCATGGCGTCTTCGTACTCGCCAAAGTGCGGCAAGGTGGTGGCAATGAAGTGGTCGAGCGCGGCCAGGGCCTCGGCCCGGTTCAGCGGCCAGCGCAGCTGCGCGGCCTGCGGGTTACCAAAGCTCTGCACGCCGGCGGCCACGATGGTGGCCCACAGGGCGCTGTGGTCGTGCACGGGCCGCGCATCGGGCGGCGTGGCCGGGGTACCGGGCCAGGGCTTGCGGTTGTCGTGGTCGTAGTTCCACTGGCCGCCCTCGGGCTCGCCGGCCTCGTCGATCAGCACGCCATGCTGTTGGCGCATGCGGCGGTAGAAGTGCTCCATGAGCCACTGCTTGCGGCCCGCAAACACCTCGGCCACCTCGCTGCGGCTGGTGTAGAAGTGCTCGCTGCCAACCGCCTGCGTGGCAAAGGGCTGCTCTGCGCACCACTGGTGCAGTTGCGCATCGAGCCGCCACTCATCGGGGTGCTGGTACTCCAGCCGCTGGGCGCCATAGTGCGCCATGAGGGCGGCCAGGTTGCCGGGCACGGACTGGCGGTTGCTGGCGTCGTCGATGGCCACGTAGCGCACACGGTGCCCGTCGCTGCGCAGGTGGCGCGCCAGATCGCGCATGGCGGCAAAGATGGCGAGGATCTTTTGCGCATGGTGCAGCACGTAATCGGTCTCTTGCCGCACCTCCATCAGCACATAGACCACGCCGGCATCGCGCGTGGCAAACCAGCTGTGCTGCGGGTTGAGCTGGTCGCCCAGCACCAGGCGCAGGGTGTGGGCTTGTGCAATGCTCACGCCGTGCCCCACATGCGGCGGTAGCTGCCGTCGGCATCGTGCTCTTGCGCCTGCCTGGCGGGGTTGAAGCGGCGGCCACCACGCGGGTCGGTGCCGCGCCCGGCGATGTACAGCCAGTTGCCTTGGTTGCTGTAGGGGTCGTAGTCCACCAGTTGCGATTCGAACCAGGCGGCGCCCGCGCGCCAGTCGCCCTGCAGCTCGTGGATTAGGTAGCTGGCGGCCACCTGGCGCAGGCGGTTGCTCAGGTATCCGGTGGCGGCCAGCTCGCGCAGGGCTGCGTCCACCAGCGGCTCGCCCGTATCGCCAGCGCACCAGCGCGCGAACCCGGCTGCGTTGTGGGGCGCCAGCGGCTGGGCCGAGAGGCCGCGCGCACGGTACAGGGTGCGCCCGTGCTGCAGGTGCAGCAGCCGAAAATAGTCGCGCCACAGCAGCTCGAACCAGAGCCAGTAGGTGCCCTCGTTGGCGCCGTGCGCGGCCTCGAACCGGCGCAGCGCGGCCATGGCATGCCGGGCCGAGAGCGCGCCCGTGGCCAGCCAGGGCGAGAACTTGCTGGAGTAGCCCAAGCCCGTGAGCCCGTTGCGGGTGGCCTTGTAGGTGTGGGCTTGCCCGCTGGCAAGGTACTGCTGCACATGGGCCAGCGCGGCGGTTTCACCCCCATCGCAGGCGGGCGTGCCATAGGGGAAGGAAGAGCGCATGTCGCAGCCTGCGCCCTCGCCCACCCCGACTCCGCCACCGGGCCCGCCCTGCCCTTGCGCCGCACCCACGGCACCGGCCGTGTGCACGACCTCTTGCCACACCGCATCGGTCAGCGCGGCGGGCGGCGGCAGCAAGGCCGCAGGCGCCGGCAGCGGCTGCGGTGGCTGGATGCCGGCCTGCTCCACCGCCTGCCGAAAGGTGGTGAACACGCCAGGCAGGTCGCCCACGGGCCAGGGCAGATCGCAGGGCTGCAGCAGGCTGCTGTGCCACACGGTCTGCACCTGCAGGCCGGCTGCGCGCAGGGCGGCCACCTCGGCCTGCTCATGGGGGGCGGCAATCTCTTCACACACCACGGTGGTGGCGCCCACGGCGCGGGCCAGCGCGGGCAGCACGGCAGCGGGCTGGCCCTGGCACTGCAGCAAGGGGTTGCCCAGCCGGGCCATGCCGACCGCAAGGTCGCGCAGCGCAGCGCCCTTGAAGGCAAGGCGGTGCGGGCCCTTGCGGGCAAAGCCCCAGGGCGTGGCCTCGTCGGCCGGGGGCTGGCAGTGCACGGGCACCAGGTGGGTGGCGCCGCTGCCCAGGGCAGCGGCCAGTGCGCGCTGGTCGTGCAGGCGCAGGTCGCTGCGAAACCAGAAGATCGCGGTGCAGGGGGTGGTCATGGCGTGCCCCCGGCGCGCTTGCGCTCGTTGCGGCAGCGGTCGGAGCAGTATTTGACCTCGTCCCACACCTTCTCCCACTTCTTGCGCCAGGTGAAGGGCAGGCCGCAGTGCAGGCAGGTTTTCTGCGGCAGGTCGTGCTTCTTGCGCATGCGCATGGCGGGCTCGATGGAGGGGGTCTATGGTTCAGGCGGGCTGCAGCATCTGGTGCGCCAGCGCGCGGCCGCTGAGCCAGGCGCCTTCGACCTTGCCGCCGTGCAGCCAGTCGCCGCAAACACCCAGGCCCAGGGTGCTGCTCCACCAGCAGCCTTGCTGCAGTGCGGGCTCGGTGTCGGCATAGCGCCAGCGGTGGGCCGTGGCGGCCACGGGCGGCGTCCCGCCCAGTGCGGTGAATGCAGCCAGCAGGGCTGCGGTGACCGACTCGGCGCTGTCTTCGATGTGCGCCTCGCTCCACTCGGGGCTGGCGTGCAGCAGCCAGGTCTCGGGCCCGGTGCGACCGGGCTTGCTGCTGTCGCGGGCCACCCAGCGCAGCGGGCCGGCGTTGACGAAGGCGCCATCCCAGGGCATGGCCACGGGCGCGGCATAGCGCAGCATCACCGCCCAACTGCCGCGCATGCGGGCGCTGGCGGCCAGGGCAGCGCCATCGGGCGCCACCGGTGCGAGCAAGGCCGCAGCTTGCGGCGCCGGCATGGCCAGCACCACGCGGTCATAGCGCGCCGCGCGCAGGCCCTGCTCTGCCGAGGCGATGGCCCAGCCATCGCCGGTGCGCTGCAGCCGCTGCACGGTGGTCTGCCACTGCGTGGCCGCGTGGTGACCAAAGCCCTGCACCAGCCAGGCGGCCGGCGCGGTCATGCGCGGCGTGCCCACAAAGCGCTCCAGCGGGGTGTGCGGCGTGGTCCAGGCCATGCCGTCAAAGCTGGCCAGGCGTGCAGGCCATGGCGCAGCCACGCCGGCTGCCTGCCAGCGTGCCACCTCGGCGCGAAAGGCAGGGTCGCGCGCGGTGAAATACTGGGCGCCATGGTCGCATTGCCAGGCAGCGGTGGCATCGTCTTGGGCCCGCCGGGTGGCCATGCGGCCCGAGGGGCCCCGGCTCTTGTCCAGCAGATGCACGGCGTGGCCGACCTGCAGCAGTGCCTGCGCGCACGACAGGCCGGCCAGGCCGGCACCGACCACGGCAATCTGCAGGCGGGTGCGGGTTGCTGCAGTCATGGCTGCGGGTCGGTGCGTTGCTGGCTTACCCAGATCAGCGCCTGGGTGTCGATGCCCAGCGCGCTGGCGCGGGCGATGAGCTGCTCGCGCACGCCCGGCTCCAGCTGCTTGCTGCGCGACAGGATCCAGCAGTAGCTGCGGTCGGGTCCCACCACCAGGGCCCAGCCGTAGTCGGCATCGAGCGCAGCGACGTGGTAGCCGCCGTAGAACGGCCCGAAGAAAGACACCTTGAGCGAGGCGGTCTGCGCATCGCCCGTGAACAGCGCCTTGCCCACGGCCTGGCGCCATTCGCCGCGCTGGCTGCCCTTGGTGGTGTCAAAGCCCCGGTTGAGCACACGCACGCTGCCGTCCGCCTGGCGCTGGTACGTGGCGCTCACGTCCGTCATGCCGCGCTCGAAGGAGTGGTCGAGCCGCGCCACCTCGTACCAGCGGCCCTCGTAGCGCGCCAGGTCAAACGGCGTGACAGGGGTGATGCCCGGCGGCGGGGCGGTGGATGAGCAGGCGGCCAGAGCCAATGCCATGGAGGCAAGCAGAGCGAGTGCGGCGCGGCGTAGCCAGGGGAATTGGGAGGCCATAAAACCAATCAGTCACAAAACATACTGAATGGTATATCAAATACCGATGGCCAGCGGTCAGGCAGCTCTCTACCGGGGGCTTCACAGCTGCGGGGTCTTGACCGCCTTTGCATCCAGCTCGCGCATCAGATCGACCAATGCCCTCAGTCCAGCCGGCACATGCCGGTGGCCGGGGTAGTAGAGGCTCAGCCGCCCGATGGACGGGGTCCAGTCGTGCAGCACCCGCAGCAGGCGCCCGGCATTGATCTGCCTGCGGGCGGACCACTCGTTCATGTAGACCAAGCCCACGCCTGAGAGCGCTGCCTCCAGCCGCAGGCTGTTGCTGTCGAGTGCCACGGGCCCCTGCACGTCCAGCGACATGGCCTGGCCTTGCCTGCTGAAGTCCCAACGCCAGATGGCGCCGCTGGCCAGGCGATTGCGGACACAGCGATGGGCGCTGAGCTCGTGCGGGGTGGCGGGAATGGCCCTGCCCTTGAAATACGCTGGCGCACCGACCACGGCAAAGCCCTGCTCGGGACCGAACTGCGCGGCCACCATGTCCTGGGGCACAGAGTCGGCCAAGCGCACCCCTGCATCGAACCCGTCGGCCACGATGTCGACGAGCCGCCCTTCCGTGACCAGATCCACCTGCATCTCGGGGTAGCGCTTGAGGTAAGCGGGCAGGTAGGAGGTGAACAATTGGTGTGCGGCCGCCTCGGAACTGTTGATGCGCAGCGTGCCGGTGGGCCGTGGGCTCTGGGCACTGGTGGCATCGATGGCCCCCTCGATCTCGCGCAGCGCAGGCGCTATGCGGCCCAGGAACTCGCGCCCCGCCTCAGACAGCGCGACGCTGCGCGTGGTCCGATTGAAAAGGCGCACGCCCATGCGCTCCTCCAGCGCAGAAACGGCGTGGCTGACGGCGGATGCGGACAGCCCCAGGTCGGCTGCGGCAGCCCGGAAGTTGTGGTGCCTGGCCACGGCGACTACGGCCGGCAGGCCGGATAGCTCGGTACGTGTCATGGAGGTTGGTGTGCCTTGATGCCAATGTGAGCCAGCGCACGTCCGTACGAGTCCGGGCAATTGATGAATTCATTTCACTTCAGCATGCAGCATTGTGCTACTTATCAAATCAATGCGCTGCACCTAAGCTCGCGCCATGTTTTCACCAAGGCGCTCATTCATGGCACGCACCACGACACCCTTCAGCTTTCAGTCCACCGCAAGCGAGGTACTCGCGGGCGTGGATCTTTCAGGAAAACGAGCCATCGTCACGGGCGGCGCATCGGGCATTGGACTGGAGACCTCCCGGGCGCTGGTCAATGCCGGCGCAGAGGTGACGCTGGCCGTCAGGCGGCCCGACGCCGTGCAGGAGATTGCGCACGGCCTGCGCGCGGGCGGCCGGGGCAGCGTGCATGTCGCGGCACTGGACCTGAGCGAGCTGGGTTCGGTGCACCGGTTCGCTGCGCAGTGGAGCGGCCCGCTTCACATGCTGGTGAACAACGCGGGCGTCATGGCCATCCCTGACCTGGAAGTCACTGCACAGGGTTGGGAGCTGCAGCTTGCGACCAACTTTCTGGGGCATTTCGTGCTGGCCAACGGTTTGCATGAAGCGCTCAAGGCAGCCCAGGGGGCGCGCATCGTGTCGCTCAGCTCCAGCGCGCAACTGCTGGGGCCTGTGGTGTTCGATGATCTGCACTTCAGGTTTCGCGCGTACGAGCCCCTCGCGGCCTATGCCCAGGCCAAGACCGCATGCGTGCTGATGGCCGTGGAAGCGACGCGCCGCTGGCGGCACCAGGGCATCCTGGCGAATGCGCTGCACCCGGGTGCCATTGCCACCAATCTGCAAAAGCACACCGGCGGGCTCAAGACGCCGGTCGAGCGCCGCAAGACAGCGCAGCAAGGAGCCGCTACGTCGGTGCTGCTGGCGGCATCACCGTTGCTGCAAGGCATCGGTGGCCGCTACTTCGAGGATTGCAACGAGGCCCTGGTCATGGACCAGCGCACTGCGGACTTCACCGGGGTGGCGCCCTACGCCGTCGACCCGGCCAACGCGCATCGCCTGTGGGAAATGGCAAGCCATCTGGTGAACATGCAGCCATGACATGCGGGGCCGCAGCAGACCAGCTGCATCACCTGTGCCGATGCCCTGCCAACGCCAACCGCGATGCCCACACCCTGCGGCGCAGGTGGGCCGTGCCGAGCGCCCACCTGCCCAGCCGCCGGTTACTTGGGCAAAAGCACCCGGTCCACCGTATGCACCACGCCATTGCTGGCAAACACATCGGTGGCGGTGATGCGGCTGGTGCGCAGGCTCTGGTCGGTGATCACAAGGCTGGGGTTGACCGTGAAGCTCTGGCCCTGCACGGTGGCGATGGCCGTGTTGACGGGCACCTCTGCTTTCAGCACCCGCGCCGGCACCACGTGGTAGGTGAGCACGCGGGTCAGCAAGGCGGTGTTGGCCAGCAGCGCCTCTTTGGTCATGCCGAGCTCGGCCAGCAGCGCCGCAAAGGCGGCATTGGTGGGCGCGAACACGGTGAACGGGCCTGGGCCTTTCAGCGTGGCCACCAGGCCGGCCGCAGCCACGGCCTCGACCAGGATGCTGAAGTCAGGCACGGCCATGGCGGTGGCAACGATGTCCTTGTCCGCCGGCAGCAGCACGCGGTCCACCAGGTGCACCACGCCGTTGCTGGCCTGTATGTCGGTGCTGGTGATGCTGGTGACGCGGTTGCGGCCATCGGTGATCTTGAGGCCGTTGGCAGACTCGATCTTGAAGAAGCCGCCCGACACCGGCGTGATGGCCTTGCCCAGAGGCACATCGGCACGTACCACCCGGCTGCCGAGCACATGGTAGGTGAGCACGGCGGTGAGCAGGGGCTTGTTGGCCAGCAGCGCCTCCTTGCTCAAGCCCAGCTCGGACAGCAGTGCGGCAAAGGCGGCGTTGGTGGGGGCAAAGACGGTGAGGCTGCCCGTGCTCAGCGTGGGCGCCAACCCCGCGGCCACCACGGCCTCGACCAGGATGCTCAGCTCCGGGGTGTTCTGCGCCAGCTCGACGATGTTGCGCTGGGGTTCGTCGTCGCTGCCCCCGCAGGCCTGGAGCACGGTGGTGCTGGCCCCCAGGGCGGCGGCCAGAAGGACGGTACGGCGGTTGAATGCAGTATTCATGGGAATCTCTCCTCGCTGTCAGACAGTGGATGAAAAGACAGGGGACCTTCCGAACGGGCCCCCTTGAATCTGCGCCGCCCGGTGCCTTTGCACAGGCTATGCACGGGCAGGCGCGCACGCAACTGGATGCTTATTTGGGCATCATCACCGTGTCGATGGCATGGATGACGCCGTTGCTGGCGGCGACGTCGGTTGCGATGACCTTGGACTGGTCGACCATCACGCCCATGTTGGTGGACACGGTGATCTCCTGGCCCTGCACGGTCTTGACCTTGCCGGCTTTGACGTCCTTGGCCATGACCTTGCCCGGCACCACGTGGTAGGTGAGCACCTTGGTGAGCGCCGCCTTGTCCTTGAGCAGGCCGTCGAGCGTGGCCTTGGGGATCTTGGCAAAGGCTTCATCGGTGGGCGCGAACACGGTGAACGGGCCGGGGCCCTTGAGCGTGTCCACCAGGCCGGCGGCCTGCACTGCAGCCACCAGGGTCTTGAAGTTACCGGCCTTCACGGCGGTGTCGACGATGTCTTGCGCCATTGCGCCGAAGGTGGCGCCTGCGGTCAGGGCCAGAGCAACAAGGGTCTTCTTCATGATTTCATTCCTCGATTTGGGGATGCACTCACACGCCAAGATGGGCGCGACCGGATTGTATGACCGTTTGGTAATTATTTCTACCAATTAGTTTTATTAAGACCAATTGGTTTCTTTCAGATACATGAGCGCGTTTTTCAGTGCCCGCCAAAGATCAGCGACTGGTGCGTGGCCGCGCCCGCCAGCGTGCCGTCGCCCACCACCAGCGGCAGCGAGCCGCCTTGGCGCGCCGCGTCGCCGCAGGCGTACACGCCAGGCACGGTGGTGGCCTTCATGGCGTCGGTCTTGATGGTGCGGCCCAGAGGCCCGTCTTCGAACTCGCAGCCCAGCGCCTGGGCAATGGGGCTGGCCACCTCCACACGGGTCAGGGTGAACAGGCCGTCTTGCGGGATCACGCGGCCGTCACGCATCACGATGTCGATGGCGCCTTCGATGCGGGCTATGAGCCCCCGCTCCAGCGCCACGCCGCGTGCCTGCAGCTGCGCCAGTTGGTCGGCATCGGGCTCGAAGGCGCCGTTCAGGAAGAAGGTGGCCTGGCCCCAGTCGGGCAGCATCAGCGCGACATGCATGGAAAACGGCGACACGCCCAGGGCGCCGATGCGGCCCTGGTTCAGCTCGTAGCCGTGGCAGTACGGGCAGTGGAAGACGTGGCGCCCCCAGCGCTCGGCCAGGCCGGGCACCTCGGGCAAATGGTCGATGACGCCGGTGGCCAGCACCAGGCGGCGGGCCTCGATCGGCTCGGGTGTTGATGCCGCCCCATCCACCTCGATGCGAAAGCCCTGCCCTGCCCGCTCGGCAGCGGTCACCTTGCCCTCGCGCCAATCGGCCGTCGGGTAGGCCATGAGCTGCGCACGCCCCTGGGCTGCGATGTCGGCCGCGGGCGTGCCGTCCTGCGTGAGAAAGCCGTGCGAGTGCTCGGCAAAGCGGTTGCGGCGCTGGCCGGCATCCACCACCAGCACGCGCCGGCGCGCCCGCGCCAGTTGGGTGGCAGCGGCCAGGCCGGCATAGCTGCCGCCGATCACGATGGCGTCGTAGTGCATGGTGTGAGCCCTTTCATTCATGATACTTTTGAAGTTTCATGATAGCGTGGCACAGCTTTTCATGCAACTTACAATGATTCAAGACCACACCGGAACCAGACTTTCATGAGAAGCGACAGCAGACTCTCGCGCATGCTCCATGTCTTGCTGCACATGGCACGGCACGATGCCCCGTTCACCTCCGAGCAGATCGCCACCATGCTGGGCACCAACCCCGTGGTGGTTCGCCGCACCATGGCGGGCCTGCGCGAGGCGGGCTATGTGCGCTCGGAAAAAGGCCATGGTGGCGGCTGGACGATGGCGTGCGACCTGGCCCAGGTGACGCTGCTGGACATCCACAATGCCGTGGGCGGGCCGCACCTGTTCGCCATCGGCAATGGCAGCGACAACCCCGAATGCGCGGTGGAGCGTGTGGTCAATGCGGCGCTGGACGACGCGCTGCGCCAAGCGGAGGCGCTGCTGATTGCGCGGCTGGCGGCCATTTCATTGGCGGACCTGGCCAAGCAGTTCGATGCGGAGTGTTCTGCCAAGGGGTGGACGGTGCATGGAGGTCCAGTGCACTGAACCGCGACGCAAGTCGATCACGGTGTAAGAACCTGTTCAAGATCTTTTTGCAGCCGCGCTGGACAAAGTGTCCGCTGATCGACAGGCTCGGCCGCAGAAGAACGGCGCCTACGCGCCCGCGCCCTTCGCCATCAGCTCGACCAGCCGCGCCTGCGCCGTCGAGCGGTAGTGCGGCTCCAACGCCCCTGGCACCAGCCACTCCCTCAACAACGCGGCACTGTTGCAACGCTCGATGGGCTCGAAGCCGCCGAACCCGAGATCGACCACGATGCGGCGGCTGACGGCCTCGCACAGATGCCGGTTCGCCGAGGCGGCCGCGAGCAGATCCCAGCGCACCGTGCCGGCAGGGGGAATCGCGTCCAGGTCCTTGACCAGCATGCGCTGGATCAACGGGTTGTGCGTATGCTCGGCCACCAGCAGTGCGCGGGCAACCTCCAGTTTCTGTTGCGGACTGAATTTTTCTTCATCGTAGGAGGCATGGCTGTTCTGCGCCACGTGCAGGGCGATATCCCGATAGGCTGCATCCAGGATTTCGGCGCCCAGCAACTCTTCGGCGGCAACGCCTGGGACCTCTTTGGAAAACCCCCTCAGCGCGCTGTTCGAGGTTTCGGTGTCCGCGTCCTGGGCCAGGGTCTTGAGTACATCCAACCCGGTCATCCCCCTTTTTGCCACCGCCCTGCGCACGGCCTTGCTGCTGTCGGCGGCCAGCAGGCGCAGCAGCTCGGGGTCGGTGGTGGCGTCCGCCACGCGTTTGCGCTGGCCGCTGTCCATTGCAAGAATGCGCTCGTGGCCTGCATTCGCGGCCTCCCTCGGGTTGAAGGCAGGCTTGGGTACGGCCGGTTTGGCATAGGGCTTGGCGATGTGGGTGCCGATGGCGGCCTGCACGGCCGCGTCGGTGACCTGCAGCGCCGGAAAGCGCTGGGCCAGATTCTTCTTCGCAGCGCGGCTGACCTCGTCGTGCTTGTCCTGCAGCAGGCTGAGAAGCACGTCGCTGCCGGCATGGCGCGACATGGCCAAATTCAGGCGCTCCGACTTGCGCGGGCTGTTCAAAAAGAAGCGGGTGATCTCTGGCGAGGTGTTGGCATGCATGGCGATGCCCTTGCGCAGCATGGCGTCGTCCAAGGGCAGCAAGGCCTCGAGCACGTCAGGCGGGCATTGGGGGTGCTTGATCAGCACGCGCGCAGAGGTCGGCACCAGTTCCTTGGCGTAGTGGTCCTTGCGGCTCAGCCAGATGAAGCGCACCTGCTCGGGCGTGAGGTGCTTGTTCAGCACCAGCGACAGCTCCCAGGCGAAGAACCAGGTCCGGTTCAGACCTTCGGCCACGCGCCCGGATTGCAACAGGGCAAAAATGAAGTCCAGCAGGACTTTGTCCTTGCTCTTCTTGACCTTGGTTTCGAGTTCGAGCAGCGCATTGGCGATGCGCAAAGGGCTGTGCGCCGCCTCAGCACCCGCCAGCGCCTCGCCATGCACGAGCTTGCCGGCCAGCACGGACTGCAGCAGGTGCTGGTCACTTTCGTTCAGTCCAATGGCCGTCTGCATGAAACGGCGGCGCTCGCCGCTCTCGCTGAAGTAGGCGTCGGCCCCCTTGAACAGCGCCTCCAGTGCGGCAAGTTCTTCGGGGCTGGGCGGGGCGTCGGTCATCTTCGTCACGGTAGAAGGTTCTCCTTACTGCAGATCCGCAAAAGTCTAGGGCGTGTTAACACTGTTTTCGGGGATCGCGTTGCCCGGCCTGGGGGCTGGATGCAAGGCGCCCGTGCGCAGCAAGGCTTGCGCCTCGCAAGCGCGGGCAACGCCGCAGACGGCCCCCAGGCAGGGCAACCCGAAGAGAAGGCCCTAGCCCGCAGAAAGCCCTCGCGGACCCGCCAGCGCTGGACAAAGTGTCCACTGCCAAGGCCTTGCAGGAGCTTGGAACCTGTTCAAGATCTCCCGCCAGCGAAATTATTCCTGGGGTTACGCCCCAAATTCACGGAAGTAGGCCAAGATGGCTGCCAGTGGCTGGGAAATCCAGCCACGCAATGCGGACGCAGTTCTTCCATTGGCAACTGACGAGAGAATCCATGCCCCATTCGCCGCTTTCACTGGCCCGACAAAATGCCCTTCGACTGGAGCTGCCGTTCATTGCCGATCTTTTGCGGGCGAGGCGGGCCAGCGAAATCGCCGATGCAGCCATCGAAGACCTCGTCCACCTGTCATGGCTGGAATGGTTTGGGGGTCATCTCAATTTGACCCAGGTTGGAACCAACATCTGCCAGCAACAGCGCGCCGCAGGCACCGCGCGCAGCGGGTGAAGCTCCCTGCATCGGCAGTCGGTCAAGCCAGCGGCGATGGCGCCCGCTGGCGCGGCGCATGCACCGCCATCAGCTCCACGATCCAGTCGATGAACACGCGCAGCTGCTTGCTCACGTAGCGGTTGGGCGGGTAGGCTACGTACATCGGCATGGCATCGATGCGCCAGTCGGTAAACAGCGGCACCAGCGCGCCGCTGGCGACATGCTGCCTGGCCATGTAGTGGGGCAACCAGAGCGCGCCCAGGCCTGACAGCCCGGCAGTGAGGTAGGCGTTGCCGTCGTCGATGGCGAGCGCGTAGCGCCCTCCGACCTTGGCCGTCTCGCGGCCCCTGCGCATGGCGTAAGGCAGGTCCCCATCCCAGCGGTAGCGCACGATGCGATGGCGTGGATCGCGCAGTTCCTCGGGGTGCGCGGGCGTGCCCGCCTGCGCCAGGTAGGCGGGTGCGGCGTACACGCCCAACTGCAGGTCACCCACATGGCGCGCAACGAGGCCCTGGTCCCTGATGGTGCCGCCGCGCACCACGCAGTCCACGTTGTCGCCGATCAGGTCGACCTTGCGGTCGCTGGCCCCCATGTCGAGCTGGATGTCGGGGTAGCGCGCGTAGAACGCTGGCAGCGCCGGCACCAGGAGGATGTTGGCCAGCGGGCTGGGCACGTCCACCCGAAGCAGGCCGCGCGGCACCATGGGGGCGCCGGGCAGGTTGCCTTCGATGTCGTCGAGCTCGGCCAGCAGGCGCACCACGCGCTCGTAGTACACCGCGCCGTCGTTGGTGACGTTGACCCGGCGCGTCGTGCGGTGCAAAAGCTTGACTTGCAGGCGTGCCTCCAGCTGCTGTACCAGCTGGGTCACTGTGGTGCGGCTCCAGCCCAGGTTGTCGGCCGCCTTGGTGAAGCTGCCCGACTCGACCACCCGCACAAAGGCCCGCATGCCGTCAAACCTGTCCACTGGGAATCCTCCTGATTGTCCTCATTTTACAAACAGTGATGCAGGAGATGATCGCTTTATCCAAACAATATCCCTGACTACAGTCGCTCCATCAACCAACCCATGGAGCCCCCAATGAGCCAACGCAAACCCGTTTTTCCCGCCGACCGCCATGACCTGTATGCCAACCACAGGTACTCGGCGGCCATCCAGTCCGGCGACCTGCTGTTCGTCTCCGGCCAGGTCGGCAGCCGCGGCGACGGATCGCCCGAGCCCGGCTTCGAGGCCCAGGTGCGCCTGGCCTTCGCCAACCTGCAGGCCACCCTCAAGGCCGGCGGCTGCACTCTGGACGACATCGTGGACGTGACCACCTTCCACACCGATCCGCAAAGCCAGTTCGAGACCATGATGGCGGTGAAGAACGAGATCTTCCCGAGCGCGCCCTACCCCAACTGGACGGCGGTCGGCGTCAACTGGCTGGCGGGGTTTGACTTCGAGATCAAGGTGATCGCCCGCATTCCCGGGTGAACAAACAGGTCGTTACGCGCAGCCCTGGCTTCAGGCCTTGCGCAAAGCCCCGGGGCGGGGCATGCTGGCGCGCCGCTGCACCGCAGCGGCACCAACAACCCAAGGGACGACCCGCCATGACGACGACCACCCCGACCACGCGCACCCTGATGCCCCTGTCCGCCGCCGCGGCCCTGTTGATCCAGTTGGCCGCCACCACCGCCCAGGCGGCCGACCTGCCTCCGGTGCCACCGCCAGCACCCGCCCCCACCCGCCCCGCAAGCCAGCCGGCAGCGCAGGCGCCGGTGGCAGATCCGCTGGCCCAGGCGCGTTACCTCACCCGGTCGCTGCAATGGTCTGCAGCACTTGACGAACTCAAGCGCGTCAACGCCACGGGCAGCGCCGACTGGCACAACCTCATGGGCTACACGCTGCGCCACGGCAAGGTGCCGGACCTGGTTGCGGCCGGCAAGCACTACGACGAAGCCCTGCGCATCGACCCGCGCCACCGCAACACACTGGAGTACTCGGGCGAGCTGTACCTGATGAAGGGCCAGCTCGGCAAGGCACAGGGGCGCCTGGCCGCCCTGTCCGGCGAATGTGGCGCCACGGGCTGCCAGCAGCATGCGCAGCTGCAGGCTGCCATCGACCGCTACAAGGCAGCGGGCAACAAGTTCGTGCCGACGACCTGGTAGCCTGGGCAGGCTCGCCCACCAGCCGGCCGACAGGTGCTCCCGGCCAGGGGGAGCCGCACCCCGACCTCTGCGCCGATTGCCCGGCCGGCGCAGCCACCGGCCTGCCCTGCCAAAGCGCCATTTCGGCGGCCGCACATATCGATGACGCCACCATGACGCGAAGACTGCACCAGCTTCGCGCGCCTGAGAAAGCCCTATCTTCGGCACATCCGGCCAAAAAACTCCCGCTTTCTGTTGTTTTCAGCAACAAACCCTTTGGACCAGCGGTATTTACCCGCGTGGCGGCCCGCGCCCTGGCCCCATAGCATCCCCCTCCGTTGCGCTGTGCAACGCCACAACGCTGTAGGCACACCATTTGCTTATAGCGACGGTCGGAAAATGGGTACCCCCATCTCCGGCTTGTGACCATTTGTTATCAAACACAATTTGATGGAGGGATCTTTGCCCATGAAAACGATGAACCGCTGCGCTATTGCAGCATTGGCCCTGGTGGGTACTTCTGCCGCCCTGGCCCAGAGCAGCCTGACTTTGTACGGCCGCATCAACACCACGGTCGAGCACCAGAAGGACGGCGATGCATCCCGGACCGGCCTGTTCAACAACTCCTCCCGCTTCGGCTTCAAGGGCCAGGAAGACCTGGGCGGCGGGCTGAAGGCGGGCTTCCAGCTGGAAAGCGGCTTTGACTCCAGCACCGGCGCCACGGATTCGCGCGGTGTGTTCGCACGCCAGAGCGAGGTGAACCTCTCGGGCGGCTTCGGCATGGTGCGCCTGGGCAACTTCACGTCGGAGTCGTACTACGCCACGGCGGACTTCATCAGCAACCACAACCACGACACCGGCTCGTCGGCAGACGCTCTGTACGCCTACCCTGCCCGCGACGTGAACAAGATCGCCTACCGCACCCCCAGCTTTGGCGGCGCCACGTTCGAAGCTGGCTGGGCCATGCATGAGAGGGTCAACGGCACGGGCGGCAAGAACAGCATCGACCTGGCGGCCAACTACGCCATCGGCGCACTGGGCCTGGGCGCCGGCTACTCCAAGCTCGATGACCAGAGCCAGTTTGCCGTGCGCGCCTCGTACTCGACCGGCCCGTTCGTGCTGGGCGCCTACGTGCAACGGGACAAGAACGCGTACATCGCCAACGGTGGCAACCGCACCAACGTGCGCCTGTCGGCGGCCTACATCGTGGACGTGTCCGAGTTTCACGTGAACGTGGGCCGCGCGGGCGACTACTCCCGCGTGAACGACAGCGCTGCCACCCAATACACGCTGGGCTACAACTACCACCTGAGCAAGCGCACCAAGATCTACACCTACTACACCCGCATCAACAACAACCGGGCCGCCAACTACGGCGTATCGGCCGCGGGCAACGACTTCAGCTCCTTTGCCATGGGGGTGCGCCACAACTTCTGATGGCATCGCACCTGCTGCTGCCCTGACTGGTGGGAGGGCAGAGACACAGCGCCATTGATCCCGCACTCCCCTGCGGAGTGCGGGTTTTTTTACGCCTGGGCGATGGCGGGCCGCCCCGCTTCCAGGCCGATGCCACCCAGTTTGCTCCCTTCGGCCGCGCTGGAATTCTGCGCACGGACCACTGCGCTTCAGCACACCCGACCGCCCCACCCATTGCCACAGACGCCAACTTGCCCGAGCTGATGGCGCGCGTCGCGCTGCAGGACCGCGCGGCCTTCAAATCCCTGTACCAGGCCACCTGCGGGAGTCTGTTTGCGGTGGCCTTGCGGACTTTGGGCAATGAGAACTGGGCAGACGACGTGCTGCAAGAGGCTTACGTGAACATCTGATCCACGCCACCGCAACGCGCTCGCGTACTCGGGCGAGCTGTACCTGACGAAGGGCGAGCTCGACAAGGCACAGGCACGCCTGGTCACACTGGGCAGCGGATGTGGGGTCAGCGGCTGCACGCAGCAGGCGCAGCTGCAGGAAGCAGTCGAGCGCTACAAGGCGGCGCGCACCAGGTACGTGCCAACGGCCTGGTAACGGCTTGGTAACGGCTTGGTAAAGGCCTTGCGCTTCAGCACCGGCCTTCCGGCGTCTTCTCCAACTCACTGAGCTTGTCCACCACCAGCGCGATGAAGGCCGACACCGCCAGCGGCAGGTGCCTGCGGCTGGGGTACAGCACGGTGAGCCTCTGGCCCTTGCGCTGGTACTGGGGCAGCACAGGCACGAGCACGCCGGCCTGTACATCGAGCCGGGACATGCCGGCAGGCAGCAGCGCAATGCCCAAGCCGGCCACGGCAGCGCGGCGCAGGGCCTGGGCGGTGTTGGCGCCAAAGCGGCCGGTGGTGTGCGGCACCTCGTGCACGGCACCATCGGGCCCCACCAGGCGCCACGCGCTGTTGCTGCCCGCGTGGCTGGCCACGATGGCGTCGTGTCCGGCCAGATCGGCCAGCGAGGTGGGCATGCCGCGTGCGGCAAGGTAGGCCGGGCTGGCCACCAGGCAGTCGCCCCGGGCCGCAAAGAGCTGGCGGCCCACGTAGCCCGAGTCGCCCACATCCCCGCCGCGAAACGCCACGTCGATGCGCTCGGCGATCAGGTCCGATCGGGCGTCGCTGAGCACGAAGTCGAGCCGCACACGCGGGTGCGCGGCCAGGAAGCCGGCGATCCATTCCATGGGAAAGAAGTCGAAGAAATCCGCCGGCACCGCCACGCGCACGGAGCCGGTGGGCTCGCCGCTGCCCAGGCGCAGCTCCTGCCCGGCCTCCTGCAGGCCGTCGACCGCGCCCGCACAGCGCCCGTGGAAGGCCTCGCCCACGCTGGTGAGGGTGAGCTTGCGCGTGGAGCGCTGCAAGAGCCGCGTGCCCAATTGCGCCTCCAGCTGCTGCACGCGCCGGCTCACCGTGTTGGGCGGCTGGCCCAGGCGGCGCGCAGCCTCGGCAAAGCTGCCGCTGCGCACCACCTGCACGAAAAGGGCGATGTCGTTGAGGTCGAGCGCGGCTGAAGCGGTGGTGGTGTCCGATGCCATGAATTCACCATAAATATGGACGAGTGAAATCAAATTGTGCCATCTAGTCAATCAATGGGGTGCGCCCTAATCTTCATGGCATCGGGGCGCAGAGCGCCTGTAACGAACCCATCAGGAAGGAAAGCACCCATGACAATTTCGAAATTGCCCCATATCGGCATAGTGATCGGCTCCACGCGCGAGGGTCGCTTTGCCGACAAGCCCGCGCAGTGGTTCCACGGCATCGCTGGCGAGCGCACCGACCTCACGGCCGAGCTGGTGGACCTGCGCGACTACCCCATGCCCTTCTTCGACGAACCGCTGTCGCCCGCCTGGGCGCCGGTGAAGAACGAGGCTGCGCAGCGCTGGGCGGCCAAGCTGACCACGCTCGACGGCCTGGTGGTGATCACCGCCGAATACAACCACGGCCCCACGGCCGTGCTCAAGAATGCGTTCGACTATGCGTACAAGGAGTTCGCGCGCAAGCCCATCGGCTTTGTGGGCTATGGCGGCGTGGGTGCGGCGCGCGCCGTGGAGCAGCTGCGCCTGGTGGCCACGGAGGTACAGATGGCGCCCGTGCGCAATGCGGTGCACATCGGCATGGTGGAGTTTCTGGGCCTGTGGCGCGAGGGCAAGGCCTTTGCCAATTACCCGCACCTGGCCCAGTCGGCCAAGGGCCTGCTGGACGACATGGCCTGGTGGGCCAAGGCCCTCAAGACCGCCAGGGAGGCAGCATGAACACCGCACTGGCCGAAGCACCCGTCACCAATGCAAGCCGTGCCATTGCCTACCGCACGCGCGGCAGCATGCACGGGCCCATCACCCGGCTGGTGAGCCCAGGCGATGTGGGCGAGTGGATCAAGCCCTTCATCTTTCTGGACCTGTTCGCGTCGGACTCGCCCGATGCGTTCCGCGGCTTTGGCATGCACCCGCATTCTGGCATTGCCACGCTGACCTACCTGATCGCGGGCGACTTGTCGTACGAAGACACCACCGGCAAAAGCGGCGAGCTGCACGCCGGCAGCGTGGAATGGATGCGCGCGGGCAATGGCGTGTGGCACACCGGCGCGCCGGTGGGCAATGCACCGTCGCTGGGCTTTCAGCTGTGGGTGGCGTTGCCCCCTGCGCTGGAGAACGCGCCCGCGCTGAGCCAGTACCTGGCGGCAGACGAGGTGCCGCAGGCCGGCCCGGCTCGCGTGCTGCTGGGCAGCCACGGGGGCGCGACCAGCCCCATCGAGGCGCCCTCTCCCATGGCCTACCTGGCGGTGCAACTGCGCGATGGCGAGCGTTGGCGCTATGTGCCGCCCGCCGGCCACACCGTGGCCTGGGTGGCGGTGGCGACGGGCGCGCTGGATGCGCCGGGCGGTGCCGTGGTTGCCGAAGAATTCGCCATGTTCGAGGAATCGGCAGGCGCCATCGACTTCACGGCCCGGGGCGATACGCACTTCGTACTGGGTTCGGCCGCGAAGCACCCGCACGATCTGGTGATGGGCCGCTACTCGGTGCATACCAGCCAGGCCGCGCTGGCGCAGGGCGAGGCGGAGATCCGACGCATCGGTACGCAGCTGCGGCAAGAACGCCGGCTGGGTTAGCTCAAGCGCATTCGGCAACCGGCCGGGGCGCGGCCGCCGGGCTGCGCGCCGACCACACCACCAGGGCCAGCGCCAGGGCGGCCAGGCCGGCCCCCGCCAGCATCACGCTCTGGTAACCCAGGCCGCTGCTCAGCACGATGGCGCCCGCAGCCGCCCCGATGGCATTGCCCAGGTTGAAGGCGCCGATGTTGATCGACGAGGCCAGGGCCGGCGCCTCGGCCGCGGAGCGCATCACCTTCATCTGCACCGGGGGCACCAGGGCGAAGGCGGCCGTGCCCCAGACCACCAGGCCGATGGCCGCGCCCAGCTTGCTGGTCGCCAGCCACGGGAAGGCCACCATGCTGGCGGCCACCAGCAGCAGAAAGCCCACCAGGGTCTTGTCCACCGAGCGGTCCGCCAGCTTGCCGCCCACGGTGTTACCGACCGTGAAGCCCACGCCGACCAGGGCGAGCAGGCCCGTGATCTCGCCCGGCGTGGCGCCAGCGAAAGTCTTGAGCACGGGGTTGATGTAGGTGTACAGCGCGAACATCGCGGCCGAGCTGAGCACCGTGGTCAGCAGCCCGTAGACGACGACCGGCCGGCGCAGCACGCGCAGCTCGCCGCGGATGTCGATGGGCGCCTGCAGGGTCTGGCCAGGCGGCAGGGCCATCCGCACCGCGGCCATGGCCAGCACGCCCAGCGTGGCGATCACCGCAAACGATGCGCGCCAGCCCAGGCTGTCGGACAGCCAGGTGGCCGCCGGCACGCCGCCGATGTTGGCCAGGGTGAGCCCCAGGAACATGGTGGCCACCGCACTCGCCTGCTTCTCGCGCGGCACCAGGCTGGCCGCCACCACGGCACCGATGCCGAAGAAGGCCCCGTGCGTGAGGCTGGTGACCACGCGCGCCACCATCAGGCTGGCATAGCCGGGCGCCATGGCCGACAGCAAATTGCCCAGCGTGAAGATGGCCATGAGCAGAACCAGTGCCCGGCGCCGCGGCCAGCGGCCGAGCAGCAGCGTCATGAACGGAGCGCCCAGGGTCACGCCGATGGCGTAGGCGGACACCAACAGGCCGGCAGAGGGGATGGACACCTCCACGCCCTTGGCGATGTCGAGCAGCATGCCCATGGGGCCGAACTCGGTGGTGCCGATGCCGAAGGCGCCGATGGAAAGCGCGGCCAGCGGCCAGGCGGAGGATGTGGGTGATGTGCCTGGCGTGGGCTCGGCGGCGGAGGATGGCTGGATGTGCATGGGTGTCTTGAGGTTTGCGGGTTTTCCCGTATGGGGCGATTGTGGAAAAACACTCTTTTGCAGTAAAGTGGATAATCAAGAAAATACTTTTCGCAATTTCAGGAATATGAAGGCAACGCTCGAAGAGGTGGAGGTGTTCCTCGCGGTGGTGGACACGGGGTCGCTGACCTCAGCCGCCGAGCACCTGGGCCAGCCGGTGTCCACCACCAGCCGGCTGCTGGCCCGGCTGGAAGACAAGCTGCAGACCACCCTGCTGCAGCGCACGACGCGCCGCCTGCACCTCACGGACGAGGGCTGTGGTTATGCCAAGGACGCCCGGCGCATCCTGGAATCGGTGCGCATCGCCGAAGACCGGCTCATGGAGCGGCGCGGCCGCGCGTCCGGCCCCTTGCATGTGGACGCGGCCTCGCCCTTCATGCTGCATGTGCTGGCGCCGCTGATGCCGGGCTACCGCGCGCAGCACCCCGAGGTGGAACTGGTGCTGCACAGCAACGAGGGCTTCATCGACCTGCTGGAGCGCCGGGTGGACCTGGCCATCCGCATCGGTGAGCTCAAGGATTCCACCCTGCACAGCCGGCTGCTGGGGCACACCCGTGTGCGCCTGGTGGCCAGCCCGCGCTACCTCACCCGCCAGGGGGTGCCCGAGGACGCCGAGGCCCTGCGCCGGCACGAGACCATCGGCTTCACCCAGCCCGAGACCCTGAACGTCTGGCCCGTGCTGGCCGGCAACGGCGAGCCCTTGCACATCGATCCGACGCTGATGGCGTGCAATGGCGAGACGATCCGAGAACTGGCCATCAACGGCATGGGCATCGCCTGCCTGTCGGACTTCATGACCGCGCAAGACATTGCCGAGGGCCGGCTGGTGCAGGTGCTGCCCCAGGTGACCATTCTCAAGACCAAGCCGGTGAACGCCGTGTACTACAAGCAGTCGGCCGTGTCGGGCCGCATCGCCTCGATGGTGGGCTACCTGGCGGAGGCGATGCGGGCGCCCGAGGCGCTGTGGGCCGCAGAGCGCGGTCACTGACCCTCAGCGCCCGTGCATGGTCTCGCTGCAGATCGTGCGCACACGGACTCTCGCGCCCCGGCGGGCCAGGCCCGCCACGGTGCCAGCCGCCGTCGCCACCGCCAGCATGGCTGCCAGGTGCGCAGCCATCGCAGCCAGCACATCCAGCAGCACGGGGCTGGCCGACAACGCAGCACCCTGCCCCGGTACCGGGCCGCTCAGGCACAAGGGCGCCAGCGCGGGTACCAGCACGAGCCCCGCACCGTGCAGGAGCGAGACGAGAAAGCAGCCCAGCGCCAGGCTGGCATGCCGTCGCCACCATGGCCGTGCCGCCAGCCCGATGAAGGCAAGGCACAGCGCCCAGGCCAGGGCATGCGGCAGCGCCAGCCCGCCCAGCGCGCCTGCCAGCATCCAGGCCACGGCGGCCGCATGCCCGGCCGCCAGGGGCAGCAGCATCTGCAAGGCATGGGCATGCACCCCGCGCGTGGCGGCGAGGCACCCATGCAGGGCGCCCATGCCCGCCATGGCAAGCCAGGGCCACAGTGCGTCCATGGCGACGCCGCCGTCAGGCCTTGGCGTGGCAGCAGCCGCCCGCCGTGGCTCCCGAAGCCTGTGCGGGTGCCACCAGCGGCGATGGCGCGGGCTGGAAGGGTGCCGCGCCTTCGTAGCGGTCGTGGTGGCGCACCCAGTCCATGGTGTACTCGGGGTTGGGCTCGTTGCGGCCCACGGGGGTCAGGTCGATCAGGGGATAGGTGCCCATCATCACCTCCACCCCGCGGCCGTAGGTGGAGTAGGTGTGGAACACCTCGCTCACCTCGCCCGGCTCCTTGTGGAACACGCTGATGCCCGGCGCCTCTTCGGCCGGAAAGCGCTGCACCGTGTAGTTGTAGGGCACCTCGCCACGCGCCACCTGCTCGGTGGTGAAGCTCACGCCATAGTCGTGGTTGAAGTCGCTGCCGAGAGACGACACCCACTGGAAGCGCCAGCCCATGCGCTGGCGAAAGCGCTCGATCTGATCGAGTGGCGCGCGGGACACCACCACCAGGGTGATGTCGCGATTCGCCAGGTGGATGTTCATGCCGTCGATGTGGTCGGCCATGTAGGAACAGCTGGGGCAGCCCTGCTCCCACCCGGGGCCGAACATGAAGTGCTGAACCAGCAACTGGCGCCGGCCGTCGAACAGCTGGGCCAGGGTGCGCGGGCCGGCGGTGGTGTCGAAGGTGTAGGGCTTGTCCACCCGCACCCAGGGCAGCGCGCGGCGCTCGGCGGCCAGTTGGTCCTGCTGGCGCGAGAGTTCCTTTTCGCGCGCCAGCAGGGCCTGGCGCGCGGCCAGCCATTGGCTGCGTGGAACGATGGGGTGGTGGTGCGTAGCGGTCATGCGGTGCTCCTTTGGGTAGTTGAGGCTGAGGCGCCCATGCAGCGGCTCCGTCGGTCGTGGTTCGGCTGCTGCGCATGGTGTGGATTGGGAGTGGTGGTTCGCGGGTGGTGAATGCCCACCTCGCGCCCAAGGTCAGGAGTGGCTGAAAAAGCCCAGCGAAGCGGTTGTGGCCAGGCGCTGCGTCGCAGACAGTACGTTCAGTACGGCAAGACGCAGCAACGACGCCACAAGGGCTTTTTCAGTTGCTGCTGGCCTTGGGCCGGCGCACGGCGCGCACCTTGCCGGCTCCGCCGCCACCGGCATAGAACAGGTCGGCGCCATCGGATTCGAGCCCGCTCACGCCTGTGCCGGCGGGCATCTGCAGGCGCTCGATGACGGCGCCGCTTTGCGGGTCGATGCGGCGGATGTCGCTGGCATCGCCCTCCCAGGTGCCGTGCCACAGCTCGCCATCGACCCAGGTCACGCCGGTCACGAAGGCGTTGGATTCGATGGTGCGGCGGATGGCGCCGGTGGCGGGGTCGATCTGGTGGATCTTGCGGTCGCGGTACTGGCCCACCCACAGACTGCCCTCGGCCCAGGTGAGGCCCGAGTCGGCGCCCTTGCCGGGCGCGGGGATGGAGGCCACCACGGCGCCCGTGGCCGGGTCGATCTTGTCGATGCGCGACTCGGCGATCTGGTACAGGTGCGTGCCGTCGAATGCCGTTCCTGCATCGCAGGGCAGGTTCAGCATGCGCTCGGTGGCGCCGTTGGCGGGGTCGAAGGCGACCAGGCCGGCATCGGTGGCAGCCCAGACGCGCTGGCCGTCGTGCGTGACGCCGTGCACGCGCTCCGATCCGTTGAAGGGGCCGTACTCGCGCACGATCTCGGCGAAGCGCGTCGGAACGCCGGCCGGTGCCAGTGGGGTGGTGCTGCCGGGATGGCAGTCGGTGTTGCAGGACATGAAGGACTCCTTTGGTGGGTGCCTTGTGGAAAGGCATGGGTCCACTCTAGTCAATCGGCAGCGCAGCGGGGAGTAACAAGATTGTCGTGAATCCGGCCAGGGGCGGGGCCAGCCAGCGCTGCGTGCGGCCCTGACCGATGGAGCGCACGCGGCCTTGCTGCTGCAGCTCGGCCAGCGCGCGCTGCACCGTGCGCTGGCTGTCGCCCAGCGCCAGGGCCAGGGCCGAGGTGGACCATGCGGCGCCATCGGCCAGCAGGGCCTGCAGCGAGGCCTGCTCGCCATCGATGGGCGGGGCCAGCACGGCCACCGCGCGCCCGGCCAGCGGGCGCAGCACAAAGCCGCGTGCCGTGGCCTCGATGCGCGCCCACGGCTTCATCAGCGCACGCAGACGGCCCAGCTCCACGCGCAGGCGGGCGCGGTGGGTCTCGTCGGGCTGGTGGGTGCGAAAGGTGGTGGCGATCAACGCATCGCGCTCGGCGTCACCGGGCCAGGACTTGGCGAGGGCACGGGCCAGCGCAAACAGGATGGGGCGGCGCGCAAGCGACAGCCAGGCGGGGGCCGCATCGCTCCCCTCTCCCACCGCCCCCGAGCCCAGCCGGTGCCGGCAGGCATCGAGCACCAGCATGTCCGAGGCCAGCAGCGCGGCCACTTCGTCCAGGCGCAGCAGCTGCTCTCGCGCGGGCCTGCCATCGCCCGGCAGCAGGCGCCGTGCCGCAGGGCGCTGCAATGCGGCCAGGGCCTCGGCGACCTCGGCCGCCAGCGCAGGCACACGGGCGCGCGCTGCGGCCCGTCGCGCTCCGAGCAATGCCTGTCGTGCGGCATCCACGCGCAAAGAGCGCTGTGCCAACTCGGCCAGGGTGAGGCCCGCCACGGCAGCCAGCGCGGGTGGCATGCCCTCTTCCTCCACGTTGACGGGTGCGAGCACTGCGCCGGCCTCCCCGAGCCGGCCCATCAGCAGCCACTGGCGTGCGGCGATGAGCCGGGCCTGCAGCGCGTTGGCGCGGTCGCCCCGCTCGGACAATGCATCAGCGGCAGCTACCAGCGCGTGCGGCGGGCCATTCAGGTCGCGCTGGGCCAGGGCGACCTCGGCCTCGGCTACCACGCAGCGGGCGCGGGCCAGCTCCTCGTGCGCGCCAAACCCCTTGGCGGCGCGGCGTAGCAGCTCGCGCGCCCGGGGGTGCTCGCCCAGTTGCGCCATGGCAATGCCGCGCAGCGCCAGCGCAGGCGGATCGTCGCGCAGGGCCACGCGCTGCAGCGCGCCCAGCGCATCGCCTGATGCAAGCGCACGGGCGGCGGCGGTGATGAGGGAATCCATGGGATGGCAGGCTACACGAGACCCGGACTTGCAATAAGTTTCCAAGGAAACTACACTGCCAATCCAGATAGTTTCCAAAGAAACAACATATGAAAAACACCAGGCAGCCCAGCCCCCTCGACGCCCATCTGGGCTACTGGATGCGCTTTGTCTCCAACCAGGTGTCGGCCGAGTTCCAGCAGGCGGTGGAGGCCTCGGGCGTGTCCGTCACCGACTGGGTGGCGCTGCGCACGCTGTTCGACGCAGAGGGTAGCGAGGAAAGCACCGCCACGCATGCCACGCTGACACAGGCCCTGGGGATGACCAAGGGTGCCGTCTCCAAGGTCGTGGCCCGGCTGGAGGCCAAGGGCCTGGTTGCACGCGCGGGCGCGCCGACGGACGCGCGCAGCCACACCCTGTCGCTCACACCCGCCGGCCGCGCCCTGGTGCCAGAGCTGGCCGCCAAGGCCGATGCCAACGACGAGAAGTTCTTCGGCCACCTGTCGGCGGCCGAACGCCAGCGCCTGGCGCGCCTGCTGCAGGAGATGGTGCGCCGGCACCAGTGGCAGGAAGTGCCGCGCAGCTGATCCCAAACCCCATCACGAAACCATGCCCATGAACGAAACCACCATCGCCACCATCGAACGCTGCGCCCAGGCCTCCAAGGACGGCACGGCCCATTTCGGCGCCATCGTGCAGGCCCTCATCGAGGCCGGCGTGGAAGCCTATTTCGCTGACTACCGCAGCAATGCCACCACCTACTACCTGCCCAGCGGGGAAACCCATCAGGTCCCCCTGCAACCGCCCGCCACGCCTATCGCTCAGGACTTTGGCGCGGCCCAGGTGCAAGCAGCCATCCGCGGTGCGCAGCGGGGCGAGGTGATGTACCCCGAGTTCCTGAAGCTCTCTCGTGCAGCCGGCTGCGTGGGTTACATGGTGTGGATCGCCGGGCGGCATGTGAGCTACTTCGGCCGCAGGGGCGAGGTGCATGTGGAGCGGTTCCCGGACACTCCCTGAGCGGAACCAGCCCGCTCACCCGCCCGCAAGGTGGTCACGCAGCCTGTGCAGGGGGTGCCACAGGCCTGGAAAACACATTCACCAGGCTGCCATCAGGATCGCGCAGCAGCGCCGAACGGTTGCCCCAGGGCATCACCGTGGCGGGCATGACGACCTCGGCGCGGCCCTCGTCGCGCATGCGCGCCAGGGTGCCATCCACATCGGCCACCTCGAACTCCAGGATCGCAGAGCGGTTCGACGCTGCCGTGGCGGCGCCCTGGTTGAACAGCTTTACGAGCCGCTCTTCGGAGATGGCCAGCGTGACGCCTTCCAGGCGCACCTCGGCAAAGCCATCGGCCAGGCGGGTGGCGGCGGTGCCAGACAGCAGGGAATAGAAAGAGAGCAGCGCTTCGAACTGCTGGGTGACGAGGCGGACGGATGCAAACTTCATGACAACAAGCTCCTGGGTTGGAAAAGAAAGGAGCGAGGTTATGGGGACATGCTGCCAAATTCTGGCAGTATCGTTCGGCCGCTGTCGCGTATACGCTGGTGCCAGGTCTTGAGCAATGCCTGGCGGCGCTGGGGATAGCGTGCGTCGAGCATCTCGGCCTCTGCGATCCGATCACAGCGGAAGTTGCGGAAATCGCCGCGCAGCTCGCACCAGGCCGACAGAACACGCGACTCCTCGAAGTACACCAGCGCGAACGGCCAGGTCACGCGCTCTGACTGGGCACCCTGCGGGTTGCGGTACACGATGCGCAGCTTGTGCTCGGCCCGGATGGCGGCACGCAGGCGGTCCTGCGCGACTGCCGTGGCGGGCGCAGGCTTGGTGCGTGCGCCCACCAGCACGGCAGAGGCTTCCAACTCCCGGCGCAAGGGGGCGGGCAGCACGGCACCGATCTTGGCCACGGCATCGCGGGCGCCACCGGCCAGGCCCACGTCGCCCCGGTCGGCCACCCAGCGCAGGCCCAGGGCCAGGGCCTCGATCTCTTCGGGCGTGAACATCAGCGGTGGCAGCATGTAGCCGGGCTGCATCACATAGCCCACGCCCGGCGCGCCCTCGATCATGGCGCCATAGTCCACTGAAACTGAGAAATCGGCTGTGCGCCGGGGTGGCAGCGGGATGCAGCGCAAGGCGCGGGCTGCAGCCAAGGGTGAGGGCCTGGCAGGGCCGCACTCGTCGTTGCCGGGCTCGCCGGGTGTCCTACCCGGCTGCGCCCGCCGCCTAGATTGCGGCCCTGCCAGGCCCTCACGCACAGCCGATTTCTCAGCTTCAGTGGACTAAGCCTGCAGGGTGGCGATGTCGCGGTACAGCGTGCGCAGGCTGATGTCCAGGGCCGCGGCCAGCGCCTGGCCGCTCATGGGGCGGCTGTGGCGGCGCAGGACCTGCAGCAGGGCGAGAAGGCGTTCGGAGCGGGACATGGGCCGATGGTAGCCAGCCCGGCGGGCCCAGCAGAGCGGGGATACAGCTTCAGGCGCGTGGCCTCAGCTGAGCCCCTGCAAAGACACCTGCTGAAAATCCGGCTCCCCCGCGATGAGCCTTCGGAAGAACACCAGGCACGGATCATCGCCCAGCATCCTCGCCTTGCCCAGCACCCGCTCCTTGAGCGAGCGGTGCTTGGTCAGCGACAGCACCCATTCATGGTTGCCGTCCTCGCTCTCGTTGGCGGCGGCGCCGACCATGTAAGTGCGGCCCTCCCAGTTCACGTGCGCGTACCACCCCCAGTCTTCGGCGTCGGGGTCGGTCATGTCGAGCTGGGCCGGCACGCGCTCCCGCAGCCATTCGAGCAGCGAATGGCCCCGCATGGGGTTGATGGGGTTCTCGGGCTCCAGCGAGACGTCGAAGAGCCGGGTGTGGAAGTGGATGTCGGGTTCCATGGGCGAACTGATTGGCAATAGGACGGGCCAGGCACCAGTCCGATGACTGGGCCAGCCTACCACCAGGGCATGACCCCGCAAACCGGATTCTGGCCGTGCCCCTCGACCTCTGCGGGGCGAATCTGCGTACCATGCGGCCTGCCAAAGAGCCGATCAAGCGAACGCAACGACAACCCAGGAGACAGGCGCCACCATGCCGGCCCACCCCACCACGACAACCCAGGTTGCGGGCAGCGCCGTAGCTGCCGCGCCGGCCTTTGCGCCCCTGCGCGCGCTGAGCGCCAGCCTGCTGCAGTTGGCCGCGCTGGCCCGCGCCGCACCGCCAGAGGCCATGCTGCTGCAGGCGCTTGAAATGATGCGCAGCACGCTGGTGGACTTCGACACCGCCTGGTGGGGCGAGGTGTCGGCCAGCCAGGGCGATGCGCCGCCGCGCAACTGGCTGCACGGCAGCATCGGCCTGGCCAAAAACTTTGCGGCGGAGTGGAATGCCCTGGCCATGGCCGATGTCTTCGCGCAGCAGTCCATGGACCAACTGGGCGTGGTGGTGCGCGAGAGCGCCGATGACCTGCCTGCCCTGCCGGGCATGGCGATACCGCCCGATATCGATGCCTTCTGCCGACGCCACGGCCTGTACCACTGCATGGCGACCACGGTGGCGATGCCGCGCAGCGGGCTGATGTTCTTTGTGAGCCTGTACCGGGGCCCGAGCCGGCCCAACTTCACGGACCAGGAGGCGGCGCTGTTCGGCGAGTTCGTGCCCCACCTGCTGGGCCACTGGCAGCACCGGCTGGAGCAGTTGCAGACGGCGCCCGCAGGCAACAGCCCGTGGGACAGCTATGCGCTGGCCGATGGCGCCGGCCAACTGCTCTTCGTGGGCCTGCGCGTGGGGCGGGCGCTGCAGGCCGCGTACCCGGACTGGTCGGGCACCGCCCTGCCTGCCGCGCTGATCGGCGCCCTGCCCGCCAAGCTGCCGGGCAGCCTGGTGCTGGGCCGCGCCTGCCGGCTGCGGCTGGAAGCGTGTGGGCCACTGCTGGCGATCAGCATCCCCGCACCGCACAACAGCAAGCCGCCGCTGGCCCCGCGCGAGCTGAGCGCGGCCACGCTGTACGCACACGGCCAGTCGTACAAGGACATTGCCGCCACGCTGGGTCTGACGCCAGCCACGGTGCGCACCTACCTGCGCAGCGCCTATGCGCAGCTGGGGGTGAGGAACAAGGTGGAGCTGGTGGCCGCACTGCGCCGGCAGTAGCCTGGACGGCTCTGGCTGGGTGTTTTCCCTGTCCCTCTGCATTTGCAGAGGCGTCAAAACACGGACCCGTCCCTATTGTTGCGCCCGGAGCCAAAAGGCTTCGCAAGACCCAAGCAACAACAGGAGACGCTTTCCATGTTTTCAAACTCACCGACCGCCGGCATGGCCAGCGGCCGCCCTGCGCTGCTCGTGGCCACCCTGGCCGCACTGGCCCTCACCGCCTGCGGCGGCAGCGACAAGGAGCCCGCCGCCAGTCAGCCACTGGCCCAGGCCTGCCCTGGCTACCGCACGGCCACCCTGCCCCATGGCGCCACTATCACCCGCACGGAGCTGCGCGCGGCCGAGGGCCTGCTGCCCGAGGTGTGCATCGTGCGCGGCGAGATCGTCTCCTCGCCCCAATCCACCATCCACTGGGCGGTGGAGCTGCCCGCAGGCACGGTGTGGAACGGCAAGACGCTGACGGTGGGCGGCGGCGCGTTCGACGGCTTCATCCCCACCGACGACCCGTGGTACCAGCACATCATCGGCGCATCGGCCCACAGCTACGTGAAGATGAGTTCCGACTCGGGCCACCTGGCACCGGGCTTTGCCTGGGGCGCCAGCGACGTGGCGCTGCGCAACCATGCCTTCGACGCCAACCACTTCGTGCTGGAGGTGGGCACGGCCATTGCCGCCGACTTCTACGGCAAGCGGCCCACGCGCCGCTACCACATCGGCCATTCCAACGGCGGGCGCTCGGCCCTGGCCGCCACGCAGAACTACCCCAAGGACTATGACGGCGTGGTGGCCATGGAGCCGGCCATCAGCCAGCAAGCGCACCAGACCAACCTGGGGCCCACGCTGCTGCGCCATGTGTTCTCGAAACCCGAGAACTGGCTGAGCCCGGCCAAGATCGCCTTGTACGCCAAGGCCGAGACTGCGGCCTGCGACGCACTGGACGGCCTGGCGGACGGCATCATCGGCAACGTGGCCGCCTGCAACTATGTGCCGACCGAGCTGCTGTGCAAAGGGGGCGACAACGACAGCTGCCTGACCGCCGGGCAGATCGAATCGGTGCGCCTGATCTACGCGAACAAGGACGTGCCCGTGACCCTGTCGCAGGGCGCGCGCGGCTACCCGGGCTTTGGCCGCGGCGGCGCGGCCACGTCCGACTGGGAGGCCTATGTGTTCGGCCCCAGCTTCGCGGCGCGCGACTCGTTCAACTACATGGCCGCGCTGGCTGCCGCGCGCCTGGTCGAAGGCAACCCGAGCGCCGACCTGCTGGCCCACGATCCCACGCGGTACCAGGCCCAGTACCTGCGCCTGGCCCACCAGATCGATGCGACCAACCCCGACCTCTCGGCCTTTGCCGACAACGGCGGCAAGCTGCTCATCTGGTACGGCATGGGCGATGCCTGCGTGTCGGTGTACCGCACGGCCGAGTACCTGGACAGCGTGCGCCAGCGCATGGGTGCCAGCAAGGTGCAAGGCTTTGCGCGCATGCTGACCTCGCCCTCCATCGGCCACAACCTCGATGGCCCGGGCACCGACCCGGTGAGCATCGACCTGCTGGCCGCCATGGACGCCTGGGTGGAGCGCGGCACCGCGCCCGACCGCCTGGTGGCCACCCGCTACGAACCCGCCGACCCGCGCGCCGGCAAGCAGACCCCGGTGCTGCAGCGGCCGGTGTGCGAGTACCCGAAGTTCCCGCGCTACGACGGCAAGGGCGACCCTGCCAAAGCGGAGAGCTTCAGCTGCTCTGCCGTGTGATACCGGCGGCGGTCAGTAGCTCGCCCGCAGCGTCACGCTGGCATTGCGTGGCTCACCGAAGAAGTTGCTGCGGCCCGTGGTGTACACGCGCTGCCAGTAGACCTTGTCGGTCAGGTTGTTGACGTTGAGCGCCACGGTCCAGTGCGGGTCGATGCGGTAGCTGACGGCCAGGTTGACAATGCCGAAGCCGGGGCGGTGCGTGTTGGTGGTGGCGTTGCCGCAGCTGGCGCTGCTGTAGGCATTGACGCCCGCGCCGACGCTCAGCCCATCGAGCAGGCCGTTGTTGAAGCGGTACTGCGACCACAGCTTGACGCTGTGGTGCGGCGTGAGCGCGTTGAGCGGCAGGCCGCCGCTCGATGCGTCGCGCACGTAGCGGTTCTCGTTGTAGGCATAGCTGGCGTACAGGTTCCACTGCTTGGTGAGGCGGCCCGAGACTTCGAGCTCCACGCCCTTGCTCTCCACCTCGCCCTGGGCGATGGAGAAGCCGGTGTTGACCGGATCGGCCTGGGCACGGTTGACCTCGCGGATGCGGTAGACGGCGGCGTTGGTGGTCAGCGCCCGGTCGAAGAACTCGCCCTTGACGCAGACTTCAAGCTGCTTGCCGACGATGGGGTCGATCACACCGCCGCCAAAGGCCAGCTGCGTCTGCGGCGTGAAGGCGTCGCTGTAGCTCACAGAGCCCGAGACCTGGGGCGTGAAAGCGTAGGTCAGGCCCGCATAGGGGCGGTGCTTCTGGTCCACCTGGTTGGTGGTCCAGGCGCCGGTGGTGGGCAGCAGGTTGCGGCTTTGTGTGTCGTACCAGCTCACGCGGGCGCCCAGCACCACGGTGAGCGGGTCGGTGATGCGCAGGCGCGTCTGGCCGTACAGGCCGTACTGCGAGGTTTCGGACTGCGAGCGCGCCGTGGCCGGGCGATCCGGGCACGGCACGGCGGAGTGGTCGGGCGCGTACACGTCCTGCACGTAGTAGTTGGCATAGCGGCCCGAGGTGGCGGCGCTGGTGTTGCGGCGCCAGTCGACACCGACCACCACGTCGTGCTTGCGGCCCAGGGCGTTGAAGCTGCCGGTGAGGTTGGCGTCCAGCGCGTTCTGCTCGATGCGGGTCTGGTTGAACCACAGCATCAGGCTGGCGCGGCCGTTGGTGGGCGTGACCTGGCCATTGGGCAGGTACAGGTGGTTGGTGGCCTGGTCGTTGCGGTAGCCGCTCCAGTGGAGCTTGGCGCGCCAGTCGTCGTTGAAGCGGTGGGTCAGCTCGGCGTAGAGGTATTTCTCGTCCTGCTCCGAGCGGTTCCAGTCCGCACCCAGCCAGGTGGAGCG
This sequence comes from Acidovorax sp., assembly GCF_046339755.1. Taxonomy (GTDB): domain Bacteria; phylum Pseudomonadota; class Gammaproteobacteria; order Burkholderiales; family Burkholderiaceae_C; genus Acidovorax. The sequence goes on along the minus strand of NZ_JBKDTZ010000170.1, from coordinate 4,812 downwards.
GGTCACGTCGCAGCGCGCCGGTGGTGTACGAAGGCAGACCGACGGTGAGCCAGCCATCGACCATTTGCGCATGCGCGCCGACCTGCAGGCTGGCGGTGGGCGCGAGCTTGCAGTCGAGCGCGCCGGCAATCGCATGGCGGTCGCGCTGGGCGCCGCTCTGGTAGGTGCCGCCCTCCTGCTTGGCCGCCGACAGGCGGCCCAGGATGGTGCCGGACTGGTTGAGCGGGCCGGTCACGTCGACCTCGGCCCGCTTGGTGGACCACGAGCCCAGCTGCACCGCCCCGCGCGCCTGGAAAGTGTCCTGCGGGCGCTTGCGCACCAGGTTGACGGCGCCGCCCGAGCTGGAGACGCCGCTGAACAGCGCCGAGGGGCCGCGCAGCAGTTCCACGCGGTCGAACAGCACGGAGTCCCACGCGGCGGCGGTGCCGGGGGCAGGCACACCGTCGATCATGTAGTTGTTGATGGCAAACCCGCGCGACGAGTACGACGCCGACTCGCTGTCGAAACGCTCGGAGACGTAGCCGACCGTCTGCTCCAGCACTTCTTCGACGTTGCGCATGTTCTGGTCTTCCATGCGCTGCTGGGTGACCACGCTGATGGACTGGGGAATCTCCTTGAGCTCGGCCGCGGCCTTGCCCACCGTGGCCTGGGTGCTGTTGTAGCGCTCGGTGCCTTCGGTGCTGGTGCGGTCCTGCTGGGCACGCACGGTGACCGGTGGCAGGTTGGTGGTGTTGCCACCGGCGGGGGCCTCTGCGGTTTGCGCGCGGGTCCACAACGGCCAGAGCCAAGCTGGCTGGCAATACGACACGGGCCGTAACGACCATCATTTCATTCCATAACACAATGAATGCTTATCATTCCCATGGAGATGGACATCTGTACTGGCAAACGAGCCTGGCAGCCGGTGGGCTGCCGTCAGTTGCCATCGCCGCCCGGCTTGGGGGGCGCTGCATCAGGCGCTTCACCGGGCCGGGACTGAGATTTCGCCTGTGCTGCCGCACTGGCCATGGCCCGCTTGTTGCGCAGCCGGGGCACATGCACCTGGGGCGGCATGCCATTGATGTGGTTGATGTCCAGCAGCAGGTTGACCGCGCTCGAATCACCCTCGCTGGGGTCCGGCACGTAGGCGCTGTGGCTGCCGTTGCGGGCATGCAGGCTGTGGTGCACCACATGCACGACCATGTGGATCTGCATCACCCGCTCGCCGAGGCGAGGCAGCAGCCGCAGACGCGCCTCACGGTCCAGCGCCAGGCCCATGGTGCCGGGCCGGTTGATGAGGTCGGTGCGCACATCGCGCCAGTTGGCACCGTTGTCCACCGAGTATTGCCAGATGCCGGCCCGTGCATCCAGCCGCGCGATGACGATGCCGGCCGCCGCCGCATGCTGGGGACTGCTTTCGGCCAATAGGTGCGCAATGCTGGTGCCGGCGACACCTGTGCCGGCGGCGGCCTGCCCCCCCGACATAGCGTTCTCGTCCCCCTGCCCGCCTGAACCCATGTTGCCAGCACCTCTTTGTCTGGAGCGGCTCACCAAACTCTTTTCGCTTCTTTGCTGCGTCTGGCCGCACTGCCGGTGGTGCATTCGGCACAGCGCCTGGGCAGAAACGCCTGGTTGAGTTTGTCAGCCGCTCTTTATTGGAATCGCGGAAATGGCGCGTATCTCCGGGCCGTGCCCGCGCGCGCCTTTCCATGCATGGATGGCGGCGCGCCGTTACGCTCTCTCCCCTCTGTCGCCCTATAGGCTCACCGGTAAATGACCAGTCGCCTGTAAGCCATTTTTCCGCCACCGTGTAGGAAAAAGCCTACAACAACATGCCGCATAAGCTAAGAGAAATTTGACAGACGGATACGTTTTTGCCGCACTGTTGTAATAACAACCTCCCGGCAGCCGCCCGGGGCAAAGTTTGGGCCTATAAGCAGTTGGGCAGGAAGCCGGTTAGGGCCTGCTCCCTTCCATCACCGCGCCGCCACGGCGCCGGCCGTCGAGGTCGTTCGCGCCGTCCTTCTTCCCCACCAGATCACCACCCCGGTCACACTGAGCACGGCCACGGCCAGGCCCAGCACGGTGACCAGGATGCGCCCCGGCACGCCCGCGATGCGGCCCGAGTGCAGGGGGAACTGCAGGCGCATGAACAGATCGCCGGATGTGCCCTCGCCCGGCACACGCTGGCCGGCCAGGGCGCCGGTGGCACCGTCGAAGTACAGGCGCGGCGGGCCCAGGCCGGGGCGGCTGGTGCCGGGCACGTAGAAGTCCACGCCATAGAGGTCGAAGGCCGGGCGGTAGGTGAGAAAGCCCGGCGGATCGGGCCAGCCGCGGCGCAGGCCTTCGGCACGGGCGCGCTCGACGATGTCGGCCCGGCCGACCAGGGGTGGCGCCACCTGCTCGGCGGGCGAGCGGCGCGGGCGCTCATCGAAGGGGCTCGGGCTGGTGCGCGAGAAGACGTTGACCACGGGCTCCATGACCTCGTCATGCAGGTTCATGGCCACCGAGGTGACGGCCAGCACGAGCATGAGCACCCAGGTCCATACGCCGCCCGAGCGGTGCAGGTCGAAATTGACGGTGCGCGCGCCGCGCGACCAGCGGAAGGCCAATGATTTGCGCCAGGCACGCCAGCGCGGAAAGGCCAGCCACAGTGCGATGAAGCAGTCGACCACCCAAAGCATGGCCACCGCGCCCAGGAACCATACGGCCCAGTCCACCCCCCAGGCGCGCGGCAGGAACAGGGTGTGGTGCAGCTTGTATAGGAAGGGCACGAGGTCCAGTCGCGCCAGCGAGGCCTGGCCCCAGGTGCGCGTGCCCTGCACCTCGGCCGTGGCGGGGTGCACGGCGATCTGGTCGAAGCCCAGCACATGGGGCCGGCCGGTGGCAGGGTCCATGCGCGGCACAACCATCATCACCAGGGTCTGGCCGGGTGCCGCCGCCAGCGGCATGAAGCTGACCTGCAAGGCGGGGTGCGCCGCCTCCACACGGCGCGCGACCTCCGTGGCAGGCAGCAGCGGCGCATCCGTCGGCACCGCATAGTGGAAGCCCGGGTTGAGCCAGCGGTCGAGCTCATGCTCCCACGCGATCACGGAGCCCGTGAGCCCGGCCACGGCGAGGAACACGGCCATGAACAGGCCGGCCCAGCGGTGCAGCAGTACCAACAGCTTGCGCACGGCCTGCTTACCTGCACACGCCCATGATGCAGCAGTACTTCACAGCGAAGGCTGCGCCGTCACCACAACCGTCAGAACCGGTATGCAGCGGCGACCTTGACTTCGCGCCCAAAGCCCAGCGCGCAGAACTCCGCCCCGCCGCGGAAGGTGTTGCACTGCGTGCGGTAGCGCTTGTCGCCGAGGTTGGTCACGTTGAGCGACAGGCGCCAGGCGCCTACGTCGTAGGCGGCCATGGCGTCGAACAGGGTGTAGCCGTCGTTGGTGGGAATGGGGCCGGTGCCGACGCGCAGCTCGCCCACCGTGGCGCTGATGTGGCGCATGCCCAGGCCCAGCTCCAGCGGGCCGCGCTGGTACTTGCCCCAGAGCGATGCCACATGCTCGGGCGTGGCGCCGGGGCGCTCGCCCACTTCGAGTGCATTGTTGCTGCGCGTGACCTTGGCGTTGAGGTAGGTGTAGGCGCCGATGACCGAGAAGCCCCCGCCCACCTCGCCCGTACCCTGCAGCTCCAGCCCGCGGCTGCGCACCTCGCCGGTCTGCACGTCGAAGCGCGGATTGATGGTGGACGGCGTGCGCACATTGCGCTTGCGCAGGTCGAACACGGCGGCGCTCAGCGTGTAGCCGGCGCCCTGCGGTGCGTAGCGCAGGCCCACCTCGGCCTGTTTGGCGGTTTCGGGCTCGTACGGTGTACCGTTGGCGTCCACGGCCGTCACGGTGGTCAGCGGCGGCTGGAAGGCGGTGTTGAAGCTCACGTAGGGCGCCAGGCCGTTGGGTGCCAGGTAGATGGCGCCCACGCGGCCCGTGAAGGCGTTGTCGCGCCGGTCCACGAGGGTGGTGGCAAAAGGCGTGTCGCCGGTCAGGCGCGCATCGTACTTGGTGTCGATGCGGGCCGTGTCGTAGCGGCCGCCCAGGCTCACAACCCAGCGCTCACCCAGCTTGATCTGGTCCTGCAGGTACAGGCCCACCTGGGTGTTGCGCGCCAGGGCCCGGTCGCTCAGGAAGTTGTTGCCCCAGTCGGGCTGCACGTAGACGGGGTTGACCAGGTCGATGGGCGCCACCGCGCGGTTGAGCGAGTAGATACGCCAGTCGAGCTTGGAGTGGTAGTAGTCGATGCCGGCCAACAGCTGGTGCGAAACATCGCCGCCTTTGAGGCGCGCCTCTACATGGGTGTCGATCACCAGGGTCTTCTCGGCGTCGGGTCGCACCATGGCCAGGCGCGCCATGCTGCGTTGGTCGGCCATGAGACCGCGGTTGCGCATCTCCAGGCGGTGGTTGCTGCCGTCAAGGTAGCGCAGGTTGTGGCGCAGGCTCAGGCTGTCGCTGAACGAATGCTCCAGCAGGTAGCCGAGCGACCAGGCCTCCTTGTGGTGGCCCGAGCCCGGGCCATTGACGTTGATGGTCTCGCTGGCCGGGCCGGCGGGCGTATTGCGGTAGTAGGGAATGATGTAGCCCGTGTCATCCTGCTGGTGGTGCGCCAGCAGCGTGAGCGTGGTGCGGTCGCCCTGCAGGGTGATGGCCGGGGCGATGTAGGTGCGGTCGTTGCGCAGCGCGTCCCACTGGGTACCGGCCTCGCGCTTGAGCACGGTGAGGCGACCGAGCACGGTGCCCCGCTCGTTGAGTGCGCCGCCGATGTCGGCCGTCACCTGGCGCCGGTCGTGGC
>NZ_JBKDTZ010000169.1:0-5124 GCF_046339755.1 Acidovorax sp. | reverse complement strand
TGGCAAGACAGGTAAGACCGTGGTTGGCAAAGCCCGCTTTGCTTCTCGCACACCCAGTAGTGCACTTTGGCTATGGGGCCCCAACCAGCAAATCCCATCAGGGACAGCAGCCTAAAAGGCTGCACAAAAGTCCGGATGTACGGGAGCAATCTTTTCCTTCTGACCCGTCACGAATTGGCTTGCCAGCAAAGGGGCGTCCATGTACGAAGCAAAAGAAAGTTACTGCGCCGCCGGGCGCACATCCCGGCTCCCGCCTTCAGCACAAGCACACAGCAACCACTACCTCATTTCTCACGCTCCGCAGCCGCCGTACCCACCAACCATTCCTTCAAAGCCCGCGCCGCCGGCCGCAACGCCACCCCCCGCCGCTGCACCAGGTAATACCCCTTTCCCACCGCCAACCGCATCCCAGGAAACGGCTCCACCAACCACCCCTCCCGCAACTCCACCTCGGTCAGGATCGCACTGCTCAGCACCACCCCCTGCCCATGCCGCGCCGTCTCCAGCGCCAGCATGCTCTGGTCGAAATGCTGGCCCGCAATCGCATCCACCTGCGCCCCCGACAACTGGCTGAAGCGCTGCAGCCAGGGCTTCCAGTACGGCAGCAAGGTCGTGTGCAGCAGCGTGGCGCGGGCCAGGTCGTCGGGGGTCTTGATGCGCAGCCTTCGCAGGTAGTCCGGGGCGCAGTACAGGCGCGCCTCGTCGGGGTACAGCAAGGTGCTGCGCAGCGCCGCATCCTTGCCGTCGAAATAGCGAATGGCCAGATCCACCGGCTCGCGCTCGAAATCGCTGAGCGCCGTGGTCGCCCCCAGGTGCAGCGACACGTCGGGCCGGTGCTGCAAGAACGCCGCCATGCGCGGTGCGAACCACTTGGCCGCCAGCGTGGGCGGCATCGACAGCCATACCGCGTTGCGCTGCTGCTGTGCCTGCTGCAGCTGCTGCGCACGCAGTTCCTCGCTGGCCTGCGCAATGCGCGCCAGCGCCGGTCCCACGCTGCCCCAGTAGGCCAGCGCCTGCGCGGTCGGCTGCACCTGGCGCACCGAGCGCACGAACAGTTGCGTGCCCAGCCATTCCTCCAGGTTCTTGATCTGCTGGCCCACGGCACCGGGGGTCACGTGCAGCTCCTGCGCGGCCAGGCGGAAGCTGGCGTGTTTCATCGCCGCGTCAAAAGCAAGCAGCGCCTTGATGGGGACGGGGGTGGTGGAGGATGGCGATGGCACGAAGAAGAAAACGCAGCAACGGCGCTGGAGACAAGGGTGCAATCAGCGGCGCTCAGGCAGCCGCCATGAAGCCCACGTCCACCGGATACGCGCCCCCGCCAAAATGCCCGATGTTGGGCAGTATGGCCGGCAGTTCCGTGGCAGACACGCCGAACCACTTGCCCAGCGTGGCCCCGAACTGGTCCACCGAGGTGCTGGGCAACAGCCGCCCCTGTCCGATGTGCCACTGGTCCTGTGGCGCACCGGTGTCGCCCACGCTCACTGGCGGCGGCGTGCCGTAGAAGGCCTTGCCGCGCACGCCGCCGCCCACCACCAGGTGGTGGCTGCCCCAGCCGTGGTCGGTGCCATCGCCATTGCTGGTCAGCGTGCGGCCGAAGTCCGACGCGGTGAAGGTCGTCACCTTGTCGGCAATGCCCAGTTCCACCGTGGCGCGGTAGAAGGCGGTGATGGCCTCGCTCACCTGCGCCAACTGGGCGGGTTGGCGCCCCACCATGTCGTCGTGCAGATCGAACCCGCCCAGCGAAGCCATGAACACCTGGCGCTTGAGGCCCAGGGCATTGCGCGCGCCAATCAGGCGCGCCACCATGCGCAGCTGCGCCGCCAGCGGGTTGTTCGCGGGGAACGGCGTGTTCAGCGCCACGCCGCCCAGTGCGCCGCTGACTTGCCCCTCGGCTGCAATGCCACGGCGCATCACGGCGTTGTACTCGTTCTCCAGCATGTGCGATCGCGTCTGCTGGATGTGCTCGGTGAAGGCCGCGCGCATGGCGGGCTCGTAAAAGAACGGCTGGGCGCCGCGCGTGGCCTTGATCGCCACCGGCCCCGCCGTGCTGCACTGGTACTGCATGGCATTGCGCCCGGCCAGGAACACGGTGTTGCCCGTCACCGAGATGCAGGTGAACAGCGCATTGCCGTTGGACGACAGCGCCAGGTCGCCGATGTTGCCGCCCCAGCCGCGCGTGGAGCCCTCGGCCCCCTGCGACTGCCACACCGACTGCTGGTCGTTGTGCGAGAACAGCTTGGGCGGCAGCGGCACCGTGTTGCCCGCGTACTGCTGGCGCGTGGTCGGCGTGACCAGCGGTCCCACGTTGAGCTGCACCGCCGCCTGGCCGGCATTGAACAGCCCGGCCAGCCCGCCCATCGACGGGTGCAGCGCATACTCGGCCCCGCCGGCCAGCGGCACCGTGGGCTGCAGGCGCGTGGCCTCCAGCCGGGCGCGCGCAATGGCGATGCTGCCCGCCGCCGTGCCCGCACCGGCCATGCGGATGCGTTCGTACGCCTGGTGGCGTGCGGCGTCGTATGTCACCACGGTGTTGGCATAGTCGTTGCCGCCAAACAGGAAGACGCACACCAGCGCCTTGTAGTCATTGGCCGTGAAGGCTGCGGCCTCACCCATGGCGGCCAGGTTCAACCCCAGAGGCGCCGCGGCGCCCATCAGCGCCATCTGGCCGGAGCGGCGCAGAAAGGCGCGGCGCGTGTGCTGCTCGTGTTGCATCAAAAACATGGGGGCCTCACTTACTCACTTCTTGACCAGGTATTCGGCCGAGGACATCACAAACAGGATGGCCCGCGCCACGTGGATGCGCTTGAACCCCTCGTCCGCGCTGGCGCTGATGCGGTCGATGCGCAGCGCATTGGCAATGAAGTCCTGCGTGGCCTGCGACAGCTGCCCCGCCGCGAGCAGCAGGTTCAGCCGCCGCACCAGCGCCGCCGTATCGCCCACCAGGGCAAACTCGGCGCTGTAGTCGGGCACGATGTCGGGAACATACGTCACCCCCTGGCCGTCGCGCGGAAAGCCGATCTCCGTGGGGTTGCCGATCCACAGGCCAGAATACCGAATGCCCTGCCGAAAGTTGATGTAGCCGCTGACCGAGCTTTCGCTGACCAGCTGGAACTCCGGCACCGTCGCGCCGATGGCGGCCATCTCGGTCGAGGGCGGCACATAGCCCGGGCGGTAGAAGTTGAACACCGAGGGCGCATTCAGCGGTATCTGCTGCAGATCGGACTCGGGGTCCCAGTTGCCCACCTCGTACTTCCAGGTGTTGGCCAGCGAGCGCGCCTTGAACGCCCGGCCCCAGTTGACGACCCGCAGCATGGGCTCGCGCAGCTTGCCGAAACTCCGCGAGTTGAGCCCCGCCGGCCCGCGCGCCGCGTCGTCGAGCAAGATGGCGCGCAGCACGGCCTTCAGGTCACCTCGCACACCCGCACCATTGTTGTCGAACACAGCGGCCACGCGCGCCACGTAGGCCGGCTCGGGGTTGCTGGTGACCAGGCGCTGGATCATCTGGCGCGCGAAGAACGGGCCCACGTTGCGGTGGTTGAACAGCACGTCGAGCGCCATGCGCAGCGCCTCGGGGCCCGGCGTGCCGCCAGGGATGCTGGTGCCCAGAAAGCGCTTTTCCAGCGTGGAATGCCTGCTCGCGTCAAAGCGCATCGGCCGCTGCAGGTACTCGGGCCGCAGCAGCGTGCCGCCCGGCGGCACCGGGTTCTGCAGCGGCGCCAGGCCACTCGCATCGATGTCGTAGCCCGTGAACACGCGCGCCAGGTTGGTCACATCGGCCGGGCCATAGGTCTCGATGGGCTGGCCGTTGGCGCCCAGGCGCGGCGTGCCGTCGGGGTTGAGCTCGTGCAGGCCGATGGTGAACAGCTGCATCACCTCGCGCGCATAGTTCTCGTCGGGCACGCGGCCCGTGGCCGGGTCTTCCTTCTGGTTGCCGCGCGTGTTCAAAAAGGCGCCCATCGCCGGGTGCAGGGTCACAGCCTCCAGCAGCGCGCGGAAGTTGCCCAAGCCCAGCCGCGCCAGCGTGTCCCAGTAATGCGCACCCGCAAAGCCCGGCCAGTTCAGGCTGCCGCCAATGCTGGCCACCGAGATCACGAACACCTCCGACAGCGCCAACGCCCAGCGCTGGCGCACCATGTCGGTGGCGCTGAACAGGTCGTGCCACACCGCGTACTGCGCCAGGCTGTTGTTGAAGAAAAAGGCCCGGTCATTGGCCACCGCATAGCCCTGGGCCACCAGCCAGTCCCACTTGCTCTGTCCCATGGGCATGGCCAGTTGCGCGTCCAGCCAGCCCGCGTAGCCCTGGCTGCGCACGGCGGCAATGTCCGCGTCGCTTGCGCCAAATGCCGCCTGGTGCAGAAAGCGCGCCGCCGCCTCGTCGCTGGCCACACTGCCACTGCCGCCGCTGCCCGCAAGCACCGCATCGGCAAAATCCGCCACCCGCCCCAGCGCCGCCACCTTGCCGCCCGTGGCCGGCCCCAGCGCCAGCACCTCGCCATTGAGCACGCCCAGGTACAGGCCCGTGCCCGCATAGAAGCGGTAGCTCAGCGCATCGGCCCTCAGGGTGGATGCGTGCGGCGAGAAGAACTGCGGGAACTGCCGCTCTGCCCAGTCCAGGAACTCATCGGCCGTGGGCATGCGCGTGGCGGCCGAGCGGCTGGCGCTCGAGCCCGTGCCGCCCAGCAGTTGCGGCTGTGCCACCTCGGCCCGGCCCTGCACCAGGGCCTCGGGCGGATCGTCGCCTCCGCCGCAGGCGGCGAGCAGCGCTGCGGCGGCCAGCGCGGCAGACAGGGCCGGCGCGCCACCGGCCGAGCCAGTGCCTTCCTCCACGTTGTGCTGGTTGTCGATGCGGCTGCTTTGGCCGAGTGCAATTTCTTCGTCTGTCGTGGACTGCATGGATGGTGCCCCTGTTGCTCCCTGCTCCAAGTGTCGCGTGGGCGATTTGCGGTGGTCAAGCTGTTTTGGCGCTGGGGGGGATTCTGTGGTGTATGCCCTGCACGGATGGATGTTGTGGCGTGCGTTGGTTTTGGTTGCTGCTTGCTTTGGTTGAGGGCGGAGGCCGGGTCTCGGCCCGGCGGCCGAGGTACCTTTCTTTGCGTCGCCAAAGAAAGGTACCCCAAAGAAAGG
>NZ_JBKDTZ010000168.1:0-17081 GCF_046339755.1 Acidovorax sp. | reverse complement strand
GCTGATCCTGTGCGTGGTCGGTGGCGCCGTGCTGGCTTCGGTCAAACTCCGGATCCCGAGCTTCATCAAGGCCGGTGCCGTGGTCGCTGCCCTGATGGTGGCTGCGCTGATGCTGGCCATCGACGCCAAGTTCTGGGGCGTTGTGGTGATGGGCGGTGCCGTGATCATCCTGTTCTTCCTGCCCTGGCTGGACTACAGCCCGGTCAGGTCGATCCGCTACCGTCCCGACTGGCACAAGTACCTGTACGGCATCTTCGTGATCAACTTCCTGATTCTGGGTTACCTGGGTGTGCAGCCACCGTCGCCGATCGGCGAGCGCGTCTCGCAGGTGGGTACCTTGTTCTACTTCGGCTTCTTCATCCTGATGCCCTGGTGGAGCCGCCTGGGTACACCCAAGCCGGTGCCTGACCGTGTGACCTTTGCCGCGCACTGAGCGGGAGACAAGAACAATGAAGAAACTCATCCTCACGCTGATCGCAGCCCTGGGCATTGTTTCGGGTGCAGCGCAGGCCGCCGAAGGCGGCATCGCCTGGGACAAGGCGCCCAACAAGACCAATGACCTGGCATCGCTGCAAAACGGCGCCAAGATCTTCGTCAACTACTGCCTGAGCTGCCATTCGGCGGCGTTCATGCGCTACAACCGTCTGAAGGACATCGGCCTGACCGAGCAGGAGATCAAGGACAACCTGCTGTTCACGACCGACAAGGTCGGCGAGACCATGAAGGCGTCCATCGATCCCAAGCAGGCCAAGGAATGGTTCGGCGCCAACCCGCCCGACCTGACCGTGATCGCGCGTTCGCGTGCCGGCCATGGCGGCACAGGGGCGGACTACCTGTACACCTTCCTGCGCACCTTCTACCGCGACGACACCAAGGCCACGGGCTGGAACAACCTAGCATTCCCGAGCGTGGGCATGCCGCATGCGCTGTGGCAGATGCAGGGCGATCGCCGTCCCGTGTTCGAGGAGCACGAAAGCCATGGCCACAAGACGCAAGTGTTCAAGGGTTGGCAGCAAGTGACTCCGGGTACCATGTCGCCCCTGCAGTTCGACCAGAATGTCGGCGATCTCGTGAACTACCTGCAATGGATGGCCGAGCCCGCGCAGAACACCCGCATCCGTGTCGGTGTCTGGGTGCTGATCTTCCTGGGTGTCTTCACGGTCATTGCCTGGAGACTGAACGCTTCCTTCTGGAAAGACGTCAAATAAACAGCCGGATCCATCTGCCCCATCTTTCTTTTTGGAAGATGGGGTCGGGTCTTTACAGAGTGGGCGCTTTTGGCTCCCACTCTTTTGATTTTTAGGAGCCTCACACCATGATGGTGCTTTACTCGGGAACGACCTGTCCCTTCTCCCACCGCTGCCGCTTCGTTCTGTTCGAAAAGGGCATGGATTTCGAAATCCGCGATGTGGACCTGTACAACAAGCCCGAAGACATCAGCGTGATGAACCCTTACGGCCAGGTGCCCATCCTGGTCGAGCGCGACCTGATCCTGTACGAGTCGAACATCATCAACGAGTACATCGACGAGCGCTTCCCGCACCCGCAACTGATGCCTGGCGACCCGGTGGACCGTGCCCGCGTGCGCCTGTTCCTGCTCAATTTCGAGAAGGAACTGTTCGTGCACGTGAACATCCTGGAGTCGCGCGCGACCAAGGGCAATGAAAAGGCGCTGGAAAAGGCGCGTGCCCACATCCGTGACCGCCTGACGCAGCTGGCCCCCGTGTTCCTCAAGAACAAGTACATGCTGGGCGACAACTTCTCCATGCTGGATGTGGCCATTGCCCCGCTGCTGTGGCGCCTGGACTACTATGGCATCGACCTGAGCAAGAATGCGGCCCCGCTGCTCAAGTATGCCGAGCGCATCTTCTCGCGCCCGGCCTACATCGAAGCGCTGACGCCTTCCGAAAAGGTCATGCGCAAGTAACGCGCGTGCGCCATCGTCCGTCCCTGAACGCCTGCCCCTAGCCCATGAATGCCACGGAATCCACGTCCACACGCCCCTACCTGATCCGCGCCCTGTACGAATGGTGCACGGACAACGGGCTCACGCCCTACGTGGCGGTGCGGGTGGACGATTCCGTGCAGGTGCCGCGCGAATACGTCAACGATGGCGAGATCGTCTTGAACATCAGCTATGACGCCACCAGCGCATTGCAACTGGGCAACGACTTCATCGAGTTCAAGGCCCGTTTCGGTGGCAAGCCGCGCGAGATCCTGGTGCCTGTGGGCCGGGTGATCGCCATCTATGCGCGCGAAAACGGGCAGGGCATGGCGTTTCCGCCACCGGTGGACAACCTCGTGGGCGGCGCCCAGCCGCAGGGCCTTTCGGTACCGGTGTCTGCGCCCGCCGAACTGTCCCAGGTGCCGCCGGTGGTTGCGGCGCCATCGGCATCGCCAGCAGATGACCGTGTGGTCCACCTGGTGCCGGGCGAGTCCACCGCTGGCGATGGCGGCGATGGCGGCGATGGCAACCCGCCGCGGCCTTCGCCCTCGGGCGGTGGCAGCCGCCCGGCGCTCAAGCGGGTGAAATGAGCCCAGACACCCCTCGCTTCGTTTTTCGGGCTGTTTTTGCAGGATAAAATCCAGCCTTCGCCGGTTTAGCTCAGTTGGTAGAGCACCCGCCTTGTAAGCGGTAGGTCGTCAGTTCGATTCCGACAACCGGCACCATCTTTCTTACTTTCCCTCCCCCTTTATTCTTCCGCCGCAAGGGCAGCGTTCATCCGCATGTCGTGTGGGGAATGGATGCTGCGGCGGCACGCCTTGGGGTGACTGCCATATCCATTTGGCAGCTTTTTGACAAGCAACTGATTGGCGTTGGGCCTGTTTTTCAGGTTTGAACTTTCAGCCGAATGGAGTTAACCTCCCACCCCCGGCTGCGCAAGTGCGCCTGCAGAGCAGGCAGCAGTTGCCGGATCTTGGCCGCGGCGGCATTGCTCTTGACCAGCAGGCACCAGGTGCTCTCATCGATGGGGCCGGCCTGGACGGACTGGCGCAGGCCGGCAGGTAACAACAATTCAATGGCCTTGAGCCGATCGCTGGAGTCGCGAGTCATTGCGGTGAGCATGTGCAGCGTGGGGGATTCCTCGCTGGCTTGCTGTAGGGTGACGGCGTGGTGGCGGCGGGTCATGGGGATGCGCCGGTGGGCGTGGAGATGTCGTAGTGCACCTGATTATCACGGACGCCCGTTTGGCGCGCAGCCGCGCCATTCACTTGTCAGGAGTCCGCCTTGTGCTGGCGGGCCTGGTTCTTTCGCTTGGACTCATGGTGACGGCCGCCGGCATGTACCACTGGGTCTTCCTCAAAGGTGCACGTGAGGGCTGGCCGGTCTTCGGCACCCTCGTTCGCCTGGTGGTGAAGGACGAATTCGCCGAGCGCGACCGCTTCATGCGCGCCAACCTCGATGCCATGGCCAAGCGCGTGGGGGAGATGCAGGCGCGCATGGTGCAGCTCGAATCCCTGGGCGAGCGCGTGCTGGGGCTGGCGGGCATGCCACCCACCGAACTGCGCAGCGATGGGCGCGGTGGTGCCCTGGTGAGCGCCCACAACCTGAGCATGGAAGAGTTGCAGGCCACGCTCGATGACCTGGAGCGCCTGACCAACCAGCGTGTGGACCTGATGACGGTGATGGAGTCGCGCCTGTTCGACCAGCACATCCGCAAGAAGATGGTTCCCACGCACGCGCCCGTGGCGGGCAAGCTGCCTGGCTCCTCCTTCGGCTGGCGCATCGATCCGATCACGGGGCAGTCGGCTTTGCATACCGGGCTCGACTTCCAGGCCGACACAGGCACGCCCATCCTGGCGGCGGCAGGTGGCGTGGTCATCACGCAGGAGTACCACTCCGCCTACGGCAACATGATCGAGGTGGACCATCGCAACCAGTTGGAGACGCGCGAAGCCCAGGCTTCGCGTACCCTCGTGAAGCAAGGGTACATCGTCAAACGCGGGCAGAAGATCGCCGAGGTGGGTACCACCGGGCGTTCCACGGGCCCGCATCTGCATTTCGAAGTGCTGGTGCAGGGGGTTTTCCAGGACCCGCAGAAGTTTCTCAGCGCCGGCAGCGCGGTGGCTGGCGGGCAGGTTGCCACCGCGCAAAGGCCGGGCCTGGTGGCTGCTTCCGGCAACCCTGCGGCAGGCAGGTAAAATCGCGGGTCCGGCGTTCGCCGCCCACGGCAGTGCAGTTCTTGCAATACCGGGCGGCGGACCCACCTGATCTCAATTCATCTTAGGGGTTTCGGTCGCTTCGCGCGCTGCTGGCAGCGGGTGGGGCGGTCCTGTTCGCATGGCCACCAACTTCCTTACCAAACTATTCGGCAGCCGCAATGACCGGCTTCTCAAGCAATACCGCAAGACGGTTGCCCGCATCAATGCGATGGAGCCCGACTACGAGAAGCTGACGGACGAGGCGCGTCGCGCCAAGACGCAGGAGTTCAAGGACCGGGTGGCCAAGGGCGAGTCGCTGGACGACATCCTGCCCGAGGCGTTTGCAGTGGTGCGCGAGGGCTCCAAGCGCATCATGAAGATGCGCCACTTCGATGTGCAGCTGCTGGGCGGCATGGCGCTGCACTTCGGCAAGATCGCTGAAATGCGCACGGGGGAGGGCAAGACCCTGACCGCCACGCTGCCGGTGTACCTCAATGCCCTTTCGGGCAAGGGCGTGCATGTGGTGACCGTGAACGACTACCTGGCCAACCGCGATGCGCAGTGGATGGGGCGGCTGTACAACTTCCTGGGCCTTTCGGTGGGCATCAACCTGCCCAACATGCCGCGCGAGGAGAAGCAGGCTGCCTACCGTGCGGACATCACCTACGGTACGAACAACGAGTATGGCTTCGACTACCTGCGTGACAACATGGTCTACGAAGCCGCAGACCGTGTGCAGCAGGGCCTGAACTTCGCCATCGTCGACGAGGTGGACTCGATCCTGATCGACGAAGCGCGCACGCCCCTGATCATCAGCGGCCAGGCCGAAGACCACACGGCGATGTACATCGCCATGAACAAGGTGGTGCCCACGCTCGTGCGCCAAGAAGGGGAAGCCGACCCGCGCACTGGCGAGGGTGTGACCAAGCCCGGCGACTTCACACTGGACGAGAAGACCCACCAGGTGTTCCTGACCGAGCAGGGCCACGAGACCGCAGAGCGCATTCTGGCCAGCCATGGCCTGATCGCCGAAGGCGCTTCGGTCTACGACCCGGCCAACATCACGCTCATGCACCACCTGTATGCGGCGCTGCGTGCCAACCACCTGTACCACCGCGACCAGCACTACGTGGTGCAGAACGGCGAGATCGTGATCGTCGATGAATTCACCGGCCGCCTGATGTCGGGCCGCCGCTGGAGCGATGGCCTGCACCAGGCCGTCGAAGCCAAGGAAGGCGTGAATATCCAGGCCGAGAACCAGACGCTGGCCTCGATCACCTTCCAGAACTACTTCCGCCTGTACAGCAAGCTGGCCGGCATGACTGGCACGGCCGACACCGAAGCCTACGAATTCCAGGAAATCTACGGCCTGGAAACCACGGTGATCCCGCCCAACCGTCCCAGCCGCCGCGACGACCAGCTCGACCGTGTCTACAAGACCACGCGCGAGAAGTACGAAGCCGCGATCAAGGACATCCGCGAATGCCATGAGCGTGGCCAGCCCGTGCTGGTGGGTACCACGTCGATCGAGAACTCCGAAATCATCGACCAGCTGCTCAACAAGGAAGGCCTGCCGCACCAGGTGCTCAACGCCAAGCAGCATGCCCGCGAGGCCGACATTGTGGCCCAGGCCGGCCGTGCCGGCATGATCACCATCGCCACCAACATGGCAGGGCGTGGTACCGACATTGTGCTGGGCGGCAACATCGAGAAGCTGATCGCTGCCGTCGAGGCGGACGGGTCGCTGGACGAGGCCGGTCGCGAAGCCCGGATCGCCCAGCTGCGTGCCGACTGGGCCGTGGACCATGAAAAGGTCAAGGCCCTGGGTGGCCTGCGCATCATCGCCACCGAGCGCCATGAGTCGCGCCGCATCGACAACCAGTTGCGCGGCCGTTCGGGCCGCCAGGGCGATCCCGGCTCCTCGCGTTTCTATCTGGGTCTGGATGATTCGCTGATGCGCATCTTCGCGGGCGACCGCGTCAAGGCCATCATGGACCGCCTGAAGATGCCCGATGGCGAGGCCATCGAGGCCGGCATCGTGACCCGCAGCATCGAATCGGCGCAGCGCAAGGTGGAAGCCCGCAACTTCGACATCCGCAAGCAATTGCTGGAATACGACGATGTGGCCAACGACCAGCGCAAGGTGATCTACCAGCAGCGCAACGAAATCCTGGATTCGGCCGACCTGTCGGACATGATCGCTGCCATGCGCGATGACTGTATGACCGACCTGGTGCGCCAGTATGTGCCGGCCGAGTCGGTCGAGGAGCAGTGGGACATCCCCACACTGCAGAAGGTGCTGGCCGACGAGTGGCAAGTGCAGATCGACCTCAAGGCCATCGTCGAGGGATCGAGCGCCATTACCGACGAAGAGATCCTGGAGAAGGTGGTGCAGGCCGCCAAGGATGCCTTCGATGCCAAGGTGGAGCAGGTAGGCCTTGCCAACTTCACGCAGTTCGAGCGTGTGGTGCTGCTGCAGAATTTCGACTCCAACTGGCGCGACCACCTGAGCTCGCTCGATTACCTGCGCCAGGGCATCCACCTGCGCGGCTACGCCCAGAAGCAGCCCAAGCAGGAATACAAGCGCGAAGCCTTCGAGCTGTTCCGCCAGCTGATCGACCAGGTCAAGAACGAAGTCACCAAGGTGCTGATGACCGTGCAGGTGCAGTCGCAGGCCCAGCTGGACCAGGCGGCGCAGGACATGGAGAGCCGCGCCGAAAGCATCGCCAACGTGACCTACACGGCACCGACCGAGACCGGCGAGGTGGAAACCACGCTGGAGCAGCGCCAGGCCGCCGGTGCCCAGGAGTTGCCATTGCCCGAAGGCGTGCGGGTGGCACGCAATGACCCCTGCCCTTGCGGCAGTGGCAAGAAGTACAAGCAGTGCCACGGCAAGCTGGCCTGATTTTCTGACAGGTACAACACGGGCTTCGGCCCGTGTTTTCATTGGTGCGCCACGGTTTTCCGCATAATCGGACGCAAGTTTTCCTTCCGAAAGAGCTTCTCCCATGCCCGTTCATCTTCTTCCCCCCGTTGCCGCCGATCTGCATCCGATTGCCGGTGTCCGTATCGGTGTTGCCGAAGCCGGTGTCCGCAAGGCCAATCGCAAGGACCTCACCGTCTTCCTGCTGGACGAGGGCGCCAGCGTGGCGGGCGTGTTCACGCAGAACCGTTTTTGTGCCGCGCCGGTGCAGGTCGGCCGCGAGCACCTGGCTGGCGGGCAAGGCATCCGCGCGATGGTGATCAACACGGGCAATGCCAATGCCGGTACTGGAGCGGACGGCCTGGCACGCGCCCGCTCGACCTGCGTGGCATTGGCCAGGCAGTTGAACGTGGCGCCCGAGCAGGTGCTGCCTTTCTCCACCGGCGTGATCATGGAGCCGCTGCCGGTGGACCGCATCGAGGCTGGCCTGCCGGCGGCCATTGCCGATGCGCAGCCGGGCCACTGGGCGCGTGCCGCCGAGGGCATCATGACCACCGACACGCTGCCAAAGGCCTTCTCGGCCCAGGTGCAGATCGCGGGCACGACCGTGTCCATCACCGGCATCAGCAAGGGTGCCGGCATGATCCGCCCCAACATGGCTACCATGCTGGGCTTCATGGCCACCGATGCGGCAGTGCATCCCTCGGTCATGCAGCAGTTGGCGCGCGAGTTGGCCGATGGCTCGTTCAACCGCGTGACCATTGACGGTGACACCTCGACCAACGACTCCTTCGTGGTCGTGGCCACGAACAAGGCGGCGCATGCGCCCATCACCGACCTGGCCAGCGCCGAAGGCAAGGCCTTGCAGGCTGCGATGCTGCAGGTCGCGCAAAAGCTGGCCCAGGCCATCGTGCGCGATGGCGAAGGTGCCACCAAGTTCATCACGGTGCGCGTCGAAGGTGGCAAGACCGGCGACGAGTGCCGCAAGGTGGCCTACGCCATCGCCCATTCGCCCCTGGTCAAGACGGCCTTCTTCGCCAGCGATCCGAACCTGGGCCGCATTCTGGCGGCCGTTGGCTACGCTGGCATCGACGACCTGGACCAGACGGGCATCGACCTGTACCTGGACGACGTGCACGTGGCCGTGAAGGGTGGGCGCAACCCGACCTACCGCGAGGAAGATGGCCAGCGCGTGATGAAGCAAAGCGAGATCACCGTGCGCGTGCTGCTGGGCCGGGGCGATGCGGCTGACACCGTGTGGACCTGCGACTTCAGCCACGAGTACGTGACCATCAACGCGGACTACCGCTCCTGAGATCGCGAGGCCCCGGCCCATGAACCACGCACTGGAACACCTGATCGCGCGCGCGGAGCAACTGATCACGCGCATCGAAGCGGCCTTGCCGCAGCCCCTCTCGGCACCCGACTGGACGGCCTCGATCGCCTGGCGCTACCGCAAGCGCAGCAGCGGCCACGGCATGCTGGAGCCTGTGCGCCACGTGGCGGCGATGGCGCTCACCGAGCTCAAGGAGATCGACGGGCAAAAGGACAAGATCGAACGCAACACGCGCCAGTTCGTGGACGGCAAGCCTGCCAACAACGTGCTGCTCACTGGCGCGCGCGGTACGGGCAAGTCCTCGCTGATCAAGGCCTGCCTGAATGCCTTCGCCCCCCAGGGCTTGCGCCTGATCGAGGTGGACAAGGCCGATCTGACCGACCTGCCCGATATCGTGGACGTGGTCTC
This sequence comes from Acidovorax sp., assembly GCF_046339755.1. Classification (GTDB taxonomy): domain Bacteria; phylum Pseudomonadota; class Gammaproteobacteria; order Burkholderiales; family Burkholderiaceae_C; genus Acidovorax. The sequence goes on along the minus strand of NZ_JBKDTZ010000168.1, from coordinate 8,271 downwards.
GGGCCGGCCCGAGAAGTTCATCGTCTTTTGCGACGACCTGAGCTTCGAGGAGGGCGAGCCCGGCTACAAGGCGCTCAAGTCCATCCTCGATGGGTCGGTCGCCGCCGCCACGCCCAACGTGCTGATCTACGCGACCAGCAACCGCCGCCACCTGCTGCCCGAGTACATGGCCGAGAACCTGACCTACACGCACAGCGAGGATGGTGAGGTGCACCCGGGTGAGGTGGTCGAGGAAAAGATCTCGCTGTCGGAGCGCTTTGGCCTGTGGGTGAGCTTCTACCCGTTCAGCCAGGACGAGTACCTGACCATCGTGGCGCAGTGGCTCTCGTCGCTGGGTGTCGCGGCGGATGACATTGCGGCGGCCCGTCCCCAGGCCCTGATCTGGGCACTGGAGCGTGGTTCCCGCAGCGGTCGGGTGGCCTACCAGTTCGCGCGCGACTATGCGGGGCGCAACGGTGGCTGAGCCCGTGGCAGGCGAGGCGGCGGTGCGCAAGCACACCGAAGTGGCCGTGGGCATCCTGGTGCGCCCGGACGGCGCCTTGCTGCTGTCCACCCGCCCGCCAGGCAAGCCTTATGCGGGCTATTGGGAGTTTCCGGGCGGCAAGCTGGAAGAGGGCGAGACCGTGGAGCAGGCACTTCGGCGCGAGCTCGTCGAGGAACTCGGCGTGACCATCGGCCCTGCCGAGGTCTGGAAGGTCACCGAGCATGACTATCCCCACGCGCTGGTGCGCCTGCATTGGTGCAAGGTGCATTCATGGACGGGTGAGTTCGAGATGCGCGAGGGCCAGGAAATGGCTTGGCAGCAGCTGCCGCTGGTCGTCCAACCGGTGTTGCCGGGTGCCTACCCGGTGCTGGAATGGCTGTCCAAGGAGCGGGGTCTGGTCTTCGTTCCGCCAGAACCAGCCAGCGCCTGAATGACTCGATCAGTGCTGTAGCTTGGGATCGCCGTACTGGGCATCGGCAGGGGGCGCCTCGGCCGGCATGCGGAAGTCTTCGCTGGCCCAGGCGCCCAGGTCCACCTGCTTGCAGCGCTCGCTGCAGAAGGGGCGGTAGGCGTTGGCAGGACTGTAGATGCTGTCACCTCCGCATGTGGGGCAGACGACGATGCGGGCCGTGGTATCGCTCGATTTGGGTGGTTGGGCCATGGTGAGCGTCTCCTTCATGCGCACAGGGTGAGCTCGAACGCGGCATCCTCGGCGCAGGAATGCAGCCGGCCATCGGCTTCCTGTCGCATGAGCCGCACCGAGACGATCAGCCGGTTTCCGCTGATCTCAGGGATGAGCCCCAGCGACGGGTCCATGCGCAGGCGCAGCAACTGGAAGGTGCGGCCCTGGGGCAGGTTTTGCTGGAACTGGCCACGCTCTGCCGCCACCTTCTGCGGTACGCCGGAGTCGCGCAGCAGCTTGAGCAGCACGTAGATCGACTCGGCCAGGGGCGCGAGCGTGGAGGCCCATTCCTGCAGCGCATTCTGGCGGTAGCCCACGTCACGGTGCTGCCAGGCGTAGTAGGCGGGCAGATCGAACCCGCAGGTGCCGCCCGGAATGCCGACGCGGCTGCGGATGCTCATCAGCCAGTCGTTTTCCGTGAGGGCATGGCCGGACTTGCCATTCTGGGTATTCAATGCCGTGAAGCAATGGTCGAGCTGGGCAATGACAGCTTCCAGCGCGGCTTCCGAGATCGACGGGTTGCCCCGATAGCCTTCCAGCTGGTGCTTGTGCTTTTCGATGTCCTTGAGCACGTCCGACTTCAGGTCGGCGCGCGAGGCCACATCCATGATCTCGAAGATCGTGACCAGCGCAAAGTGGTGGTCCAGGGCGTGGGAGCGCGGGATCAGTTCGCCGAGCCGGCGAAACAGTTGCTCCAGACGCAGGTACGTCCTGAGGCGCTCATTGAAAGGGTATTCGTAAAGGATCACGCTGGCGGGTTCCCGGGGCTCTCAGGGGGTGTTCTGTGGCACCGTTGGCGTGCACCCCGCAAAGACAGGGCGCACCGGGCTGCGCATGCATCATAGCCCGAACAGCTGCCCAAGCTGCACGGCCTGGGCCTGCAATTGCGTCAATGTGCAGTGCGGGCCGTTGAACACTACGGCATCGGCCGCTGCACGGCGCACCGGTCGCTGGGCCTGGTGCGACAGGATGGCTTGCACGGCCTCCCGCGCAAGGCCGTTGCGCTGCACCACGCGCTCGATCTGGGTTTTCGCGGGGCAGTCGATCACCACCACGGCATCGAGCTGCCGGGCCCAGCGCCCGGATTCCACGAGCAGGGGGATGTCGTGCACGATCAGCCGCTTTCCGTCGTGCAGGGCCTGGCGGGCCTGCTCGGCGCTGTGCTGCGTCACCAGAGGGTGCACGATGGATTCGAGGCGCAGCCGGGCATCGGCGTCGGAGAAGGCCAGGGTGCGCATGCGGGCCCTGTCGAGCGCGCCCGCGGCATCGACATAGTCGGGGCCGAAGGTCTGGCGGATCGCGTTGATGGCGGTGCCGCCCGGGCCCGTCACGCTGCGCGCGATCTGGTCGGCGTCGATCAGCGCCGCGCCCAGGGAGGCCAGCAGCTGGCCGAAGGTGCTCTTGCCGCTGCCGATTCCCCCGGTCAGGCCGATGCGCATGCTCTACAGCCCCAGCCGACCCAGCACCGCCTGGAGAATCGCCTCAGGGGTGAATACCATCGAGGCCAGCCCGGCCCCTACGAGGAAGGGGCCGAAAGGCACATAGCCTCCTTCGCGCAGCTGGTTCCGGAATTTCATGGCCAGACCCACGATGGCGCCAATCACCGATGCCATAAGGATGATCGGCACCAGGGCCTGCCAGCCAAACCAGGCGCCGAGCGCGGCGAACAACTTGAAGTCGCCATAGCCCATGCCCTCCTTGCCGGTGGCCAGCTTGAAGCCCCAGTACACAAGCCACAAGGAGAGGTAGCCTGCGGCCGATCCCGCTATCGATGTGGCCGGGGCCAGGCCCGTCCACCCCAGCGTGGACCCGATCAAGCCCGCCCACAGCAAGGGCAGGGTGATGTCGTCAGGCAGCAGGGTCGTGTCCCAATCGATCATGGCAAGTGCCACCATCGCTGCGGCGAAAAGGCACCAGGCCAGGGTGGGTGCAGACAGCCCTCCCCCATGTCCCAGAAAGGCAAACAGGCCTGCTGTACCCAATTCCACCAAGGGGTAGCGCACGCTGATGCGCACCCCGCAGGACGAGCAATTGCCGCGCAGGAACAGATAGCTCAGGACAGGAATGTTCTCATACCACTGCACCATGTGCCCACAGGCCGGGCAGCGCGAGCGCGGCACCATAAGGTTGAAGGGCTCTGCCGGGGGCTGCTGCGGTGCTTCGATGGCTTGGGCAGCCGCTGAGCCTGGGGACAGCCGCGCTGCCTGTTCTGCCGCGTATGCCGCCACTTCTTCGTTCCACTGCCGCTCCATCATCTTGGGCAGCCGGTAGATCACCACATTCAGAAAACTGCCGATCAACAGGCCCAGCACGCCGAACAGCGCGGCGCTCCACCACGGATCCAGGAGCATCAAATGACCTGGCCGAGCTTGAAGATGGGCAGGTACATCGACACCACGATTCCACCGATCAGGGTGCCCAGGAAAACGATGATGATGGGCTCCATCAGGCTGGAAAGGCCTGCGACCATTTCGTCGACCTCGGCTTCGTAGAAATCGGCGGCCTTGCCCAGCATATGGTCGATTGAACCGGATTCTTCACCGATCGCGCACATCTGCAGCACCATCGACGGAAAGATATTGGCATTGCCCATGGCCGCAGTGAGGCTGGTGCCAGTGGAGACTTCCTGCTGGATCTTTTCGGTGGCCACAACGTAGACCGAATTGCCTGAAGCACCACCCACGGAATCGAGCGCCTCCACCAGCGGCACGCCAGCTGCGAACATTGTGGCCAATGTCCGGGTCCAGCGGGCCACGCAGGATTTATCGATCAGGGCACCGAAAATTGGAATTTTCAGAAGAACCCGGTCCATGAAGCGTTGCATTTTCTCATTGCGGCGCCATGCCTGCATGAAAAAATAGAAACCGCCGCCAATGACGCCGAAGATCAGCCACCACCATTTGACGAACACGTCGCTGATACCCATCACGAGAAGGGTCGGTGCCGGCAGATCTGCGCCAAAGGAGGCGAAAACGTCCTTGAACGCAGGAATCACAAAAATCATGATCACCGTGACCACGACGAAGGCCACGATGACCACAGAGATGGGGTACATCAAGGCCGACTTGATCTTGGACTTGATGGCCTCGGTCTTCTCCATGTAGGTCGCCAGGCGGTCCAGCAGGGCTTCCAGGATACCGGCCGCTTCGCCGGCCTCCACCAGGTTGCAGTAGAGGGTATCGAAGTACAGCGGATGCTTGCGGAAGGCGGCATTCAGCGAGGTGCCTGTCTCCACATCGGTGCGGATGTCGTTGAGCAGCTTGGTTACGCTGGGATTGGTGTTGCCGCGGCCGACAATGTCGAACGACTGCAGCAGCGGCACACCGGCCTTCATCATGGTGGCCAGCTGGCGCGTGAACAAGGCAATGTCCTTGGGCTTGATCTTCTTGCCCGACCTCATGCGCCGTTTCTTGATCTTGGTCGGAAACACGCCCTGGCGGCGCAAGGTGGCCTGGACCTGGTTTTCGCCCCCCGCGCGGATTTCTCCACGCACGATCTTGCCGGAGCGGTCCTTGCCTTCCCATTCGAAGACGAAATCCTTGATGTCCTTGGTTGCTGCTGCAGTTGCCATGGTGTTCCCCGTCGCTATTCTGTAATGCTTATTCGTTGGTCACGGCCAGCACCTCTTCAAGAGAGGTCAGGCCCAGCTTGGCCTTGTGCAGGGCAGCCTCGCGCAGGGACCGCACGCCTTCGTTCCTGGCCTGCTCGGCAATCTCCAGGGCGCTGCCGTCGCGCAGGATGATCCGCTGGATTTCTTCGGAGATGGGCATCACCTGGTAGATGCCGACCCGGCCCTTGTACCCATTGTTGCAGGCCGAGCAGCCCACGGGCTTGTAGGGGACCCAGGAGCCGTCCAGTTCTTCATCGGGATAGCCCGCATCGACCAGCGCTTCGTGGGGTATGTCCGCGGGTGCCTTGCACACAGGGCAAAGTCGACGGGCCAAGCGTTGGGCGGTAATCAGGATGACGCTGGATGCAATATTGAACGGCGCAATGCCCATGTTGCGCATCCGCGTGAGCGTCGTCGGGGCATCGTTGGTGTGCAGCGTGGATAGCACCAAGTGACCGGTCTGGGCGGCCTTGATCGAAATATCGGCCGTCTCCAGATCGCGGATTTCCCCCACCATGATGATGTCGGGATCCTGGCGCAGAAAGGACTTGAGCGCCACCGCGAATGTCAGACCCGCCTTGTCGTTGACGTTCACCTGGTTCACGCCCGGCAGGTTGATTTCCGATGGGTCTTCTGCCGTGGCGATGTTCACCCCCGGCTTGTTCAGCAGGTTCAGGCAGGTGTACAGAGACACCGTCTTGCCCGAGCCGGTCGGGCCGGTCACCAGAATCATGCCGTAAGGGCGGCTGATGGCGTCGAGCAGGCGCGCCTTCTCTTCGGGCTCGTAGCCTAGCGCGTCAATGCCCAGCTTGGCGCTGGAGGGATCCAGAATACGGATCACGATCTTCTCGCCGAACAGCGTGGGCAAGGTACTCACCCGAAAATCGATCACCCGGTCGGGGCCGATTTTCAGTTTCATCTTTCCGTCTTGGGGCACGCGCTTTTCGGAAATATCCATGCGCGAAATCACCTTGATACGCGATGCCAGCTTGTCCTTGATGGCGATTGGCGGCGAGGTGATTTCCCGGAGCTCGCCGTCAATGCGGAAACGCACGCGGTACTGGTGCTCATAAGGCTCGAAATGCAGATCGGATGCCCGCATATTGAAGGCATCCAGCAGCATCTTGTGCAGGAACTTGACGACCGGGGCATCCTCGACGTCGGAAGCGCCGGCATCGGCCGGGTCCGCCGCTTCTTCGATCGGGATATCGTCGAATTCAAAGTCGTTCCCGCTGGTCATGCCTTCCATCGACTCGCTTGTCGACTTCGTGCTGCTTTCCACCAGGCGATTCAACTTGTCATATTCGGCAATAATCCAGTCCACTCCCATCTGGGTCGTGAACTTGATTTTCTCGGCGGCCTCCTGGTCCGTGGGGTCAGCGGTTGCAACGATCAGCCGGTTGTTGCGCTTGCTCAGCACCACCACCCGGTAGGATTGGCAGATCTTGACGTCCAGCAGGTCCTTGGGCAGCCGCAGGGGGTCGATGGCCTCCAGGTCCAGCAGGGGGGCTCCGAAAACGGCGGATACCGTATGGGCCAGATCGGTGGCCGACACAACGCCCGAGCCCGTTAATTCCGCAATAAAGCTGGTCCGGTTGACTTGTGACTTTTTGTAAATATCTTCGGCTGCTTTTTGGGTCAGCTTTCCCGCAGACATCAACGCCCGGCCCAAGCCCGGAAGGGCTATTGCAGGTGTTTCTTTCTGAGCAGTATCTACAGCAGCCATGTAACCGGTAATGTGTTAGGAATTGAACAGCAGGCCATCCTATCATCGCCTATCGGCAAAGACCTGTACAGCGCTGCATATTGGCGCCTGAACCACAGTTGGAAATGGATTTGTGTGCAAAGCCGACCACCGCAGGTGGCTGGTCGGGGTGAGAGGATTCGAACCTCCGGCCTCTACGTCCCGAACGTAGCGCTCTACCAGGCTAAGCTACACCCCGTGTGGCGCCCGTGGGGCGCCTGAACCGGCCGGGCGTCGGGGCAATGCCCTAGGCGCGGCGGTCCAGCAATTGAGATGCCAAGTGTAGCAAACCAGCGGTGTATTCGTTGTCGGGAAAGGCCTGCAGGGCCGCAATGGCCCGGCGGGCCTCCGAGACCGCTGCGGCCCGGGTGACTTCCAGTGCGCCCGTCTCCCGGACGATGGCGATGATGGCGGGGAGCTGTTCGGTGGAGCCCTGCTCGATGGCTTCGCGGATGATCGCCGCCTGTGCCGCCGCGCCGCGCTGCATTGCGGCGATCAGAGGCAGGGTGGATTTGCCCTCGCGCAGGTCATCCCCGAGGTTCTTGCCCATCTCGCTGGCGTTGCCATCGTAGTCAAGCACATCGTCGATGATCTGGAAGGCGGTTCCCAGGGCTTGGCCGTACATTGCGCAGGCTTCCTCCAGCTCGGGTGGGCTGCCCGCCAGGATGGCACCCAGGCGTGCGCTCGCCTCGAAGAGCTTGGCGGTCTTGGAGCGGATGACCCGCAGGTAGCCCTCTTCATCCAGCGAGGCATCGTGCATGTTCATGAGCTGCTGCACTTCTCCCTCGGCGATCACGTTCGTGGCTTCCGAGAGGATCTCCATGACCCGCATGCTTCCGGTCTCGACCATCATCTGAAAGGAGCGGGTGTGCAGAAAGTCGCCCACCAGCACGCTGGCCGGGTTTCCGAAGGTTTCGTTGGCCGTCGCGCGGCCGCGCCGCAGGGTCGACGCGTCCACCACATCGTCGTGCAGCAGGGTGGCAGTGTGGATCAGTTCCACCACAGCCGCCAGGCCGAAGCGGTGCACGCCGCGGTAGCCCAGGGCGCCGCACACCAGCAGCAAAAGCGCGGGGCGCAGGCGCTTGCCGCCCGCCGCGATGATGTACTGCGAAATCTGTGCGACCAGGGGGACGGAGGAAGTCAAGCGTGCGGCAATCACCCGGTCCACCTCGTGCATGTCGGCAGCGATGAGCGTGAGTGCGGGCGTGGCGGCTGTTGGAGAGTGATCAGTCAAGATAGGAGCGCTCGAAGTGCAGCGGATTATAGGAACGGCCATGGCCTTCCCGCCCTGGCGGCAGGCCACGTCCGTTGCGGATGTCGCTGGCTTGCCACGATCTTGAGGCTATGCTAAACTGGCGGGCTCTGCAGAAATTCGTCTGCAGAACTCAAATCAAGAGGTCAACATGTACGCGGTCATAAAAACCGGCGGCAAGCAGTATCGCGTTGCTTCCGGCGAAAAAATTAAAGTAGAACAGATTGCTGCGGACGTAGGCCAGGAAATTGTGATCGACCAGGTTCTGGCTGTCGGCAACGGCGCTGAACTGAAGGTAGGCGCGCCCCTGGTGTCCGGTGCAACGGTCAAAGCCACTGTCGTGGCCCACGGCAAGCACGACAAAGTGCACATCTTCAAGATGCGCCGTCGCAAGCACTATCAGAAACGTCAAGGTCACCGCCAGCAGTTCACCGAACTGCAAATCGGTGTGATCGCTGCTTAAGAAGGAGCTGATGTCATGGCACAGAAAAAAGGCGGC
>NZ_JBKDTZ010000167.1:0-2694 GCF_046339755.1 Acidovorax sp. | reverse complement strand
ACGTAGCTGCGTGGGTGAACCACCAGCGACACCGCAGTCGCCAGCACCTGCGGCATCACATAAGCCACGACCCCGGATGCAATGGAAGACATGGCCAACGTGCCCACACACAGGTTGCCCACCACGATGGCCACCATGAAATGGCGGCCGTCGACATCGGCGTGGCTGAACCACACCCAGATCGCGATGGACCACAACACGGACACCGCCGCCGCTCCCATCAGCACGCGCGTCAAGGCCCAGGGGGTGGCCAGCAGATAGGAGCGGCGTTGACGAGGCCACCAGACGGACCAGACGTACAGCGTCCACCCAATCTGCGCCGTGATCCAGGCCACCATGAATGCCCAGCCGGCGGCGTTGGTGAAGATGCCGGCCGTCAAAATGGCAAACGCGAGGTTGACGAACAACACGAACGGGACGGTCCGGTGCTGGCTGCGCAAATGCATGGCGCGCACCTCCGGCCAAGGTGCCTCCGTGGCCAGGCGAAGCACACGGTCCTGGCCCCAGGCGTTGGCCCAGGCGGCATCCAGACGGTGCAATACCGCGGTGATGGCTTTCATCCTCCCTCCCCCACTCCTGCTGCCGTGGCGGGGTACATGCCTGCGCCACAGCCGCTTGTTTTTTCGGTCAAACGCGAGATTATTGATCCGGCATCATTGAACTTGAATCAAGCGGCATAACGAACCGGACCATGCTCGAAGTATTTGCGAATCCGCTCAGGTTGACGCTGCACGCTGCGCAGGTGGTGCGCCGTGGCCTTGACCAGTTGCAGCTTCGTGCGTGCCGGTGCCAGCTTCGTGACCGCTTGCTTGATGTCCGCATTGGCCATCTCATCGGGGTTGAGCTCCGGGCTGTAGCTGGGCAGGTAGAACACCTCAATCGCCTCGGCGTGGTCAGCCAGCCAGGCCTTGACCGGCTTGGCGTGATGCACCCTCAGGTTGTCCAGGATCAGGTAAATCTTCTTGGTCGCCCCCTTGATCAGTCGGCGCAGGAAGTCGATCAGGATGTTCGTGTTGAGAGCACCGTCGAAGATGCTCCAGCGCATCTGTCCCTTGTTGGTGACGGTGGAGATCACCGACAGGCCATGACGCTTGTTGTTGACCCGGATCACCGGCGTCTGGCCCTTGGGCGCAAAGCCACGCCCACGCACGTCGTCGCTGCGCAGACCGCTCTCGTCGCCCCAGTGGATCTCGGCACCTTCCGCCTTGGCGCGGGTGGCAATCACCGGGTAGTCCTCCTCGAGCCACTTCTTGACTGCAGCAGGCGACTGCTCGTACGCCTTTTTCATGGGCTTTTGCGGCGTGAAGCCCCAGCGTGCCAAGTACAGGCCCATCGTGCGCACAGGCAGGCGAATGCCAAGGCGATGTTCAATCAGTTCTGCCACGGCCGCTCGCGTCCACAGCGCATAGGGCATCTTCAACTGGTCCGGGGTCTTGTCCGCAATGAGCTTCTGGATCAGGGCCTCTTGCGTCGCGTCCAGCAGGCGACCGTCGCCACGCTTTCGCCCGTGGGGCGCATCGCGCAAGGCTTTCGCCCCGGCCTGCTCATGACGCTTGCAGATGTCAAAGACGCCGGTGCGGCTCAGCCCAGTTTGTTGAGCAATCTGCTCGTAGGTCTGGCCCGCATTGCGAAGTCGGATGACCTGCACGCGCCGCTCATGCCGCGCATCGCGCGACAGCTTTCTCATGTCGGTTGCTTCCATCACCATCAGATGATGACGCAATAAAAAAATTCAAGTTAAATTCTTCCGAATCAATAGGTCGCGCTATACGCTGGCGTACAAGCAGAAGGCGGTGCGGCTTGTGCAATCGGGGCAGAGCATGGCGACGGTTTCGCGCAGCCTGGGGCTGGTGGAGCAAACGGCTCTGGTGCAAACGTGGTTGACGCCGGTAGCATGGGCGGCATGAAGGCGACAACGGATCTGTTCAAGGGGAGGCACTATGAGCGCGAGATCATCATCTTGTGCGTGCGCTGGTACTTGCGTTTCAAGCTGAGCTTGCGCGACCTGGTGGAAATGATGGCCGAGCGCGGGGTGCACATCGCGCACACAACGATCCTGCGTTGGGTGCAGCGCTTCGCGCCGGAATTTGTGAAGCGCTGGAACCGCTTTGCTCGACCGGCGGGACGTTCGTGGCGAGCCGACGAAACCTATGTCAAGTTGCGTGGCCGATGGGTGTATCTGTACCGCGCCGTTGACCGCGATGGCCACACGGTGGACTTCCGGCTCAGCGAGCATCGCGATGTACGTGCGGCCAAGGCGTTCTTTCGCAAAGCGTTGCGCACACAGGGCCGGGCCCCGGAATCGATCACGCTGGACGGCTACGCCGCCTCGCATCGCGCAGTGCGCGAGTTACCTGGTGAGGATCAACGTTGGAAGCGAACGCGGCTGCGTTCGTCGAAGTACCTGAACAACCGTATTGAGGCTGACCATCGAAACGTGAAGGCGCGCCTGGGACCCATGCTGGGCTTCAAGAGTCTGGCCAACGCCGCCACCACGATCGCTGGCATCGAGCTGATACATCGCATCCGTAAGGGGCAGTTCGCCTTGGGAGGTTTGCGTGTTCATGGCCAAAGTGCGCCCGGGATTTGGAACGCCGTGCTTTCGGCCTGATCGGCCATGCCATCGGCCTGAGAAGGCTCCGCCCGCTCCCCAGTTTGCACCAGAGCCCGGCGAAACACCTTGGCCAGCACCGG
>NZ_JBKDTZ010000166.1:0-11131 GCF_046339755.1 Acidovorax sp. | reverse complement strand
AGATGATCGTCCCCTACGCCGATGCCGCCGCGCTGGTGCTCGCGCACCTGGAGCCCGCAGATGCGATGTCGCGCCACCGCGTGGGTCTGGCACTGCCAGAAGGCATGCGCGGCAGGAAGGACACCTGGGCCGCCCGCTGGCGACGACGACCATGGCGGGGACGAGGACGAAGATGCCTGACGCCGCATCGGACGCCGTGTACGACCCCGTACGCATCGGCATCGTCTCCATCAGCGACCGCGCCAGCAGCGGCGTGTACGAGGACAAGGGCCTGCCCGCGCTGCAGGACTGGCTCACGCGCGCCCTGCTCAACCCCATTGGCTTCGAGCCGCGCCTGATCCCCGACGAGCAGGCCGGCATCAGCGCCACGCTGATCGAGCTGGTGGACACCGCGGGCTGCAGCCTGGTGCTGACCACCGGCGGCACCGGCCCGGCCCTGCGCGACGTGACCCCCGAGGCCACACTGGCCGTGGCGCACAAGGAGATGCCGGGCTTTGGCGAGCAGATGCGCCAGATCAGCCTGAAGTTCGTGCCCACGGCCATCCTCTCACGCCAGGTGGCGGTGGTGCGCGGGCAGAGCCTGGTCATCAACCTGCCCGGCCAGCCCAAGGCGATTGCCGAGACGCTGGAGGGCCTGCGCGGCCCCGATGGCAGCCAGATCGTGCCCGGCATCTTTGCCGCCGTGCCCTACTGCATCGACCTGATCGGCGGCCCTTACCTCGAAACGCGCGACGAAGTCTGCAAGGCCTTTCGGCCCAAGAGCGCGGTGCGCAGCCGCTGAACGCCGGGCTGGTGCCGCGCGCCATGCTTGCATTTTGTAACCAGCGACGCAATTCTCGACCCGCCCGGGTGCGCCGGGTCACACGCAAGTGCACCGTGCAGCCTCTAGACTGGCCGCTGCATCCACTTCGACCCAATCCATCGAATGAAGAAAAGGCTTGTTCTTCAACTCACCCTGGTTGCCATGCTCACTGCCTGCGGCGGTGGCGGCGGCAGCAGCGACGGCCCCACGCTACCGCCGCAGCCGCGCCTGGTGGGCGAGATCTTCGGCACGCCCGACCAGTTGGCCACCTCGGACCTCGTGACCAATGCGGGCTACGGTGGCTACGGCGGCGCACTGGAAACCTCGCGTGCGATCCAGAAGGCCGGCAAGGCCAACCTGCTGGACTTTTTGTTCCTGTTCCCGACCCGCGAGCGCGGCCAGATCCGCCTGGTGGAGAACGCCAGCGCCCGCCTGGACAGCTACATCGCACAGAACAATGACCTGCTGGTGCCCGGCGTGCACGTGTACCTGATCGATGAGATGTACCTCGGCGCGGCCCTGCTGGGGGACAACCCTGCGGAATACCAGGCGCAGCTCGACGACCTCACGCGCGGCATCGCACTGGTGCGCCAGAAGCTGCCCAGCGCGAAGGTGGGGATCTCCTTCAGCCCGCACGCGACCTTCAACAACCCCAAGATCACGCCCTTCATCCGGGCAGCCATCGCCCAGGTGGACTGGGTGGGCACCACCTCGTACTGGCTGGGCGACAAGGCCACCATTCCCGCGCTGCACGAATGGTCACGCACCCTGCCGGGTATCGCACGCGCCGCGCAGCCCAAGGTCGAGACCTGGTACATCGCCCAGGCCTTCCGCGACCTGAACTGGGACCGGCAGGCGTTTCGGGACTACATGCAGACGGAGCTGCAGATCTCGGACAGCTACGACGCGATCATCTTCTTTGGCTGGCAGGAGACCTCGGAGCTGTCCAAACAAACCGCCGGACGCTACTTCGAGGCCGAGACGCGGGCCGTCTACAGCAGGTTCCTCAAGAAATAGGCGCAGGGGCGGGCAGAATCTACTTGCCCACCAGCTCGTTGAGCTTGCCCGCCTCGAACTGCTCTGTGGTGGCTGCGTCGCAGGGCACGCAGTCCTTGGTGGACTGCACCGTGGAGAGTTTCTCGATCGCCTGCCACAGCAGCATGATCTGGTGCTCCTGCGAGGAGGCGTTGTCGATCAGTCCGCGCATGGCCTGCGACAGCGGGTCGTCCTCCTGCGTGATGCCATAGGCGGTGAATTTGCGCGCCTGCTGTGGCTCGGTCACGTCGGCGCTCTGCCCGGCCTTGGACGGGATGATGCGCGCCGGGATGCCCACGGCCGTGGCGCCTGCAGGCACGGGCTTGATGACCACGGCGTTGCTGCCGATCTTGGCGCCGTCGCCCACCTCGAAGCCACCCAGCACCTTGGCGCCCGCGCTGACCACCACGTCCTTGCCCAGCGTGGGATGGCGCTTGGCGCCCTTGTAGAGCGAGGTGCCGCCCAGGGTCACGCCCTGGTAGATGGTGCAGCCATCGCCGATCTCGGCGGTCTCGCCGACCACCACGCCCATGGCGTGGTCGAAGAACACGCGCTCGCCGATCTTGGCGCCCGGGTGGATCTCGATGCCCGTGAGCCAGCGCGCGATGTGCGAGATGAAGCGCCCCAGCCACTTGAAGCCGTGGCCCCAGCACCAGTGCGCCGGCCGGTGCAGCCAGATGGCGTGCAGGCCGGGGTAGCAGGTGATCACCTCCCAGGTGCTGCGGGCAGCGGGGTCGCGATCGAGGATGCACTGGATATCGGAGCGCAGGCGTGCAAGCATGGCCATGGTTGTTTTTGGAATATGGAAATGCAGTCTAGCGCTTTGCCTGCGCCGTCTGGATCATGGCTTTTGCGACACCACGCAGGATGTGGATTTCCTCGGCACCCAGTTGCGCGCGGTTGAAAAGCTGGTTCAGGCGCGGCATGAGCTTCTTGGGCGCCTCGGGATCGAGAAAACCGATGTCCACCAGCGCCCGCTCCCAGTGCGCGAGCATGCCAGCCACCTGGGCGGCGTCGGCCACCTCTCGCTCCGGTGGCGCGGCAGGCTGCGCCGGCGCACCAAAACCGCCCAGCGCCATGCGCCAGTCGTAGGCGACGACCTGGATGGCCGCGCCCAGGTTGAGCGAGCCAAAACCCGGGTTGGTGGGAATCGAGAGCGCCACATGGCAGCGGTACACGTCCTCATTGGCCATGCCGAAGCGCTCGGAGCCGAACAGGAAGGCCACGCCCGATTCCGCGGCAGCGCCGGGCGCGCGCGGCGCGGTCAGCTGCGCAAAGTGCTCGCGCGGCGAGCGGGTCGGCGGGCCGAAGTCGCGCGGCGTCATGGCCGTGGCGCACAGGTGGCTCATGCCGTCGAGCGCCTCGTCCAGCGTGGCGACGATGCGCGCCTTGTCCAGCACATCCAGGGCGCCGCTGGCGCGCTGGATGGTCTCTTCGCGCCGCAGCACGTTGGCCCAGCGCGGGGCGACCAGCACGAGCTCGTCGAAACCCATGGTCTTCAAGGCGCGCGCGGCTGCGCCGACATTGCCGGCGTGGCTGGTGTTGATCAGTACAAAACGGGTCTTCATGGGCAGCAAAAGGGCCGAACAAGCCCCTGCTTGGGGACAAAAAGCGGCAAAGCGGGTAAAATCAGCGCCCTATTGTCGCCGCCCGCATCGCCTGGCGGTGTTCCACGCTCCTCTTTCGCACGTGCGCCCCTGCCGGCGCGCTGCCTGAAACACAATTTATGTCGTCCAACCTGCACCCCATGCTCAACGTGGCCATCAAGGCCGCACGCGCCGCCGGCGCCATCATCAACCGCGCGGCCATCGATGTGGAGGCCGTGCGCATCTCGCAAAAGCAGGTGAACGACTTTGTGACCGAGGTGGACCACGCGGCCGAAAAGGCCGTGATCGAGACGCTGCTGGGTGCCTACCCCGGCCACGGCATCCTGGCCGAGGAGTCGGGCTCGCAGTACGGCGCCAAGGATTCGGAATTCGTCTGGATCATCGATCCGCTGGACGGCACCACCAACTTCATCCACGGCTTTCCCGTGTACTGCGTAAGCATCGCGCTGTCGGTCAAGGGCAAGATCGAGCAGGCCGTTATTTACGACCCCTCGCGCAACGACCTGTTCACGGCCACCAAGGGCCGCGGCGCGTACATGAACGAGCGCCGCATCCGCGTGAGCAAGCGCACACAGCTCAAGGACAGCCTGATCTCCACGGGCTTTCCCTTCCGCCCGGGCGACAACTTCAAGGCCTACATGCTCATGATGGGCGAGGTGATGCAACGCACCGCCGGCCTGCGCCGCCCCGGCTCCGCCGCGCTGGACCTGGCCTATGTGGCCGCCGGCTTCACCGAAGGCTTCTTCGAGACCGGCCTGTCGATCTGGGACATCGCCGCTGGCTCCCTGCTGGTGACCGAGGCCGGCGGCCTGGTGGGCAACTTCACGGGCGAGGCCGAGTTCCTGGAACAGCGCGAATGCCTGGCCGGCGCCCCGCGCATCTACGGCCAGCTGGTACCCATCCTGGGCAAGTACAGCAAGTTCGCCGGTGCCGGCGACAAGGCGGACATCCGCCAGGCAACGGCTGCCGAGGACTCCGAAGCCGCTGATGCGACTCCAGAGGCCGACGCAGCAGCGCAGGACGTCGCGGACAAGGACGAGAGCGCACCGCTCTGATGGATTTCCGCAGGGCGGCTGTCCGCCGCCCTGCCCTCACGCCGGGTCGGGGTATTTCTGGGCGATGACGCGGAAGTCCTCGGCGATCTCCACGAAGGCATCGACCATGTCCGGATCGAAGTGCGTGCCCCGGCCGCGCACGATGGTGCTGCAGGCCTGGTCGTGCGAGAAGGCAGGCTTGTAGACGCGCTTGCTGATCAGCGCGTCGTACACGTCGGCCACGGCCATGAGCCGGGCCGACACGGGAATGGCATCGCCCGCCAGGCCCTCGGGGTAGCCCGAACCGTCCCATTTTTCCTGGTGGCTGTAGGCGATCTCCTTGGAGACGCTCAGGAAGGCCACGCGCATGCCCAGGCGCTTTTCAGCGTCCTCAATGGCGGCGCGGCCCAGTGTGGTGTGGGTCTTCATGACCTCGAACTCCTCCACCGTGAGCTTGCCGGGCTTGAGCAGGATGCTGTCCGGGATGCCGATCTTGCCGATGTCGTGCAGCGGGGCCGACTTGTAGAGCAGGTCGATCATGCGGTCGTTGAGCACATGCTCGAAGCGCGGGTGGTGGCGCAGGCGCTCGGCCAGCGTCTTCACGTACAGCTGGGTGCGGCGGATGTGGTTGCCGGTCTCGTTGTCGCGCGTTTCGGCCAGCGAGGTCATGGCCATGATGGTCACATCCTGGATGGCCTGCACCTCCAGCGTGCGCAGGGCCACCTCGCGCTCCAGGTAGGCGCTCTTGTCGCGCAGGAAATCGGCCGTGGCCTTGAGCGCCAGGTGCGTGTTCACGCGCGCCAGCAGGATGGGCGGGCTGATGGGCTTGGTGATGTAGTCCACGGCGCCCAGGGCCAGGCCCATGCGCTCGTCGTCGGGGTCGGAGCGGGCCGTGAGGAAGATCACCGGGATGTCGCGCGTGGAGGGCTGCGCCTTCAGGCGCCGGCAGACCTCGTAGCCATCGACCTCGGGCATCTTGATGTCCAGCAGGATGAGGTCGGGCGGTGTGCCCGACTGGGCGATCTTGAGCGCCTTCTCCCCATGGTTGGCCACCTTCACCAGGTAGTGCTCGCGCAGCAGGCTGCCCATCAGCGTGAGGTTGTCGGGCGTATCGTCCACCACCAGTACCGTGGCAATCGGCTTGTCCACAAGGGTCGGCTGCTGCGAGGCGAAGGGCGCGTTGTCCATGGGCTTTCCTGCGAAGGGGGGACCGTTCAATGGGCGAGGGCGGAATCAGGGGAAGGCGGCGGCTCGGGGAACACAGAGGCGATGGTATCCAGCGCCTGCTCGAAATCAAAGTTCCGAATGTGCACATCCACCGCCTTGAATGCCGGGCCCAGGAATCCCTCCAGCGCCATGGCATTGTGTTGCAAAAACTCGGCGGCTGCCGGGTCGTCCTGTAAAAGCAGGGTGCGCAGCCCGTGCAACAGCTCCGCAGGGGCCTGGGCCGGCCCCGCGCCGCCCGCATCGGCCGGGCCCTGGGCCGTTTCGTGCCACTGGGCCAGGGCCTCGACCAGGGGCCCGAGCACGCCGCCCAGCGCCGCGAGCAGGGGGGCCGTGGCCTCCTGCGCCGGCGGGCCCCTGCGCAACAGGTCTTCGAGCTGGTAGGCACGGTCTGCCACTTGCAAGGCACCGATGTTGGCCGCCACCGAGCGCAGCGTGTGCGCCAGCCGTTCGGCCAGTCCCACCTCCCCGGCATCGAGGGCCGCCCGCATCTCGCGCACCACCGTGGCCTGCCCCTGCGCGAACCGGCCCAGCATCTCTGCGTAGAGGGCAGGCTTGCCCAGGGCGCGTTGCAGGCCAAGCACCGTATCGAGCCCGGCCACCAGGGGCCAGGCCATCGGCCAGGGCGGTCTGGGCGGCACGGCAGCTCCGTTGCCCGGGGGCTGCGGGGCCGAGTCCTGGGGCACGCCCAATCCGGGGCGCGGCTGTATCCAGCGCGCCAGCGCCGCCCACAGCGCGGCCGGGTCGATGGGCTTGGCCACATGGTCGTTCATGCCGGCATCGAAGCAGCGCTGGCGGTCGGCGTCCATGGCATTGGCCGTCATGGCGACGATGGGCAGGCGCGCAAAGCGCGGATCGGCGCGCAGGTGCCGCGTGGCGGTCTCGCCGTCCATCACCGGCATCTGCATGTCCATCAGCAAAAGATCGTAGCTGTCGTCCTGCAGCCGGCGGATGGCTTCCTGCCCGTTGCCGGCCACGTCCACGTCGAAGCCCGCATCGCGCAGCAGCTCCACGGCCACCATCTGGTTGAGTTCGTTGTCCTCCACCAGCAGCACCCGCGCGCCGCGGATGGACGCTGGCAGCTCGTCGGCCGCAGGCGGCGGCACGTACTGGCGCTGCAGCGCAGGCAGCGCGTGCTCCAGGGGCTGCATCAGCGTCTCGAGCAGCAGCGAGGCATTCACGGGCTTGATCAGCACCGTCTCGATGCCCTGCGCGCGCGCGGCGCGCATCACGTCCTCGCGCCCGTAGGCCGTGACCATGAGCATCTGCGGCACCTGGGGCATGCCCAGGCCGCGGATGTGGCCCGCCAGTTCCACCCCGTCCATGCCCGGCATGTGCCAGTCGAGCAGCAGCAGGCCGAAATAGCGGTCCTGCGCCATGGACGCGCGCAGGATCTCCAGCGCCTGCAGGCCGGAGTAGGCCTGCTCCACCTCGAAGCCCATGGCCTGCAGCATGTCAGACAGCACGGTGGCCGCAGTGTGGTTGTCGTCGACCACCAACACCCGGCGGCCCACCAGGTCCGGCGGCGGCAGCAGCACCCGGGCCGGGGCGCCACGCTCCAGCGGCAGGCTGACCCAGAAGGTCGAGCCCTTGCCGAACTCGCTCGTCACCCCGACCTCGCCCCCCATCAGCTCGGCCAGGCTCTTGCAGATGGCCAGCCCCAGGCCGGTGCCGCCATAGCGGCGCGTGGTCGAGGTGTCGGCCTGCTGGAAGCTGGCAAACAGGCGCCCCATCTGCTCGCCCGTAAGGCCGATGCCCGTGTCGCGCACCTCGAAGCGCAGGCTCACCCGCTTTTCGCTCTCTTCGAGCAGGCGCACGGCGATGCTGATCTCCCCCTGGTCGGTGAACTTGATCGCGTTGTTGGCAAAGTTGATCAGGATCTGGCCCAGGCGCAGCGAATCGCCCACGAGGTTGGGCGGCACGTTGGCAGCCACGTCGCAGACCAGCTCCAGCCCCTTGGCGCCGGCCTTGTAGCCCACCACGTCGGTCACGCTCTCGAGCATGCGGTCAAGCACGAAGGGCTGTTTTTCCACCGTGAGCTTGCCGGCCTCGATCTTGGAGAAATCGAGGATGTCGTTGATCACGCCCAGCAGGTGCTGGCCGGCCTGCTGGATCTTGCTCACGTAGTCGTGCTGGCGCGTGTTCAGCCCGGACTTGAGCGCCAGGTGCGACATGCCGATGATGGCATTCATCGGCGTGCGGATCTCGTGGCTCATGTTGGCCAGGAAGTTGGACTTGAGCGCGGTCGACTCCTCGGCCAGTTCCTTGGCGCGGCGCAGGTCTTCCTCTGCGCGCCGGCGGTCGGTGATGTCCACGAAGGTGCCGATGGAGCCCCCGGGCGAGCCATCGGCGCGCGCAAAGGCATGCAGCCAGAACAGGGTGTGGTGCACCACCCCGTCGGCATAGGGCAGGTCCACCTCCTTGTGCACCGAATGCAGGCCGTTCATGGCCTGCAGGTTGTCGCCCTGGAAGCGCATGCGCTGCTCGGGCGGAAGGAATTCGAGGTCCAGCACCGTCTTGCCCACCAAATCGTCGCGGCGCACCCCGAAGGCCTGCTCGTAGGCGCGGTTGAAGCCGATGTAGCGCCCGTCCGCATCCTTGTAGAACAGGGGCACGGGAATGGCGTCGATCAGCGCCTGCTGGAAGTCCAGTTGCTCCTCCACCTGCTCTTCGAGCTGCTTCTGGTCCTGGATGTCCACGCTCACTCCGACCACGCGCACCGCCCGGCCAGCCTCGTCGCGCAGGATGCGCGCCGCCATCAGGAACCAGCGCACCTCGCCGTCCGGGCGCACGATGCGCCAGGAGTTGCGCAGACCGGTATCGGTGCCCGCCAGGCTGGCGTTGAAATGCGCCCTGGCTTCCTCGCGGTCGCCGGGGTGCAGGCGATCGAGCCAGAAGTCGACGCCCGTGGGCTGCGTGCCCGCGGGCAGGCCGAGCATGGACACGAGCTTGGCCGACCAGACCACGGTGTCGGCCACCAGGTCGATGTCGAACACGCCCACCTTGCCGGCTTCCTGCGCGATCTCCAGGCGTTCGTTGGCCTGCTGGATGGCGATCTCGCCGCGGCGCGCCTCGGTCACGTCCTCGATGACCCAGATGGAGGCCGAGCGGTGGCCCTCCATGTTGATGCGGCGCCCGGCCAGCCGGGCCTCAAAGCTGCTGCCATCGAGGCGGCGCAGCGTGGCGCGCTCGCGCAGCGCCTGGCCCGAGGCGAGCCGCGGTGCGATGAGCGCATTGAACTGGTCGTAGTCGCCCTGCTCCCCGAACAGGGTGGCCACATCGCCGCCCAGCAATTGCGCCGCGGTGCCGCGCATGAGCTCCACGAAGGCGGGGTTGAACTGGCGGAACTTCCCTTCGCAGACCAGCAAAATGGGCGGCGCATTGTCGAAGATGGCGGTCTGCTGCTCCAGCAGCTCGTTGAGCAGGCGCTCGCGCCGCTCCAGCTCGGTCTGCGCGCGCATGCGCTCCGAGACATCCTCGTGCAGCCCGACGATGGCGATGCGCTTGCCCCGCTCGTCGAACACCGGCGACAGCGTGGCCTCGTCGTGGTAGATGCTGGCGTCGCGGCGCCGGTTCACGAAGCTGCCGCGCCAGGAGCGGCCCGACAGCAGGGTGGCCCACATGTCCTTGTAGGTCTGCGGCGGCGTCTGGTCGGTGGAGACGATGGACGGCTTCTTGCCACGCACCTCGTCCAGCGCGTAGCCGGTGTTGCGCTCGTACTGCGGGTTCACCCAGTCGATGCGGCCTTCGCCGTCAGTGATGACCACGGCCACGGGGCTGCTCTCCAGCGCTGCGCCCAGCACCCGAAAGCGCTCCAGCGCAGCCGCCATGCGCGTGCGGCTGCGCAGCAGGTCCAGCAGCAGCAGGCCGAGCAAGGCCAGCAGCACGAAGGCAGCACCACCCACCTGCCAGCGCAGCAGGGGCGGCACCAGCGCGCTCACGTCGTCGAGCACCACCAGCTGCCACTGGCCCCCGGGGTCGTTCCATTCGATGCCGCGGCTCGCCACCGCGTAGGTCACGCCATTGAGCAGCACCTCACCGGCATCGGGCGCAAACGGCAGCGCCGAGGCCACGCCGTTCTCGAAGTGGCGCCCGAACTGGCGCGAAGCGCGGATGGCATCGATGCGCGCCTGGGTGAGCGGCGGCGCCACGGCAAACTGCCACTCGGGGCGGGTCGACGAGAAGGCCACCCCCTGGGGGGACATCAGAAGGGCCGGGATGCCGGTGCTTGCCACCAGCGCATCGACCACCTCGAAGCCCACCTTGAACATCACCACGCCGATGATGGTGCTGTTGGGGGAGTCCGTCTCGTAGAGGGGCGCGGCGTAGTACAGGCCACGCTCCTGGCTATTGACGCCAATGGCCGCATAGACGCTGATGGCGCCCTTCATGGCCTGCTGGAAATAGGGGCGGAATGCGAGGTTCGACCCTGTTGCCTTCTCGCCCGCGGTCTCGTGGGCGACCACGGTTCCGTCCGCCGACATCACGTACACGCCGCTGATCAGAAAGCGCCCGCGCGCCACCGCCAGCCGCGCCAGCGAGCCCGGGTCATCGGGCGGCGTGTAGCCGCGCGCCATGTCCTTGAGCTGTGGCTCGCTCAGGCCCATGAGCGAGACGGCCCCGATCAGGCCGCCGCCCGTGGTTTGCGTGATCAGCGCATCGGCCGCCTGCTGCACGATGCGCGTGCGCTCCAGCGCCCGCTCCTGGCCGCGCCAGTAGACCACGCCCTGCACCACCAGCCAGGCCCCGAGCAGCGACAGCGCCACCACCAGCAGCAGGCCCCGCGTCCAGGCCGGATCGCGTTCGAGCACGCGATCCAGGAAACGCCCGCCACCATCGCTCCGGGTCACCCGCGCCATGCGCAGCCTCCGGTGGACGCGGCGCCCGCCCATGCATCGCCATCAACGCGTCGGGTCCAGCATTGCATCGATTTCCTCCACCGGCACAGGCCTGCCAAACAGATAGCCCTGGAAGCCCTCGCAGCCATGCAAGCGCAGGAAGCCCAGTTGCCCCGTCGTCTCCACCCCCTCGGCCACCACCTGCAGGTCCAGGCTCTTGGCCAGCGCCAGGATGGTGCGCACAATGGCCGCGTCGTTGGGGTCGCTCAGCACGTCGCGCACGAAGCTCTGGTCGATCTTGATCTGGTCCAGCGGCAGCCGCTTGAGGTAGGACAGGGAGGAGTAGCCGGTGCCGAAGTCGTCCAGCGCAAAGCCCACGCCTTCGGCCTTGAGTTGCTCCATGCGCACGATGGTGTCTTCGATGTCGCCCAGGAGCAGGCTTTCGGTGAGGTCCAGCTTCAGGAGCTGGGGCTTTGCCTGGCAGTCCTTCAAGGTGCCCAGCACTTGGGCGACGAAGCCGGGCTGGCGGAACTGGCGGGCGCTGACGTTCACGGAGATGGACAGGTGGGCGGTGGCCGGGTTCTGGCCCCA
>NZ_JBKDTZ010000165.1:0-12161 GCF_046339755.1 Acidovorax sp. | reverse complement strand
GTACCCGGGCGGCGTGGAGCGCCAGATGCAGCGGCTCGAGGCCGAAGGCCATGTGATCGAGCAGCAGGGCCGCTTGCTGCGCGTGCAGGACCCGGCGGCCACCGCGCCCGTCCCGCGCCCGCGCCGCCGCGGGGCGTCTGCAGGCTAGAGGCCTGCCCGCCTTCATTCCTTTTTTGCCTTTTCTTCCAGACCTTTTTCATGCGCCGTGCCGACCGCCTGTTCCAGATCGTCCAGCTCATCCGTGGGCGGCGCCTGTCCACCGCCGCCTTTCTGGCCGAGCGGCTGGAGGTGTCGCAGCGCACCATCTACCGCGACGTGGCCGACCTGCAGCACCAGGGCGTGCCCATCGAGGGCGAGGCGGGCGTGGGCTACCGCCTGGGCGCGGGCTTTGACTTGCCCCCGTTGATGTTCAGCCAGGGCGAGGCGAATGCCCTGGTGGCTGCCGCGCGGCTGGCCCAGGCCTGGCTCGATGCCGGGCTGGCGCGCGAGGTCGAAGGGGCGCTGGGCAAGATCCTCTCGGTGCTGCCGCCGCAGGCGCGCGTGGCCGCCGAGTCCCAGGCGCTCTATGCGCCTTCGGTGGGCCTGGGGCCGCGGGCCCAGGCCACCCTGCAGACACTGCGCGAGGCGGTGCACAGCTGCCATGTGGTGCAGATCGACTATGCCGACGTGCAGGGCCGACCCACCGTGCGCCGCCTGCGGCCCCTGGGCTGCTTCTACTGGGGCAAGGTCTGGACCCTGTCGGCCTGGTGCGAACTGCGGGGCGACTTCCGGGGTTTTCGCATCGACCGCATCGCCGAGCTCACCGTGCTGCCCGAGCGCTTTCGCCAGGAGCCCGGCAAGACGCTGGCCGACATGCTGCGCCAGGTGGAGGCGGAGATGGCCTCTCGCCCCCCTTTCTTGAACGACGAGGCATCCTGCACATGACCCAGGTGACCTATTACGTGGCCGCCACGCTGGACGGCTTCATTGCCGGCCCGGGCGGCGAACTCGATTGGCTGCACCCCTTCGAGCAGGCCGGCACCGACTATGGCCTGGCGGATTTCATGGCCACGGTGGATGGACTGGCCATGGGGCGCAGTACCTATGAGCTTGCGCGCTCGTTTGGCGACTGGCCCTATGGCGAACGGCCGGCCTGGGTGCTCAGCCACCAGGAGGCGCCTTCGAATGGATCCCTGCCGCCCAGCGTGCACTGGGGTGCAGCGCAGCCGCAGGCGCTGGTGGCCCGGTGGAAGGAACAAGGGTTGCGGCAGGTCTGGCTGGTGGGCGGTGGCCAGCTGGCAGGTCAGTTCCTGC
This sequence comes from Acidovorax sp., assembly GCF_046339755.1. Taxonomy (GTDB): domain Bacteria; phylum Pseudomonadota; class Gammaproteobacteria; order Burkholderiales; family Burkholderiaceae_C; genus Acidovorax. The sequence goes on along the minus strand of NZ_JBKDTZ010000165.1, from coordinate 10,868 downwards.
GCGCAGGGCTGGTGGACCACCTGATGCTGGCCACCATTCCGGTGACGCTGGGAGCCGGCCTGCCGCTGTGGGGCACTCCCCAGGCAATGGAGCGGCAGCATTGGACGCTGCAGGCGCACCAGGCCTATCCGAACGGCGTCTTGACGCAGCACTTCCAGCGGGCTGCCGGCGGCTGATCAGCCCACTGTGCCCGGCTGCGCCAGCGCGCTGCGGTAGCGCCGGCTGCACGGAACGGTGCTGCCATCCTTCATGCGCAGGCGGGCGTCGCCGCTGTCCAGCGGCTCGATTTCGGCCACGGCGTCCAGGTTGACGGCATAGCTGCGGTGCACGCGCACGAAGCGTGCCGGGTCCAGCTGGGTGAGGAAGTCTGCCAGGGTGGAGCGCACCAGGTAGTCGTGCCCGTTGACGTGCAGGCCCACATAGTTGGCCTCGGCCTGCAGCCAGGCGATGTCGCTGGCGGCGATCAGGAATTCGCGGCGCAGCTTGCGCACCAGGAAGCGTTCGGGGCGTGGCGCCGGCAGGGGCGGTGGCGGCGTTTGAGCCGCCAATGCGGCGGAGGGTGGCGGTTGCGGGGCGGTGGGGGATTCCTCGGGCCGGTCCAGCACCCGCGCCTCGCCCTGCAGCCGCAGCAGCAGAAAGCGGTAGCTCACCAGGGCACACACGATAAGCGCATAGGTGCGCACGTCCTTGAGGTACTCGTAGCCCCATTGCGCCCACCAGGGGCCGCTCAGCCGGTACTCGGCGCCCATGGTGGAATAGGCCAGGTGGCGCAGGGCCATCATTCCGGCCAGGTGGATGCTGCAGTAGGCCATGCTGCCCAGCAGGTGCCAGGGCAGGTGGCGGCGCAGCGTGTCCCAGTGCAGCGGAAAGCGCCGCTCGAAGGCCACGATGGCCGGGATCAGCAGCCCCACCACCAGCACGCTCGACAGTTCCCACAGCGCTGGTTCCCAAGCGGCCACTTGCCGACCGGCAGAGCGCAGGTCGATCAGCGTCACCACGCTGTTGAAGGCCGCCTGCACCAGCAGCAGGACCGCCCAGAACGCCACCTCCGCACGGCGGCGCAGGGGGCGGTAGCGTTCGGGCCAGGGCAGGGTGGGCGGTGACATGGCGCAAGTGTAGGCAGGACGTGGAAGACCGGCGCCCGGGCCCGTCCCTGCAGGCCACCGCTCGTCCCAAAAGGGGCGTTTCCGGTCCCGCGAAGGCGCACTGCGGCCCCGAGGCGGCCGAGCATGGGCCCATGACTGCTCCATCCCACCCCAATTCCCGGCGCCACGACATCGATGCCCTGCGCGCGCTGGCCTTCGCCCTGGTCATCGTCTACCACGTCGCCATGTACTACGTGGCCGACTGGCACTGGCACCTCAAGAGCCCGCATGCCGCCGAGTGGCTGCAGGCCCCTATGCGGGCCCTGAACCTGTGGCGCATGGACCTGGTGTTCCTGGTCTCGGGCCTGGCGTTCCGCCTGGTGCGCCGGGGGCAGACCGTGGCCGGGATCGTCCGGGTGCGCAGCTGGCGCCTGCTGCTGCCCCTGGCGTTCGGCATGGCCGTGGTGGTTCCATACCAGCCGTATGCCCAGGGCGTGGCCAACGGGCTCATCGCCCCGGGCCTGGGCGCCTTTCTGCTGCGCTACTACGGCGGCGGCCCCTGGCCGGCCGGGGCTTTCGATGGCTGGGAGGCCGGAGTCACCTGGAACCACCTGTGGTACCTGCCCTACCTGTGGGTGTACACCGTGGCGCTGGCCCTGCTGCTGCCCTGGCTGGAGTCGGCCTCCGGCCAGCGTCTGCGCCAGGCCTTCGCGGGCTTGCGCGGCCTGGCGCTGTGGGCCGTGCCGGTGCTGCCGCTGGTGCTGTACTCGGTGCTGCTGTGGCGGCATTTCCCGCCCACGCACGACCTCATCCACGACGCCTGGCTGCACGCGGTGTACTTCACGCTCTTCCTGTACGGCTACTGGATCGGGCTCGATGCCGGCCTGTGGGCCGAGCTGGTGCGCCTGCGCTGGCGCACCCTGGCCGGGGCGTTGCTGCTGCTGGTGCTGTTCACCGCGCTGCGCGGCCCGGCCGTGGAGCAGGGCGGCTGGCTGGCACGCACCGCCGTGCGCGTGCTGGCCGACCTGTACCTGTGGAGCATGCTGCTGGCCATCCTCGGGTGGGCCCACCACCGGCTCAACCGGCCCTGGCCCGGGCTGCGCTGGGCCCAGGAGGCGATCTACCCCTGGTATGTGTTGCACCAGACCGCGATCATCGTGCTGGTGGTGGCCCTGGCGCAGTGGCAGCTTGGCCCGGTGCTGGAGCCGCTGTTGCTGCTGGCCGGCACCGTGCTGGCTTGCTGGGCCGTGACGGCTGTGGTGCGTCGTTCGCGCTGGCTGCGCCCGCTGTTCGGCCTGCCACCGCAGGGCGTGCGCCCGGCCCGCGCGATGCCGGCCGCCGTTCCTGGCGCACCGTCGTCCCAGGGGCTGCAGGCTCCTTGAATCAGGCCAGCGCGGCCTCGATGTCGCCCGCGAGCTTCTTGGGCGCGTCCTGCGGGGCATAGCGGCGGATGACCTTGCCATCCTTGCCTACTAGGAACTTGGTGAAGTTCCACTTGATGGCCTTGCTGCCCAGAAGGCCCGGGGCCTCTGCACTGAGCCATTTGTACAGGGGCGATGCATTGGCCCCGTTGACGTCGATCTTGGCCATCATCGGAAAGCTCACGCCGTAGTTGAGCTGGCAGAAGCTGGCGATCTCGTCGTTGCTGCCCGGATCCTGGCTGCCGAACTGGTTGCAGGGAAAGCCCAGCACCACCAGACCCTGGTTGGCATACTCCTTGTGCAGCTCCTCCAGCCCCCCGAACTGCGGTGTGAACCCGCAGGCACTGGCCGTGTTGACGATGAGCAGCACCTTGCCCCGGTACTGCGAAAGCGGCACGCTCTGCCCATTCATCTGCAGGGCTTCGAAATCGTAGATGGTCTCGGGCATCGGGGCTCCTCTGTGGATGAAGAAGCCATGGTAGCCGCTGCGCGGCTTGTCTGCCCGCCGGCTTCTGCCTTGGGCGAAATCTATGCAATGCGCGCGACCAAGGCCAGTGCCACCGTGCAAGGGCCGCCCCGCCGCACGGGTGGCGTCCCCCTCAGGGGGATGGCGCGCAGCGCCTCAGGGGGGAGCCTAGTGATGTGCATCTTGCCGCGCAATGTGCAGCAGGTGCTCGACTTCCTCGCGGTGGTTCACGCAGTTGCGCTGGTGCCAGCGGCGGATGATCCACATGATGCCCGCGACCACCAGGCCAAAGATGGTGATGGCGCCGAACACCGACAGGCCGAACTTGAGCGACAGGCTGTAAAAGGCGCCCAGCGCCAGGATGCAGGCCTGCTCGTTGAAGTTCTGTACGGCAATGGAGCGGCCGGCGCCCATGAGGTTGTGGCCGCGGTGCTGCAGCAGCGCATTCATGGGCACGACCAGGTAGCCGCCCAGGCCGCCCAGCAGGATGAGGAAGGGAATGGCCAGCCAGATGTTCTTGATGAAGACCATCAGTATCAGCAGCAGCCCCATGGCGATGCCCAGCGGGATGACCCGCGTGGCCATATCGAGGCGCATGCGCATGGAGGCCACCACGGCGCCCACGGCGGTGCCGATGGCCACCACGCCCGTGAGGGCCGAGGCCTGCGTGGTGTTGTAGCCCAGTGCCACGCCGGCCCAGGCCAGCACGATGAACTTGAGGTTGCCGCCCGCGCCCCAGAACAGGGTGGTGGTGGCCAGCGAGATCTGGCCCAGCTTGTCGCGCCACAGGCGGTTGTTGCAGGCCCAGAAGTCGGGCAGCAGCGCCATGGTGTTGGCCAGGACGCTGCGCGAGGGGTCGGCGCGCATGGGGCGCATTTCCACGCCGGTGTGCGGGATGCGGGTGTTGAACCAGGCCGCCAGCATGTAGATGGCGATCAATCCGGCAATGGCGGCTTCGGCGGGCGTGTCCACGCCGGTGTCGATCATCGGGAAGTCGAAGCTCAGCATCATGCCCGAGATGCTGTGCCCAACGAGCTGGCCGCCGAGCAGCACGCCCAGGATGATGGAGGCGATGGTCAGCCCCTCGATCCAGCCATTGGCCTTGACCAGCTGGGACGCAGGCAGCAGCTCGGTGAGGATGCCGTACTTGGCCGGGGAGTAGGCGGCAGCGCCCAGGCCCACCACCGCATAGGCGATCAGCGGGTGCGAGCCGAACAGCATCATCAGGCAGCCCACCACCTTGATGGCATTGCTGACGAACATCACCTTGCCCTTGGGCAGGGCATCGGCAAAGGCGCCCACGAACGGTGCCAGCACCACGTAGAACAGCGCGAACATGGGCACCAGGGCGGCACGCTGCCACTCGGGAGCACCTTCCGAACGGAGGAGTTCGACAGCGGCCACGAACAGCGCATTGTCGGCCAGCGAGCTGAAAAACTGCGCCGACATGATGGTGTAGAAACCGCGCTTCATCGAATGGCTGGTGCTGCATCAGTTGGACTGATGCCCTGTTAAAAATGGGGGGCCTGGTGGCCGACGGATGGTTATATCACGTGGGTAAACGGTCCCGGTGCCAGAATCCAGGACATCCCACCCGGTCAAACCCCCATGCCACGCCCGATACACGCCACCATCCATACCGCCGCCCTGCACCACAACCTGGAGCGCGTGCGCCAGAGCGTGCCCGATGCCAAGGTCTGGGCCGTGGTCAAGGCCAATGCCTATGGCCATGGCATCGAGCGGGCGTACGAGGGGCTGCGCGGGGCCGACGGCTTTGCCCTGATCGACCTGGCCGAGGCAGAGCGCGTGCGCCAGCTGGGCTGGCGCGGCCCCATCCTGCTGCTCGAAGGCGTGTTCGAGGCGCGCGATCTGGAGGTGTGCTCGCGCCTGAACCTCTGGCATGCCGTGCACTGCGACGAGCAGATCGACATGCTGGCCGCGCACAAGACCCAGGTGCCGCACCGCGTCTTCCTGAAGATGAACTCGGGCATGAACCGCCTGGGCTTCACGCCCCAGCGCTACCGCGCGGCCTGGGCCCGGCTCAATGCCTTGCCGCAGGTGGATGAGATCTCGTTCATGACCCACTTCAGCGATGCCGATGGCCCGCGCGGCATCGCGCACCAGATGGCGGCCTTCAACGAGGCCACGGCCGATCTGCCGGGTGAGCGCACACTCTCCAACAGTGCCGCCACCTTGCGCCACAGCAGCGATGCAGCCGTGCGCGGCGACTGGGTGCGCGCGGGCATCGTGCTCTACGGCAATGCGCCCGACCATCCGGAAAATACCGCCAGCCACTGGGGGCTTGCGCCCACCATGACGCTGGCGACCAAACTGCTGGCCGTACAGCAGCTGCAGGCGGGCGATGCGGTGGGCTACGGCTCGAATTTCGTCGCCGACGGGCCGCTCACCATTGGCGTGGCGGCCTGTGGCTATGGCGATGGCTACCCGCGCCACTGCCCTACCGGCACACCGGTGCTGGTCAACGGCGTGCGCACGCGCCTCGTGGGCCGGGTGAGCATGGACATGGTCACCGTGGACCTCACGCCGCTGCTGCAGGCGGGGATGGAGGTGGGCTTCGGCAGCGAGGTGACCCTCTGGGGCCGTGCCAGCAATGGGGCCGTGCTGACCATCGACGAGGTGGCCGAGCCGGCGGGCACCGTGTCCTGGGAACTCATGTGCGCGCTGGCGCAGCGCGTGCCTGTCACTGTGGAGTAATGGGCATCTTGTCACGGTTCGCCCGACGGGCCTTGCCGTGAACCGGGCCTGATCGGGTACGCTGCGCGCCTGACCATCCGTCCTGACAGGAGTGCAGCCCATGGCCGACAAGCGCAGCGCCCGCAAAAAGAACTCGAACTGGCGCTCGGTGCGCATGCAGCCCCGCCACCACCTGGCGGACAGCCTGCAGCAGCGCTACAGCCTGCGCCTGCACGGGTTTCTGATCGGCGGCTTCGTGTTGATCCTGATGTGGTGCGCCTCCTATGTGCAGATGCGCATGGGCATGGAGACGCTGGCGTGGCGCTACCTGGTCACCCTGTCGGTCGGCTATGTTGGCTACCTGCTGGTGCTGCGGCTGTGGGCGGCGCGCCTGGTGAGCAGGGATGAGGATTCCGACAACGGTGCGGGCGATGCGATGGAGGTCGCAGGCGATGTGGCGGACGTTGCGATCGATGCAGTCCCCTGGCGCGGCGGCAACGGCCCAAGCGTGCCCATGCCGCGCTCGGGCGGCACGGTCCACACCGGCGGCGGCTCGGGTGACTTCGGCTCTGCCTTGTCGGACGCCGGCTCCGGCCTGGGCGATCTGGCCAGCGGCGCGGCCGATGCCGTATCGGGAGCCGACGAAGGCGCCGTGGTCGTGATCCCCATCGTGGCCATCTTCCTCATCGGCTCGGCCATCGTCTTCGGTGCCGGCGCGCTGGCCATGCTGCTCTTCGGCTGGGACGTGCTGCTCACCGTGGCCGTGGAACTGGCCTTCTCGGTGGTGACGGCGCGCGCCGCCATGGGGGTGGAGCGCGAAGGCTGGCTCAGCGCCGCCGTGCGACTGACCTGGAAACCCATGCTGGGCGCCGTGGTCTGCGCCGTCGCGCTGGGCGCCACCATTGACCACTTCTTGCCCCATGTGAATTCGCTGCCCGAAGCCGTGCGGGCGCTGCAATCGTCGGCATCGAAAGCGCGCTAAGCGCACTGCGCGGCAAGGCCGCGGCCCACCGGAAAGGACAGACCACCATGCCCCGTGAACCCGTTCTGATCGTGGGCGCCGGCCCCACCGGCCTGGTACTGGCCCTGTGGCTCACGCGCCAGGGCGTGCCGGTGCGCATCGTCGACAAGGCGTCTGGACCCGGCACGGCATCGCGCGCCATGGCCGTGCAGGCACGCACGCTGGAGCTGTACCGCCAGCTCGACCTGGCCGATGCGGTGGTGGCCAGCGGCCACACCATCCCGGCCATCAACCTCTGGACCACGGGCCGGCAGCGCGCCACGCTGTCCTTCGGCTCGGCCGGCCAGGACCTCACGCCCTATGCCTTTTTGCTGGTCTACCCCCAGGACCAGCACGAGCGGCTGCTGGTGGCGCGTCTGCAGGCCCTGGGGGTCGGGGTGGAGTGGCGCACCGATTGCCTGGGGTTCGAGGACCGGGGTGAGCGCATCGTTGCGCAGCTGCGCCTGCCCGATGGCAGCGAGCAGGCCTGCGAGGCCGCCTACCTGGCGGGATGCGGCGGCGCCCGTTCGGTGGTGCGCCACCAGATCGGCGCGGGCTTTCCGGGTGGCACCTACGACAAGATCTTCTATGTGGCCGACGTCGATGCCAGCGGGCCTGCAGCAGCCAACGGGCAGGCGCACATTGCGCTGGACCATGCGGATTTTGCGGCATGGCTCCCTTACAACGACCAGGGGCGCGGCCGGCTGATCGGGGTGGTGGGCGACGAGCGGGCGCAGCGGGCCGAATCCCTGGGCTTCGACGACGTGGGCCACAGTGCCATTGCCAGCGTCGGGCTGCAGGTGCGGCAGGTGCACTGGTTCTCGACCTACCGCGTGCACCACCGCGTCACGGACCACTACCGCCGGGGCCGCGCCTTCCTGGTAGGCGACGCCGCGCACGTGCACAGCCCGGCCGGCGGGCAGGGCATGAACACGGGCATCGGCGATGCCATCAACCTCGCGTGGAAGTTGGCCGCTGTGCTGCAGCATGGCGCTCCCGACGCACTGCTGGACAGTTACGAAGCCGAGCGGCGCGCCTTCGCCCTGAAGCTGGTGGAAACCACCGACCGGATGTTCAGCTTCGTCACGGCCGAAGGCCGCTTTGCCGATTTCATGCGCACGCGCATTGCCCCGCTGCTGGTGCCGCTGGCGTCTGGCGCGGATGCCGTGCGCGAGTACGCCTTCCGCATGGTCTCGCAGACGATGATCAGCTACCACGCTGGCCCCCTGGGCGAAGGGCAGGCCGGTGAGGTGCGCGGCGGCGACCGTCTGCCCTGGGTGCGCACGACCGACAACCATGGTCCCCTGGCCGATATCGCCTGGCAGGTGCATGTCTATGGCGAGGCGCCAGACGGGCTCGCCGCCTGGTGCGCCTCGCAGGGCATCGCGCTGCACCAGTTTCCATTCGGCCCGGCGCACGGGGCAGCGGGCCTGGCGCGCGGCGCTGCCTACCTGCTGCGGCCCGACAGCTATGTGGCCTGTGCCGATCCGCAGGCGCGCAGCGAGGTGCTGCAAGCCTACCTGGAACGGCACCTGGCTCTGGGCTTGCGCCCCGGGTGAGGGCCCCTCGTGGCCCGTCGCCCATGAAAAAAGCGGGGTGCGCCACCGGGTGGCGCACTCCGCTTCTTGCGGGACCTGGGCGCTGCTTCAGCGCGCCGTCACGGCGAAGCCCTGGACCAGGCCGCCGGGGTAGCGCACAAAGAGCTTGCTGCCCTCGAACCACCAGTTGCCGCCGGCAGGCCCGGTGCCCGCTGGCAACAGGGCCAGGTCGGGAACCAGCTGGAAGCGCTGGCCGCCCGCGATCAGCTCGGTCTGCTGGTCCAGGCCGGTGCGCAGGACGGTGCCCGCGCCCCGCAGCGACTGCAGCAGGCTGGTCAAGCCCTCGTAGTCGGCCACGTCGCCCAGCAGCGCCTGGCTCACGCCACCCGCATCCGTGAAGATCAGGCCGGTCGTGCTGCTGAAGACAAAGCCCGGGACACTGCCCGTGCGGCCCATCGGCAACCACTGCGCGCGCAGGTGGAAGACGGTGCTGCCCAGAGAGACGCGCAGGGCGCCATTGGGCTGCATCACCGTCGTCGCGCCCAGGGCCGTGAGGGCCTGGCCCATGGCGGGCAGGGACTGCAGGGTGGGCCCGAAGCGGGTTACCAGGCCTGCCGTGGTCACCTCGATGCTGCCATCGTCGGCCACGCTCACGCCATCGGCGCGGCCGGGCGCTACGCGCACCTCCAGCGGCACCACGGGGAAGTTGGTGCCACCCAGGTTCCAGGTGATGCTGCCGTCGGTGGACTGGGCACTGCTGGTGATGCCGACGGTGCGCAGGCCCGCGTTGACCAGGGTTTCCAGCGGCGTGCTGCCGCCGGTGCGCGTGGGCACGCCCGCCAGGCGCACGAAGCCCACGCTGGCGTTGATGCCGACCGGCAGGTCGGCGCGCTGCACCGGGTCGCCCAGGCCGTTGCCGGCCACGGTGCCCAGGCGCACGCTCTGCACCTTGCCGGTGCCATCGAGCCGTGCCATTTCGCCGCTGTACACGGTCACGGCGGCGGCTCCGTTGGCGGCCGGTGGCAGCGCCACCCGGCCCGTGCGCACGAACACGCTCCACGACTGCGGCGTGCCTGCGGCAGCGCGCGGGGTAGTGACGAGCGTGACCGACACCGCGCCATCGCCCAGGGCGGTCAGCGGCAGGTTGCCCGTGCTGGTGGACAGCAGGGCCACCACCGTGCCCTGGCTCACCGTGCCGCTGAGCGTCACCTGCGAATCGCCCGAGGTCGAGGGGTTGAGCACGAGGGCGACCTGCGGCTGTCCGTTGGCCCCCGTCAACGTGACCACGCTGAGCACCGTGGATGTGTCGGGCTGGGGCTGGATGCTGAAGGTCTGGCCGCCGATCACCAGGGTCACGGGCGCCGGCGCACCGCCATTGCCAGCGGGGGGCAGGGTGATGGTGGAGCCGCCCGATTGCGGGCTGAGCGTGATCGTGCTGCCCGGCGCTGCGGTGACCTGGACGCTGCCGCCCACGGTGACCGGGGTGGTTGGCGTCACCGTCACGCTGCCTTGCGTCACCACCGGGCCGGGGGTGGATGGACCACCGGAGCTGGGCACCTGGGCCGTGTAGGTCAGAACGGGGCTGCTGGCACTCTCATTGCCAGCGGCGTCCGTGGCCTTGAGCGTGAAGTTGTGCGCTGCGAAGGCCAGACCGGACACCGTGACCGAGAAGTTGCCACCCGTCGCCGTGCCGCTGCCCAGCAGGGTCGCGCCTTCGTACACATCCACCCGGCTTCCGGCCTCCGCGGTGCCAACGATGGCGAGCGAAGCGCCTTCTCCCGATGCGTTGTTGGCAGGGCTGGTCACCACCGGGGCTGGTGGGGCGCTGGTGTCGTAGGCCACGCCAGTCACCGATACGGGCACGGCAGCATTGCTGGCTGCGTCGATGGCATCGAAGGCAAAGGTGTACACCGCGCCGTCCTGCAAACCCAGCGGTGCGGTACAGCCGTTGGCATCGGCGGTCAGTGCCACCACATGGGCGCCTGCGCCGAGGGCCGTGCCCTGCAGGTTGCAGGTATGGGGCGATGCGCCATCGGCCGTGCCGCCGGTGCGGGTTGCCGTGATGCGGGCGCTGGCCACGGCCTTGCTGAGCGTGAAGCCCAGCGTGCCGCCGGCCCGGATGGCGCCGTTGCTGGCAGGGGTCGTTGCGCTGAACACAGGCGCCGTGGTGTCGCGTGCCAGATCCAGGGGCAGCACGGCGCTGATGTTGCCCGCTGCGTCGCGCAGGTCGATGTTGAAGACCTGGTGCTGGCCGTTGGCAATGCCGGCTGTGTTGAGCGTGATGCTGACCTTGCCGGTCCCGTCGATGGACAGGCCCGTGTCTGCGCCATTGACGAAGATCCGTGCGCCGACTTCGCCCCGGACTTCCACCTGCGTGGAGTTGCCGATGGCATACGCCGGGGTCGTCGTCAGCGTCGGGGCGACAGGCACACCGGTATCCACGGTGATGCTGGCGCTGGCCACTGCCGACACATTGCCCGCCTTGTCGCGTACGAAGCCATACAGCGTCTTGGGACCATCGCTGGTGAAGGCGAAGCCGGCAGGTTGTGCGCCCCAGGTGCAGTTGCCCACCACGTTGGTGTCCAGCAGGCAGTAGCCATCGGTGGCGATGCCCGAGCCGGTGTCGGTCCCGGTGAAGGCGGCGCCGATGGGCACATTGCGCAC
>NZ_JBKDTZ010000164.1:0-25835 GCF_046339755.1 Acidovorax sp. | reverse complement strand
CTTCAAGGAAGCCGTCTACCAGGCCGTGGCCTTCGGCCAGAAGACCTACAACGGCGTCGCCATCCTGAGCCGCCACCCGATGGCCGACGTGGTGCGCAACATCCCCGCGCACGAGGACGAGCAGGCGCGCGTGATCATCGCCACGCTCGATACGCCCACGGGCCCGCTGCGCGTGATCAACGGCTACTTCGTCAACGGCCAGGAGCCGGGCTCGGAAAAGTTCGCCTACAAAATGCGCTGGCTGCAGGCCCTGCAGGACTTGGTGCGCGCCGAGATGGCCGCCCACCCGCGCCTGGCCCTGGTCGGCGACTTCAACGTGGCGCCGGAAGACCGGGATTCCTACGACCCCGTGGGCTTGCGCGAGACCATCCACCACACCACGGAAGAGCGCAACCACTTCAAGGCCTTGCTGGAACTGGGCCTCACAGACACCTTCCGCATGTTCGAGCAGCCCGAAAAGATCTACTCCTGGTGGGACTACCGCATGCTCGGCTTCCAGAAGAACAAGGGCCTGCGCATCGACCACATCCTGGTAAGCGAGGCGCTGCGCGGCAGCGTCACGGCCTGCATGGTGGACCGCGCGCCGCGCAAGAACCCGCAGCCCAGCGACCACGCGCCCGTGGTGGTCACGCTGGAATAGCCTGCCATCGGAAGACTCGGTCCCAACGCACACCGCCGCCATGGGCTGAGCCCATGGCGGCGGTGGCGGAGAACTGCGGCGGCGCTGTTTTTCTGGTCAGGGCGCAGCCAGGGTCCTCGCTGTGGCGACCCGCCAGTTCCCTGCGCGCCTGCGAACAGGCAGGCAGGAAGCCAGGCGGGCCGGCATACCGGTCAACGTGCAGGATTGAAGCTGTCGCGCAGCGCCTTGACCTCGTCGTGGTTGCGCTGGGCGCCATCGGCCTGGCGCTGGACCAGGGCACGCAGGTCCTGGGGCAGGTTGGCCTTCAGGGCCTTGCGGTAGCGCGCCACGGCAGCGTCCTCACCGCGCTCGCACTCTTCCAGCACGGCCTTGTCATCCTGGGTGGACAGCGCCGTTTTCACGGACACCCAGCCCCGGTGCAGCGCGCCGGCAACGGTGCCACCGCTGACGGGTTCACCGCCACGGGCACGGATTTCACGCTCCAGCTCGGCGGCGGCCGCCGCGCATTCGCGCGAATGGCGCTGGAAGATGCCCTTGAGCTGGCCCGACTCGGCATGCTCGGCGCTGGCATGGAAACCATACTCGCCATCGCGGGCCGATTCCAGCAGGTCGTTCAGGGTATCGATCACATCATCGTTGTCGATGTCACCGGCCACTTCCAGCGGGCGGCTGTTGTAGGCACGCTCATAGGCGGCACGGGCGGCCGGGCGGGCGTCGGTCCAGGCCAGGCCTGCATCGCCATGGCGTGCACGCCAGTCGTCGGCCAGGCGAGGTTCGATGGCGTCATAGTCGCCCTCGTAGCGGCCCACCGAGCTCCAGCCCAGTTCGTAGGCAGGACGGTACTCGTCGTAGGTGCGGCCGCCCACGAAATAGGGCTCGCGCTGGTAGTTCTCGCGCCAGTAGGCGTCTTCGTTGGTGGGGTTGACGGCTTCGCCAGCGGCCTTGCCCGCCAGCCCGCCGGCGACGGCGCCGGCAACACCGCCGATGGCAGCGCCCACCGGCCCCCCGAAAGCGCCGGCAGCAGCGCCCGCTGCGGCGCCGCCCAGGGCAGCGCCCACGCCTGTACCCACGGGATGGGCGCCAGGTTCATTGGTCAAGGGATCGCGGTTGGCATCGTGAAAATCGGCCATGAGAGGTCTCCGGTTGGTTGGACAATGGCTTCATTGTGGGAGGCCCTCCTTCCCCCATGGGTCGGCATGCAGAGGGTGCGGGTGTAGGACATACGGCCCCTAGGGCCGCCGCCTCGAAACAGCCTGAAACAGATGCGTGCGCCATCTGCCGACAGCCTCCGCTGGCGCACCGACAATGCCGCATGGACCTGCCCAATCTGCCCAATGCACCTGCTGCAAGCTGCTACCTCGAATCGGCCGAGCGCGGTGAATTCATCGAACTGCTGTTGCACGACGACGGCACCCGCCTGCGCGTGCGCAGCGGCACCATCGGCAAACCCTGCCTGGTGCTCAACGCAACCTACGGCACGGCCAGCAAGGCGCAAGCACACCACCAGCGACTGCGCAAGGAATGGCAAGAGGAGCGTGGCTTTGTGCCCTGCAGTCCATCGCTGCCGGTGGCCGACGGCAGCGTGGCCGATGAGCTGTTCTGCGATGCGCGCACACCGCACCCACTGCTCGATGCATTCCTGGCCATCAACGGTGCCGACGAACTGCGCGGCCAGCCCCGCAGGCTGGCGCTGTTCCGCCAGGGGCTGCGCTGGCATGGGGACTTCGACCTGGAGCGCATCGCCGACTTCGGGCTGCATGCCGGCGTCATCGTGGAGGGGGATGTGGAGGTCGCCGGCGTGTTCAGCCAGCTGACCTATACCTACCCGGGGCAGACGCTGGTCAGCGGGAGCATCCACGCCACGAGCTTCGGCCATGGTGACAGCCACATGCGCGTGATGGGCGACGTGAAGGTGGAGAACATCATCTACGGCGAATACAACGACGGCAGCCTGGTGATCAATGGCGCCATGCATGGCCGCGCCTTCATCACCCTGGACCACGACATGTACGCCGAAGGCGGCTACCACCTGCCGATCTGCGAATGGAACATGGGCGAGAACTGGTCCGACTGCCTGCACCCCGACCTGTTCGAATACGAGGGTGAGGATGCGGACGAGCCGGGCAGCATGGTGTCGGCGGAGGCGATACGCCGCTTCATGCGCGAAGGGCGCGACCCCTTTCGCCCCGGCGCACAGCCGGTGATGCGAGAGCCTGAGCCAGAGCCCCCGCCACCGCCACCCCTCTCGCCTTTCGCCCAGCGCGTGCGGGAGCTGGTGGATGCGGAGGACGTGGAAGGCCTTACCCGGCTGATCGAGACCTGGCCCGACCACGACGAAGAATGGGAGCAGGCCCTGGTGGGCCGCCTGTACGCGCCCAGCACGACGGCTGAGCAGCGGGTGCGGCTGAAGGCCTTGCAGAAGAAGAAACCGTAGCTCAGGCGGTTGCCACCTCGGCCTGCACGCCTGCAGCCACCGCCAGGACCTCGCGGGCCTGGCCGGCCCCCAACTCGGCACCACTGCCGGCCCAGGCGACGAACTGGTCCGGCCGTACCAGCACCAACCGGGCGTTGTAGCGCTCGTGCTCGCCCGCCCCTTGCGCCTGGACCACCGCCAGCGGGATCGACTGCGCGGCTGCGGCATCGCGAAAGGCCTGGACCTCCGGCGCACTGGCACCGAAGGCCAGCAGGGTGTAGCCCGTGCCAAGCTCTTCGTAGACATTGCGGCCCGAGGGCAGCAGCGCCGGCGCCAGGTGGTGCCCGGGCCGCGCGTCGAAGCGATGCGATCCCTTGGCGCTGCTGGCGCGGCCCTGGCTGTCCCAGACCACGGCCGAGCCCTCGTAGTTCGGCTCGAAGGCATGCACCTCGCCCACCGCGCCCTGGGCCCGGGCATTCCACGCGGCCTCGAAGGCGGGCAGGTCGCGCGCCGGGTCGTGGGCGTCGAGAAACTCGCGGTCCGTGTCGATGGACTTGGCGATGAAATCGCTGATGGTGGACGCGAACACCGGGCGCCGCTCGGCATCGTACGAGTCGAGCAGGTGCTCGCCGCCCCAGCCCTGCAGCGTGGCGGCCAGCTTCCAGCCCAGGTTGCGTGCATCCTCGAGCCCCGAGTTCACGCCATAGCCGCCATAGGGCGGGTGGCTGTGCGCGGCATCGCCGGCCACGAAGACCCGGCCCTGGCGGTAGCGGTCGGCCAGCATGAAGCGCAGGTCCCAGAAGCCGATGTGCTCGAACTCCACGTCGAAGGGCGCGCCCACCGCATCCTGCAGGTAGGCGGTGAAGTCGAAATTGTCCTTGGTGGTGCCCGGCGGCACGGGGGCGTGGAAGAACCAGGTGCTGCCCAGGTCCACGCGGCCGAAGAACTTCCAGTAGCCCTTGAGCTCGGGCTGCAGCACGTTGTAGTAGGACTTGCCGGGGTAGCGCTCCAGCAGCTGGTGCAGCCCGCGCGAGCGGAACACCAGCAGCACCATCATGCGGTCGTGGTCGGTGCGGGTCTGGGTGATGCCGGCCTGCTCGCGCACGACCGAGCGGGCGCCGTCCGAACCGACCGCATAGGCGCTGCGCAGCACACGCTCGCCGCCACTGCCGCCGCGCTCGGCGATGGTGATGGACACGCCATCGGCATCCTGCGCCACGCCCTTGGCCTCCCAGCCGTACAGGGTCTGCACCGAGGGCAGTTGCGCCACGCGCTCGCGCAGCACGGCTTCGGTCGCGTACTGCGGCAGGCGTTCGTTGCCGGTGAAGTAGTAGGGCTTGACCAGGTCGCGCTGCAGCCAGTCGTAGCTGTGCGGCCCGAGCAGGGTGCCGTGCGCCGTGAGGCCGCCGATGCCGTATTCCTTGGGAATGGTGCGCGCCGCGCGCAGTTGCGCCTCGGCGCCCCAGAAGTGGAAATGCTCCATGGTCCGCTGGGTCAGGTTCTGGCCTTTGGGGATGGGCTGGGGCTGTACGTAGCGTTCCACCACGATGGTGGGCACGCCGCGCTGGCCCAGCTCGATGGCCAGGCCCATGCCCACGGGGCCGCCGCCGACGATGACCACTTCGGCGTCCTGGTGCTGTGCCATGGCTTGGTCCTTGTTCATGCTGTTCATTGCTTTCATTACTCTGCCGTGATGCCCTGGGCCTTGATCAGGTCGGCCCAGCGCTTGGCATCGGCCGCCACGAGCTTCTTGAAGGCATCGGGCGTGCTGTGGGCAGGCGTCATGCCCTGGGTCTCGAAGGCCTTGGCCACAGCGGGTGCCGCGAGCACTTCGCGCAGCTCGGTGTTGAGCCGGTCGACCAGGGCGCGCGGCGTGCCCGCCGGGGCGAAGACCCCGTACCACATGTCCACGTTCAGGTCACCCACCTTCAGGCTGTTCAGCGATGGCACTTCGGGCAACAGCGGATGCGGCGTGTCGGAGCTGATGGCCAGTGCCTTGAGCTTGCCGGCCTTCACGTGCTGCAGCGCCACGTGGATGGGCAGGAACATGGCGTCGATCTGCCCGCCCAGCAGGTCGGTGACGGCTGGCGCCGTGCCGCGGTAGCTGATGTGGGTGAGCGAGACCTTGGCGCGGTTCTTGAGCAGCTCCATCGCCAGGTGGTGCGGCGTACCCGCACCGGGCGAACCGTAGTTGAGCGCGCCGGGCTTGGCCTTGGCACGCTCGATCAACTCCTTGAGCGTCTGGATCTTCGAGGCCTCGCTGGCCACCAGCAGCAACTGGCCCCAGCTGGTCTGGGCCACGGGCTGCAGGTCGGTGAGCGGGTTGAAGCCCTGCTTGGGGTACAGCGCCATGTTCATCACCAGGGTGTTGACGCTCACCAGCAAGGTCGTGCCATCGGCCGGCGCGCGCACCACTTCCTGCGTGCCGATGATGCCCGAGGCACCGGCCTTGTTGTCCACGAAGAAGGGACGCTTGAGCCGCTCGGACAGCGGCACCGAAATCTGGCGCGCGATCAGGTCGATCCCCGTGCCGGGTGTGAAGGGCACGATCAGGCGCACGGGCGTGGTGTCGCCGCCTTGCGCGTGGACCAGGGGCGCCGCCACGGATGCCAGGGCGCCAAGGACCAGGCGCCGGCGGGACGGCAGCGGGGATGAAATGGCCATGTCGTTGTCTCCTTGGAAGTTGGACCACAATTACAACGACAGTCTTGATTTGAATCAAACGGAAAATTCTGATGAATTCGTCAATGAAGCTGATGAATGTGAGCAGCCGCCAGCTCCATGCCTTCTTGGAGGTCACGCGGCTGCAGAGCTTTGCCAAGGCGGCCGAGCAGGTGCATCTGTCGCCCTCTGGCATGAGCATGCTGGTCAAGGAACTGGAGGAGCAGGTGGGCGCGCGCCTGTTCCACCGCACCACGCGCTCGCTCACGCTCACCGATGCGGGCCGGCGGCTGCAGCCCGTGGCCGAGCGCATCGTCGGCGAACTGCGCGCGCTGGGCGCCGTGCTCGATGGCAGTGAAGCCGCCGTGCGCTCGCGCCTGTTGGTGGCGGCCACGCCCATGATCTCGGCCAGCCTGCTGCCCGACGTGGTGCGCGGTTTTGCCGAGACGCACCCCGGGGTGCAGGTGCACTTGACCGACGTGGAAGTGGCCACAGTGCGCCAGAAGGTGCTGGAGGGCGAGGCGGACATCGGCTTCGGCTTCTTCGTCAAGCCGGCCGTGGGGCTGTCGCGCCAACCCCTGTGCAAGTTCCGGCTCATGCGCATCAGCCCGCCCGAGGCAGGCAGCGGCGGCCTCTCGGAAAGCCGCCCCTGGAGCAGCCTCGAGGGCATGCCCCTGGTCAGCCTGCCGCCGGGCAACCCCATCCAGGTGGTGATCGAAAAGCAGCTCTCGCGCCTGGGCCGCACGCATGAGGAGCGCCCGCGCATGAACCTGCTGGGCACCATCATCGGCATGGTGCGCGCCGGCCGGGGACATGCCGTCATCCCCTCCTTCGCGATGGAGGAATGCCTGCGCCAGGGCCTCGGGGTGGCCATGCTGCGCGAACCCGTGGCGCAGCTGGACCTGTACCTGGTGTCGCGCCGCGGCACCCAGCCCAAGCCTGCGGCGCTGGCATTTGCCGCAGCCCTCAAGCGGGCCGCCGCGCGATTGCCCAGCTAGGCGGGTACTATCGCCGCAAGGATGCCAGCAGCGCCGCCAACAGGATCAGCGAGCCCCCCAGCACCGTGCGCGCCTCCAGCTGCGAGGCCGACAGCAGCACCGAGGACACACTGGCGAACACCACTTCCGACAGCATCACCACGGCCGTGGTGCCCGCCTTCAGGCGCGAGGCGCCGAACTGCAGCGCCCAGTTGCCCAGCATCAGCACGCCAGACAGCAGCAGCGCCGTGACGGCCCAGGTGGCATTGAAGGCCGGGAAGGCCTCCACCACCCCGAAGTGCAGGCCGACAACGCCTGCCAGCAGCGCCATGCACATGCAGCCGCCGAACATGGCGAACATGCGTGCCTGGCCCGGCACGGCGTGCAGGCGGCGCACGGTGACGTTGACCAGCGCGAACATGAAGCCGCCCATCAGGGCCAGCCCATCGGCCATGGACAGACCCTGCAGCAGGCTGGCCGGAGAGGAATCCCCGGGCAGCAGCACCAGCACCACGCCCGTGAAGGCCAGCACCAGCCGCGCGATGGCCATGGGCGTGGGCCGCTCGCCCAGGATGCGCCAGGCCAGCAGCACCGCCCAGGCGGGCATGAGGTAGAACAGCAGGATCACGCGCACCACGTCACCCACCGTTACGGCCCAGTTGAAGGCCACGTTGTTGAACCCCGAGGCCAGCGCCAGCAGCCACAACCCCGGGTGTTGGCGCACCTGCGCGAGGATGCCCGGCCGCAGGGTCAACAAGCCGAGCAGCACCACCGCATACATCGCGGCCGTTGCCCACAGCGGGTGCAGCCCGGCGCCATGCATCAACCGGAACGGCCACCAGGCCAGGCCCCACACAAAGGCGTTGAACAGCAGGGCGAAGACGGGCAGCGGCGATTGCATGGAGAAAAAGGAGGCACCCGCACGCACTCCGGGCGCGGGCATCGGTCAACGAAGGGAACGTGGCGCAAAAGGCCGAAAACCGGCAGGGCAAAGGCCCTATCGCCGGGCGATTGTGCCTGTCCTTCGGTGACCGCGCTGGTCAGCCGCGTTCGGCCGCCTGCAGCAGGTCCCCGGGCGTGTAGCCGAAGGAGCGGCGAAACCAGCGCGTGAAGTGCGCCTGGTCGGCGAAACCGCACTCCGCAGCGACCGCGGCGGCCGGCTCGCCCGCCAGCAGCAGCTGCCGGGCACGGTGCAGGCGCACGGCCCGCAGGTAGTCGCCTGGGGCCATGCCGACCCAGGCCGTGAGCACGCGGTGGATGCGCTCGCGGCTCACCCCGCAGCGGTTTGCCAGGTCCGCCACCGACAGGTCGCCGCCAGCCACGGCCTGCTGCACCCGTTCGATCAGGGCGCGCACCGCGGCACTCGGGGGCCCCGGCTCCACGGCAGAGGGGTCGGCAGGCAGGCTGCGGCGCAAGGCCGGCACGGCGCGCCGCAGCCAGCCCTGCACCTCGGCCGTGGTGGCGAGGCCGCGCGCGCTTTCCGCCAGCCGGGGCATGCGCGCCACGCCGCTGCGCGGGGGAGGCCGCAGCCCTTCGTTCACGAGCCAGTCGCTGGGCACATACAGCATGGCGACCAGCACGCGCCACTGGTACTGCGGCGCGCTCATCGCCCCCGTGTGGACCACGCCGGGGGCAATCGCGATCACGTCGCCCGTGCGCGCCACGAACGGATGGCCTGCCACGCTGCAGCGGCATTCGCCGCGCACGATGGCGCCGAACGACCATTCCTCGTGCCAGTGCGGCACCCACTCCTGCCCCGGCTCCTGGTGCCGCACCTGCTCCAGGTCGAACACGCGCAGCCGGCGCACCTCGGAGCGCAGGTTCAGCGCCATGGTGGCAGGCCCTGCGGGGCGGCAGCCCTGCGCTCAGGCATCGACCGCGCCTGCGACGGTGATGCCGATCCAGCCAGCGCTGGCGTCTCCCGCCACCAGCCCACCCAGCAGGCCGAGGTCCTCGCATGGATGTGGGGTGAGCTGCAGCGTGGCCGTGGCCTCATGCCAGCCCGCTCCGACGCGCTCCCCGATGGCCGGCTTTACCAACGCCAGGGCCGGCAGCTGCGCGGGCTGCCGCAGGTCCGGCCAGCCCACGGCGCCGATGGTCGGCATGCTCAGAAAGCCCAGAGCAAGGCCAGGCCGACCCGTGAGCGTGGCCTGCGCCTCGAACACACGGCGGTCCTTCACCGCCAGGCTTGCGCCCAAGCGGCTGCCGGCGCGCAGTTGGGCGGCCGCAGGGTGGTCCAAGGGCAGGCTGCGCGTGAGCCAGGTACTGCCCAGTTTTTTAGGCCAGCCCTGCAACAGCCCGCGCACCAGGGAGATGTCCTGGTCCACCCAGATCGCCGGGCAGTACATGGCGCGGCTGCCATCGGGCCGCTCCACCTCCAGCACCACGATGGTCTCGCGGTACTGCGCCAGCACCGGGTCGAGCAGTTCCTCGCCGTGCAGAGTGCACGCCTGCCAGTCGGCAAAGTGCACGCAGCCCGTCCCCAGCGGCCGGCCCGCCGCCGGCGGCACCAGAGGCACTGCGCACTCGGCATCGAACTGGAAGGCCACGTTGAGCAGCCAGCCCGCGTAGTGCCACGGTGGTGGCGGCACCAGGGCCGAGCGGCCCGTGGTGGTGAAGGGTGCGGTAAAGCCCTGGTGGGACCAGGCAGGGGGAGAAGCAGCAGATGAAGAGGTCATGCCCGCGATGGTGCCCACCGCCTGCACGCTCGGCTAGAACGGATGTGAACCGGACACCGGTGCTGTACCCCATGCGCGCCGGACCGGCGGGCCCGGTAGGGTTGCACGAACAGATAGAGCCCCGTTAGCAGCAATACGGCCAGGGGAGCCAAGGGCGCGTAGGTGATCCACGCAGGCGGTGCTGCCTGGCCCAGGCCCATGGTCGCGAAGTTGGCCACGACGGTCAGCGTGAAGGCGATCAATACCCAGCGGTGGATCTGCCGGAGCCGGTTGCCGCCTCCGCTCATCGCGCCGCCCCTGCAGCGCGCTGGATGACCTTCCAGCCATTGTCCGCCGGGTCGCGAAAGCCCGCATCCACATTGCCGTAGCGGTCCACCGGCTCCTGGGTGAACTCCACGCCCCGCTCGCGCAGTTGCGCGCAGGTGGCGCGGCAGTCGGCCACATGCCAGACCAGCGGCGGCATGGCGCCCTTGGCGACCATGGCGCGCAGCGTCTGCGCCGTGGCCTCGTCGTGCAGGGGCGCCCCCGGGGTGAACAGGCCGAGCTGGAACGAGGGCTGCTCCGGGTGCTGCACCGTGAGCCAGCGGTAGCTGCCGTTGCGCACGTCGGTGTGCACGCGAAAGCCGAGCTG
Organism: Acidovorax sp.; assembly: GCF_046339755.1. Classification (GTDB taxonomy): domain Bacteria; phylum Pseudomonadota; class Gammaproteobacteria; order Burkholderiales; family Burkholderiaceae_C; genus Acidovorax. Next base: position 15,835 of record NZ_JBKDTZ010000164.1, on the reverse strand, counting down.
CTCCACGTAGAAGGCCAGCGCCGCGTCCTGGTCGTCCACGTACACGCCCACCACACCGATGCCCTGGGCGGGCGGGTTGTTCATCAAGCTGGTCATCGTCATCGTTCGATCTCCTGGGTTGTCGAAGACCGGTTTGTACCGTCCGCCGCGCGGCGGCGCTTCTCCGAAACTGCTGTGGCCAGATCCGGCCGCTCCGCGGCCTTGAGGATGCATGCCGGCACGCTGGCCAGGGGCCCGGCCTCGGCCCGGGCCTCGCGGCGCAGCGCGCTGGGGCTCTTGCCGGTGATGTCGCGAAAGATGCGGCCAAACGTGCCCAGGCTTTCCCAGCCGGTCGCGAACGCGATGTCGGTGATGGGCTGCTCGGTATCGCGCAGCAGGGTCGATGCCTGCTCGATGCGGCGCGTGAGCAGGTAGCGGTGGGGCGGAATGCCGAAGGCCTGCTTGAACGAGCGCGCGAAGTGCGCCTCGGACACCCCGCTCGCCTCGGCCAGCCGGCCCACTGGCCAGGCCTCGTGCGATGCGGCATCCATCCGGTCCTTGGCGCGCAGCAGGCGGCGCAACAGGGCCGGGTCCTGGGCCCATGGAGTGGAGAGAGAGACCACGGGTGCAGGGCTTGGAGTCATGGCTCCATTGTGCGGGTGACAAGGCCGTACCACGCCCCTTGCAATGCCCATGGCACATATGAAACAATTGAAGTTACTTGAAACCATTTGCCATGTCCACCTCCTCCACCCGCGACAACCCCAACGCCCCCTTTGCCGATCCCCAGGCCGTCGCCTCATACGCCGACCGCACACGCCGCCTGGTGCCGGGATGGGACGATCTGCAGAAGATGGCCGGCGTGCTGGTGGCCGAGCGTGCGCCGCGCGAGGCCAGGGTGCTCGTCGTCGGCGCCGGCGGGGGGGCGGAACTGGGCGTCTTCGCCAAGGCGGAACCGCACTGGCGCTTCGTGGGGGTAGATCCGTCCGAACCCATGCTGCAGCTGGCGCAGACCACGCTTGGACCGCTGTCGGAGCGGGTGGACTTTCACCACGGCTACGTGCACACGGCACCGGCAGGGCCCTTCGATGCCGCGACCTGCCTGCTCACCCTGCATTTCGTTCCGCTGGGCGAACGGCTGGCCACCCTGAAGGCCATCCACCAGCGACTTAAGCCAGGTGCTTCCCTGGTCATTGCCCACCTGAGCTTCCCGCTGGCACCGCCCGAGGAGCGCGCGCGGTGGCTGGCGCGCTATGCAGCGTTTGCAATCGCATCGGGCGTGGACGCAGAAGCCGCGCGCCGCGCAGCCACAGCCATCGATACAGCCCTGCCCTTGCTCGGCCCCGACGAGGAAGAAACCCTGCTGGCGCAGGCCGGCTTCCGCGATATCCGCCTGTTCTATGCGGGACTGGCGTTTCGGGGGTGGGTCGCCCACGCCTGAAAAGCCGGTTGGCTACACCGGCTAGCCGGACTTCCCCCCGATTCCAAAGCCTTGCATTTCCACAGGGCGGCCAACGGGCCTGGTCGGCGCGTAGGCGATGATGCTGGCGTCCACAACCCAATGATCGACCCGCGACCACGCATGCACAGACGTCTACCCATCCTCCTCTGGCGGATCTTCTTTGCGAAATTCCGCTGGGTCGCATGGATGCTGGCGCTGTTGCTGCTCTATCCGTTCTTCTACCTGCTCAAGCTGGAGATCCCGCATAGAAGCGAACTCACAACCGTACATGGCACCTACCAGATGCCCTACGTGATGCCCACCAACAAAGGAAACGGGCACGCGACCGTTGTCAGGACAAGCGACGGCGGCCTGAGGAAATGCAATTGTTCGCCAGCGACCGGCAGCCCCAATTGCCTCCGTGAAGGGCATGCAGAGAACCTCAGCCTGGTGCGCGCGTTGAAGGGCCAGCCCGTGACCGTGCTGATGTCAGAGCCCAAAGCCTACGAGCGTTTCCCGCTGTGCTATGAAATTCGAACGGCTGAAAGCACCCTGGTGTCCTACGAGCAGTCCAAGGCGCGCTACCTGCAGGACAGGCGTCGCGCCATCGGCTATCTGCTTTTGCGCTGGTGTTCACGGCGGGAGTGGTCCTGCACTACACCACCCTGGCCCGCAGCAAGGCATGATGGGGGCCCGCAGAAGCCTTTCCAGGATTCAGTCCTTGAGCCCATGCCGCTCATGCCACTCGGCCAGTGACTCGTCCGGAAACGCCTGGTAGTGCCGGTGCCCTTTGCCCTTGGGCACATCGACCCAGTTGGCGACGAACTCCAGCATACCCTCGACCACCTCGGGTGGCTTGGGCAAAGGCGTGTCGATGGCCGATGCATGGGGGTGGACCAGTTCAGGCCAGCGCGGATCCCACAGCCACAGGGCACTGCCACACTGCAGGCAGAACTTGCGTTCGGCCTTGGAGCGCCTGCTGCGCCGGCCTTCCTCACGCATCACTGCGTGGTAGGTGCCCAGGTGCTTGGCTCCCTGGACCTTGAGCGTGCGCGCATCGCCGCCCAGGTTGATGGCATAGCCGCCGCCACCCGCCGTCTTGCGGCAGATGGAGCAGTGGCAGTGCATGAAAGGGACGGGGCTGTCGGCTTCGAGCGAGAAGCGGACGGCGCGGCAATGGCAGGAGCCTTCGAGGTGCATGGGGCGTCCCCAGGTGGGAAAGCCTGCAGGCTACACACACTGCCGCTCGCCATCTGTAGGAACGCCACGCAAAAACAAAAGCCCCGGGCACGTGCCCGGGGCTTGCTGTGCGTGGCCGATGGGGCCCGCTCAGCCCTCGTCGGGCGCATCCAGGCCCAGTTCCTGGATCTTGCGGGTGATGGTGTTGCGGCCGATGCCCAGGCGCTGCGCGGCCTCCATGCGGCGGCCATGGGTGGCGACCAGGGCCGTGCGGATCAGCCGCGATTCGAAGCGGCGTGTGAGCGCGTCCCACACCTCGGGCTGGCCGCCGGACAGCAGCTTCTGGGCCTCGGCCTCCAGCGCCTGCTCCCAGCTCAGCACAGGATGTGCCGGCATGGCGGGCGCGGCCAACGTGTCCGCAGCCCAGGCGACCGCTGGCGCAGCCGCCGCAGCGAACTGCGGCGCCGCTGCCGGCGCAACGGCATGCACTCCGCCCACCAGCTCGGGCTGGGGCGCCAGGGCCGCCACGGGCATGGCGATCCCCGGCTGCGGTGCCGCGGCATGGCCATCGGTTACAGCAGCACGCGCAGGCGCCTGGAACACGGGGGCTTCCAGCACCTCGGGCGGCAGGTCCTGCAGCGAGATCACCTGCGCAGGTGCCATCACCGTGAGCCAGTGGCAGATGTTCTCGAGCTGGCGCACATTGCCCGGAAAGGCGAACTGCTCCAGCCGCACCAGGGCCGCATCGGCAATGCGCTTGGGCTCCACGCCCAGCTGCCGCGCGCTTTGCTGCAGGAAGTGGCGCGTGAGCATGGGCACGTCTTCATGGCGCTCGCGCAGCGCCGGAAGGCGCAGGCGGATGACGTTCAGGCGGTGGAACAAGTCCTCGCGAAAACCGCCTTCCTTGACGCGCTTTTCCAGGTCCTGGTGGGTGGCCGCGATCACGCGCACATGGGCCTTCACGGCCGCATGGCCGCCCACGCGGTAGAACTGGCCGTCCGACAGCACGCGCAACAAGCGCGTCTGCAGGTCGAACGGCATGTCGCCGATTTCGTCGAGGAACAGGGTGCCGCCCTCGGCCTGCTCGAAGCGGCCGCGGCGCTGCGTCTGCGCACCCGTGAAGGCGCCGCGCTCGTGGCCGAAGAGTTCGGATTCGTGCAGGTCCTTGGGGATGGCCGCCGTGTTGATGGCCACGAAGGGGCCGTCCGCGCAGGGCGAGTGCTTGTGCAGTGCGCGCGCCACGAGCTCCTTGCCCGAACCTGACTCGCCGGTGATCAGCACCGTGACCTGGCTCTGGCTGAGCCGGCCGATGGCGCGGAACACGTCCTGCATGGCGGGCGCCTGGCCCAGCATCTCGGGGGTTTCGGCCTGGCGCTCCTCGGTCACCTCCTCGCGCTGGCTTTCCTCCACGGCACGGCGGATCAGCTCGACCGCCTTGGGCAGGTCGAAGGGCTTGGGCAGGTACTCGAAGGCGCCGCGCTGGAAGGCCGACACGGCACTGTCCAGGTCGGAGTACGCCGTCATGATGATGACGGGCAGGCCGGGCTGCAGTTCGCGAACCTTTTCAAGCAGTTGCAGGCCCGAGCCCCCGGGCATGCGGATGTCGCTCACCAGGACCTGGGGGGCCTGGCGGGCAGGGTCGCCTGCGGTGATGTCGGCGAGCGCATCGAGCACTTCGCGCGGATGGGTGAAGCTGCGCGTGGGCAGGTTCTCCCGGGCCAGGGCCTTTTCCAGGACGAAGCGGATCGAGGGGTCGTCATCTACTATCCAGATCGGCTTCATATGTGTTGCTTACCTTCCCTGTGGTTGCGTGTCGTCAAGGACCTCAGGGCAAGGGGATCAGGATTCGGAAGTCGGTGCGACCCGGTACGCTGTCGCATTCGATCAATCCGTGGTGCCGTTGCACGAAGGTTTGTGCCAACGTGAGTCCCAGCCCCGATCCGCCGTCCCGACCCGATACCAGAGGGTAAAAAATACGCTCCTTGATGGCATCGGGTACGCCCGGTCCGTTGTCGATGACATGCAATTCCAGTGCCAGCCGGTAGCGCTGGCGACCAAAGGTTACTTGTCGGGCCACGCGGGTGCGCAAGGTGATCACCGCATCGCCTGCAGCCACGCGCTCGGACAGGGCCTGGGCCGCGTTCTGGACCACGTTGAGCAGTGCCTGGATGAGTTGCGCGCGGTCGCCCCGGAACTCGGGGATCGAGGTGTCGTAGTCGCGCTGCACACGCAGGCCATGCGGGTACTCGACCAGCACCAGCGAGCGCACGCGCTCGCACACCTCGTGGATGTTGACGTCGCCCACCAGGTGCGGATGGCGATGCGGAGCGAGGAGGCGGTCGACCAGGCTCTGCAGGCGGTCGGCCTCGTGGAGGATGACCTGGGTGTACTCCGTGAGCTCGCGGCTCTCAAGCTCCATCTCCAGCAGTTGCGCCGCGCCGCGGATACCGCCCAGGGGGTTCTTGATCTCGTGCGCCAGGTTGCGGATCAGCTCCTTGTTGGCCTGGGCCTGGTCGAGCAGGCGCTCCTCGCGGTCCTGGCGCGCCTGCTGTTCCAGCGGCCACAGCTCCACCAGGATCTCGCCGGCCTGCTCTGCGGCGGCCACGTTCACATGCACGGGGATCGGGTCCTGGTGCAGGCGCTTCAGGCTGGCCTCGTAGCGCAGCGCCGCAAAATCCTGCACGCGGGCACCCGCCAGCGCGGTTTGCAGCAATGCCGGGTCGGTGAAGAAGCCGGAGAAATCACCGCCCTCCAGCGTGCGGCGCGACAGGCCCAGGGTGTTTTCGAGGGCCGCATTGGCAAACAGCACCGCGCCATCGATGCGCAGCACGGCCACCAGCGTGGACATGAGATCCAGCGAATGGAAACGCCCGGTGTCGGACGGGGAAGTGTTGTCGGGTGGGGTACTCACGCGCGGGGTCAGTTGGCTGGGGCCACGCGGCCCAGCTCGCGCTTGATGCCGGCGATATCGCTCTCGCTGCGCGCCACGCTGGCCTTGAGTTCGGCCGTGCGCTCCATGTAGCGCTGCGGGTTGCGCAGGTCCAGGGCATTGCGCTCGGGCGCGCCATTGTTGTATTCCTTGACCAGTTCGGCATGGCGCGCCTCGGCCTTGCGCAGCTCGGACTCGAGGATGGCACGCGCATCGGAATCACGGGCCTTCTGGTCGTTGCTGCTCACGCGCGGGGCGCCCGGTGGCGATGCCGAGGGCGCACTGCCCGCAGCAGGCGCTGCCGCGCCGCCCGCCGCCGCGGCAGGGCGCGCGCTCTGCACCACGGTGACGTTGCCGCCTTCGACCAGCTTGCAGCCGCGCTCCTTGGCCTGGGTGGCGTTGTTCGTGTACTCGTTGCCACAGCGGTAGATGCGGTCCTGCGCCCAGCCGGCCAAGGGGGCGACGGCGCAGGCAAGCAACAACAGGTTGGTGACAGTCTTCTTCATGGAAATTCCTCGCGCAAGCAGCGAATGCAGGGGACAGCCAGAGAGTATCTCCCAATCACCCCACATCGCCAATCCGGCAGGTGCGGCGGCCGTGAGGGTTCACAGACACCGGGGCACGCCCCATCGGGCCGGCCCAGGTCCAAGAAGCTGTTCAAAGGGGCTCTCCTGCGGGTACTGACCCCGCCAGAACGGTGTTGGTTCCTCGCCCATGGGCAGCGCCAGCCATGAAAAAAGGCGGCTTGCGCCGCCTTTTCCAGGTAATCGCCGGTAACGGCGGATTACAGCGAGTAGTACATGTCGTACTCGACAGGGTGGGGAGCCATGCGGAAACGCGTGACTTCGGTCATCTTCAGGTCGATATAGGCATCGAGCATGGAGTCGGTGAACACGCCGCCCTTGGTCAGGAAGCTGCGGTCCTTGTCCAGGTATTCCAGGGCCTGGTCCAGGCTGTGGCAGACGGTGGGCACCAGCTTGTCTTCCTCGGGTGGCAGATGGTACAGGTCCTTCGTGGCGGCTTCGCCGGGATGGATCTTGTTTTCCACGCCATCCAGGCCGGCCATCATCAGGGCCGAGAAGGCCAGGTAAGGGTTGGCCGATGGATCGGGGAAGCGCGCTTCGATGCGGCGGCCCTTGGGGTTGGCAACGTAAGGAATGCGGATCGAGGCCGAGCGGTTGCGGGCCGAGTAGGCCAGCTTCACAGGGGCTTCAAAGCCGGGCACCAGGCGCTTGTACGAGTTCGTGCCGGGGTTGGTGATGGCGTTCAGGGCACGGGCGTGCTTGATGATGCCGCCGATATAGTACAGCGCGAAGTCCGACAGGCCGGCGTAGCCGTCGCCTGCGAACAGGTTCTTGCCGTCCTTCCAGATGGACTGGTGCACGTGCATGCCGGAGCCGTTGTCGCCGGCGTAGGGCTTGGGCATGAAGGTGGCGGTCTTGCCGTAGGCGTTGGCCACGTTCCAGACCACGTACTTCAGGACCTGCGTCCAGTCGGCGCGCTCGACCAGCGTGCTGAACTTGGTGCCGATTTCGTTCTGGCCTGCGCCCGCCACTTCGTGGTGGAACACTTCGACCGGGATGCCCAGGGATTCGAGGATCAGGGACATTTCAGCGCGCATGTCCTGCGTGCTGTCGACCGGAGGCACGGGGAAGTAGCCACCCTTGACGGTGGGACGGTGGCCGCGGTTGCCGCCTTCGAGCTTGGCGCCCGAATTCCAGGGGGCTTCGTACTCTTCGATCTCGAACATGACTTTGCCGGGTTCGTTGGACCAGCGCACGCCGTCGAAGATGAAGAATTCTGGCTCGGGACCGAAGAAGGCGGTGTCGCCCAGGCCGGAGGCCTTGAGGTAGGCTTCGGCGCGCTTGGCGATGGAGCGAGGGTCGCGGTCGTAGGCCTTGCCGTCACCGGGTTCGATCACGTCGCACTGCAGGAACAGCGTGGTTTCTTCGAAGAAGGGGTCGATGTTGGCGGTGTTGGGGTCGGGCATCAGTTGCATGTCCGAGGCTTCGATGCCCTTCCAGCCGGCCACCGACGAACCGTCGAATGCGTGGCCCGACGTGAACTTGTCTTCATCGAAGTGGGAAACCGGCACGGTCACGTGCTGTTCCTTGCCCCGGGTGTCGGTAAAACGGAAGTCAACGAACTTGACTTCGTTTTCCTTCACCATGTTCATCACGTCTGCAACGGTCTTGGCCATCAGGTTCTCCTGGGTAAAGCGCTTGTTGAAAAAAGAATTTGCCGAAATAAAAGCAGTTTGCGTGCCAGCGGGGTGCAATCACCGCACTATCGCGGAGCAGCAGCCCGGCCTGGGGTCCGGCAGGAACAGCCGAATGCACAAATTTGGTGCACAACAGCCACCCACATTGCACATCACAGGTTGCGCACCATTTCAGGGCCAAGTTCCGCACCAAATTCGTGCAGTCCTTTTTGAAGGTCCATCCATGCTGCGGGAAGTGCCTGCGCCGGGCCTTTGACACCCAGTTCGATATGCCGCCCGTATTGTGGATGATCCACGCTGGGCAAACTGAACACCCGAACGCCTTGGTGTGATTTTTCGATCTGCTCCATGAGCGGAGTGAGTGCCGCCTCCATGGCGCCGAACACCACCACCGAATGCTCGGTCTGGGGCGTGCGGTTGAAGTGCGCTGCGTACAGGGTGTCCAGCACCGACTCGATCATGGGCCAGGCCATCACGGGGAAGCCCGGCACGAAGTGCACCGCCCCGCCCTGCCCGCCCGGGCTGGCGCAGCTGAAGCCGGGGATCTTGTTGTAGGGGTTGGGGATGATCTGCGCCCCCGCCGGGAACATGCCCATGTTGAGCCGGTGCACATTGTCGTGGCGCTCGGGCTCGTAGGGCAGGCCCTGCTCGCGCGCCACGTCCTGCATGCGCTCGCGGATCAGGCGCTCGGCCTCGGGGTGCAGCGCCAGATCCACTCCAAGCGCCCGCGCGGCACACTGGCGTGTGTGGTCGTCCGGCGTGGCGCCGATGCCGCCGCACGAGAACACCACGTCGCCCGAGGCAAAGGCGCGCTGCAGCGTGGCCGTGATGCGCGCCGGATCGTCACCCACGTAGTCGGCATACGACAGGGCCAGGCCGCGCGCGGCCAGCAGCTCGATGGCCTTGGGCATGTGCTTGTCGGCACGCTTGCCCGAGAGGATTTCGTCGCCGACGATGATGAGGCCGAAGGTGGGAGTGGTCATGGGGTGCGGGGATCGGTGGAGGGCATATCGGGCGCGGGCAGGCTGGCTGCCGGCACCTCGGGCACAGGTGGCGCCGCCTCCTGGATCGCAGGCGCAGGCGCCAGCGCATCCAGCGGCAGGCGCGAAGGCACGGGCAGGGTGGCGCGCACCTCGTCCTCGCGCAGCTCCTGCAGCGCCGCCAGGCAGAAATGCGTGAACCACAGGGAGGAGAAGGCGAAGACCAGCATGTAGATCCAGATCGCCAGTGGCACCAGGATGGCGAAGGCCGCCACGAACAGCACGCCCGAGGCCCAGACGATGCTGGGTGCCGCGCCCAGGTAGCCGGTGATGATGCCGATGCCCAGCAGGCTGGCGCGGTGGCGCTCGAACAGGCGCTTGCGCTCCTCCTTGCTGGCATGCTCGGCCAGTGCGTCGAAGGCCATCACCCGGTAGGTGAGCCAGCCCCAGATCAGCGGCGGCAGCACCAGCACCAGCGGCGGCACCAGCCACAGCGGCACGGACACTGCCAGCGCCACCAGCGCCATCACCGTGGAGCCCACGGACCAGGCCAAGCTGGCGAAGAAGGAGCCGCCCTTCTTGCGCACCAGTTCGGGAAAGCGCCGCTCGGCCACCAGCGTGACCAGGGCCGGCGTCATGAGCACGGCCACCAGCAGCAGCGACACCACCACCAGCACCGGCGTGGCCACCAGGATGACCATCATGGGCGCCAGCACCGCCACCACGCTGCCCAGTCCCCAGCCCTCGAGCCAGCTCCAGAAGTTCTTGAGCATGGGCGAGGCATCCAGGAGTGAGTGCATGCTCTGCACCGCCACGTCCCAGTAGAAGTAGCCCAAGCCGAAGGCCAGCGCCGCCATCAGCAGCAGTGGCAGCAGCGACAGGAGGATGACGCGGGGGCGCATGCAGTACGCCGCGGCGCGCCAGAAAGAGTCCAGTAGCAGTCCCATGCGCGTGAGCATACCGCGAGCCTCGCCGCTCTTGATGAAACCCTGCACCGCGCGGCGGTTGCGCGGGTTCCCGCTGTGACCGTCAGGCCTGTTCGGGCTGTGCGCCCGGTGCTTTGCCGGCATCCAGCCCGCGCCGTGCGTAGCGCTGCGCGAGCACGCCGCAGACCATGAGCTGCATCTGGTGGAACAGCATCAGCGGCAGCACGATGGCGCCCGCCACATTGGCAGCGAACAGCACGTTGGCCATGGGCACGCCGCTCACCAGGCTCTTCTTGGAGCCGCAGAAGACGATGGTGATCTCGTCCTCCTTGGAAAAGCCCATGCGCCGCGCGCTCCAGGTGGTGAGCGTGAGCACCAACGCCAGCAGCACCGCACACACGGCGAGCAGGCCGGCCAGGGCCATGGGCGGCACCTGGGACCACAGTCCGTCGATGACGGCATGGCTGAAGGCCGCATAGACCACGAGCAGGATGGAACCCTGGTCCACCACCTTCATGACGGCCGCGCGCTGCTGCAGAAAGCCGCTGATCCAGGGGCGCAGCAGGTGGCCGATGGCAAAGGGCAGCAGCAGTTGCACGCCGATGCGCCCCATGGCGGCCAGCGGGTCGCCCATGGCCGCGTTCTGCGACATCAGCAGGCCCACGAGCAGCGGCGTGAAGGCCACGCCGAGCAAGGTGGAGGCAGACGCGCTGCAGACCGCAGCAGGAATGTTGCCACGCGCCATGGAGACAAAGGCAATCGCCGACTGCACCGTGGCGGGCAGCGCGCACAGGTACAGGATGCCGGTGTACAGGTCGCGCGTGACCAGGGGCTCCAGCACAGGGCGCAGCGCCCAGCCCAGCAGCGGGAACAGCACGAAGGTGCTGGCCACCACCACCAGGTGCAGCCGCCAGTGGCCGATGCCGGCCAGGATGGACTGGCGCGAGAGCTTGGCGCCATGCAGGAAGAACAGCAGGCTCACCGCCGCCGTGGTGGCCACTTCGAGCGCCCGGGCAAAACTGCCGGAAGCCGGCAGCAGGCTGGCCGTGATGACGGTGGCGACGAGGTAGAGCGTGAAATTGTCGGGAAGCAGACGGGAGCGGGCCATGGATTGCAGGGGCGTGAACGCCCATTGAGAACGGTATATACCGATTGGACCGATTATTCCGTCCAAAGAGAAATGGATTGATTTGATGAATTTATAATAATTCCTCATGAATCCCAGTTTGCGACAACTGCGCGTCTTCCAGGCCGTGGCCCTGCACAGCAGTTTCACGCGCGCCGGGGACCAGATCGGCCTGACCCAGCCCGCCGTGAGCCGCTGCGTGACCGAGCTGGAGCAGCACCTGGGCATCAAGCTGTTGGACCGCACCACGCGCGAAGTGGTGCTGACCGAGGCGGGCCGCAGCCTGGCCGTGCGCCTGGCGCGCGTGCTGGAGGACCTGGACAGCGTGCTGCTCGATGTGCGCGGCCTGGCCACGCAGCGCCAGGGCCGGGTGCGCGTGGCCAGCAGCCCCACCCTGTCAGCCAACCTGCTGCCAGAGTGCATAGCGCGCTGCCGGCAGGAGCACCCGGGGCTGGAACTGCTGCTGCTGGACCGCATGCAGCACGATGCGCTGGCCAGCGTCCTGTCGGGCGAAGTGGATTTCGGCGTGGTGATCGAGCCCGAGCCGGGGCGCAGCGAGGACCTGTTGGCCGAGCCCATCCTGTCCGAACCCTTCTGCCTGGTCTGCCCACCCACGCACCGCTTGGCAAGGCAGCGCAGCGTGCGCTGGGCGGCGCTCGACGGCGAGCCGCTGGTGCTGCTGGACCATGCCTCGGGCAGCCGCCGGTTGATCGACGACGCGCTGCGCCAGCATGGCGTGCAGGCGCCCGTGGCGCAGGAGGTGGGCCATGTCACCACCATCTTTCGCATGCTGGATGCGGGCCTGGGCATTTCGGTCGTGCCCACACTGGCCCTGCCGCCCGCGGGGCTGCAAGGCCTGGAGGTGCGGCCACTCACACCGCGCGTGGAGCGCGCCATCGTGCTGGTACGGCGGGCCAACCGCGCGCTGGCGCCGGTGGCCGCAGTGGCTTGGGACTTGGTGCGCAGCGTGGCCGCCGGGCGCAGCTAAGCCCTGCCCACCAACCGCAGCACCCCACGCCATTGCTGCGACCAGAAGCCGCGGCCATAGTCGCGCGTGCGGCCGTCGGGCCCGGGCTCGACCTGGTCGCGCACGCCCGTGGGGTCGTAGCGCTGCTCGAAGTTGGCGGTGCGCATGAGCATGTCCCACCAGGGCAACAGCACGCCGAAGTTGTGGCCGCCCAGCACCACGCGCGGGGCCTTCTCGCCCGCTGCGGCGGGCTTCACGGTCTCATGCCCGATGCCGATGCTGTGGTGCAGGCGGTGAAAGCGCGGGCTCACCCACAGGCGCTCGCCCACGCGGCCGAACCACAGGCGCACGTTGGCATGCTGAAAACTTTCGCTCAGCTGCGTGATCGCCACGATGGCCACGAACTGGCCCGGCGCCACGCCGATGAGCTGGGCCACGACCACCAGGATGGTGTCGCGCAGCATGTCATCGAGCAGGTGGTTGCGGTTGTCGCTCCACATGGTCATCTGCTGCTGCGCATGGTGCAGCGAGTGCAGCTTCCACCACCACTCGAAGTGGTGCTGGCCGCGGTGGATCCAGTAGTCCACGAAGTCGAACACCACCAGGTACAGCAGCAGGCTGACCCAGGCCACATCGGTCACGCCGGGCCAGATGGCATCAAGGTGGAAAGTGCTGACGCCCGACATGCGCAGTTCGCCGAACAGCGCGTCCATCAGCGGGTCGATGGCGAAGAACAGGCCCACGCGGAACAGGCCCAGGCGGTGCAGCAGGGTGTAGAGGATGTCGGTGCGGATGGTGGCGCGGTTGGTCACCGGCTCCACCGGGCGCCAGCGCTGAATGGGCCCTATGATGGCGACGATCACCGCCAGCTGCAGCAGGCCCACCAGCAGCCAGCCGGTGGCGTCGTAACCGTCCTCCAGCAGGTTACCGAGGCCGCCCGCGAACATCAGCGGCTGCACCACGGTTTCGAACAGCCATTGCTGTGCACCATCGAAGATCGCGCTCAACCACTCCATTGCCTTGCCCGCTCCTGTTGCTGTCGCCGTATGTGCCGTGTCCGCGCGGTACTAGCGCACGGACTTTGTAGCGTAGTCCGGATGCTCACGCAGTGTCCGAAAGCAGAAGCCCCGTTCTTTCAGCCCCGCGATCAGCGGCTCCAGCACGGCGGGTGCCCAGGGATCGGTGCGCGACCAGATGCCCAGGTGGGCCAGCAGGATGTCGCCGGCGCGGATATTGCGCAGCGCCTTGCGCAGCAGGGCGTCGTTGCTGGCCTGGGCGGTGGACAGCTCATCCCCCAGAAAGCCCGCCGGCGACCAGCCCACATGCGTGTAGCCGCAGGCCTGGGCGCTGGCGATCAGCCGGGGCGAGGTCTTGCCCCCGGGGGCACGGAACAGCGCCATCGGCTTTTGCCCGGTGATGGCCTGCAGCCGGTCGGCGGCCTTGGTGATCTCGGCGCAGTACTCGGCCGCGGTCATCGTGAAGTCCTGCCCGGCGCGCGGTCCGGCCGATGGCCGCACCTTGAACACGGGTTGGTCCGGCGTGCCGAGGTCGCCGCGCCAATAGGTGTGGTCCCAGGTGTGGGAGGCGAAGGCATGGCCTTCGGCGGCCCGTGCGCGCCACCACGGCGCCCAGTGATCGCCCAGGCTGCCATCGCCTTCCTTGGTGCGCTCCTGGGCCGCAAAGAAGGTCACCTGCACGTTCTGGCGCTTGAGCACCTCGGCCATCAGGGGCGCCACTTCCATGTGGCCCGTGTCCAGGGTCAGGTACACGGGCTTGGTGCAGGAACTGGCCTGTGCCAGGCCGGCAGGCGCCCCGGCCAGCAGGGCCAGGGGCAAAAGCACGGCCCGCAGGCTCCTGACAGCAGTCATGGGGCGGCTAGCGGGGCGCGTGCTGCAGGGTCCAGACGCCGTGCGGGGACTTGCCCACCGGCACCTGGCGCACCACCTTCTTGGCCTCGGTGTCCACCACCGACAGCTTGCGCGCCCAGCGCGAGCTCACGTAGATGAAGCGGCCGTCGGCCGAGACCTCCATGCAGTCCGGGCCGCCCGGCACGGGGTAGCTGTCCACCACCGCCATCGCGGCCATGTCGATCTTGCTGATCGAGTTGGCCACGCGGTTGCTCACATACAGGTGTTTGCCGTCGCCAGAGGCGCGGAAGGCATGGGCGCCGTTGCCGGTCTTGATCTTCTTGATGCTGCGCGGCGTGCGGCCCGTGACGTCGAACACCTCCACGCTGTCGCCGCCCGTGAGGCCCACGAAGACATGCTTGTCGTCGGGGCTGCCATACACATCGGCCGGCATGGGCCCGGTCTTCATGCGCCACTTCACCACCTGCGTGGCGATGTCGATGGCCACCAACTCATCGCTGTCCTGCATGGACACATAGACCGTGGTGCTGCGGCTGTCGATCCACATGTGGCTCGGCGTGCGGGCCGTGTTCACACGCGCCACCAGGGTGGGCTCCTTGCCGTCCCAGCGGTAGAAGTCCACATGGTTGAGGCGGTTCGCGGCCGTGATGAGCCACTTCATGTCGGGCGTGAAGCGCAGGTGGTAGGGGTCCACGATGTCGCGCACCGTGCGCTGCACCTGGGCCGTGCGCGGGTCCAGGAAGGTCAGCGTGTCGCCCAGCGCATTGGCCACGATGAGCGAGCGCTCGTCGGGCGTGAGGTACAGGTGGTGCGGTTCCTTGCCGGTGGGGATGCGCGAGGTTTCCGTCCAGGTCAGCGGATCGATCACGCTGACATTGGCCTCCAGCGAGTTCAGCACGAAAATCGGCGGCAGGGGAGCCGCTGCTGGTGCGGCCGCCACACTGGCGCCCCACAGCAAGGCCAGGCCAGCCAGGGCGGCGCGCGCACGCGCGGGGGAGAAAATCTTCACAAACAACCAAGCACTTTCAGGACAGTCTGCAAGTGTAGCGCCCGAAGCACGGGCCCTACCGCCGCAAGGCGTAACATCTGCGGATGGAACCCGATTGGATCAAGGAAGTTCCAGGCAAAGACAGGGGCACAGCGCAGAAGTGGTCAATCACCTCGGCACCAGCGGCACCGAGCCACCCCTGGTGAGCGCAAGGCGGCACACCGACCCGCACGGCGGGCGGTGTCAGGCGGGCGCCGTGGTCAGCACCTTGAGGTCATCCGCGCTGAGCCAGCGCCACTGCCCCGGCGCCAGGTCCGCGGGCAACGGCATGCTGCCGATCTGCGAGCGGTGCAGGCCCTCCACGCGGTTGCCCACTGCCGCCAGCATGCGCTTGACCTGGTGGTACTTTCCCTCCGTGAGGGTCAGGTCCAGCCGGTGCGTGTCCACCCGCACGCAGGCGGCGGCGCACACCGGCTTGGGATCGTCGTCGAGCACCACGCCGGCCAGCAGCTTGTTCACCTGGGCTTCGTCCACGGGGTGCTTGGTGGTCACCTGGTAGACCTTGGGCACATGCTTCTTGGGCGAGCTCATGCGGTGGATGAACTGACCGTCATCGCTGAGCAGCAGCATGCCCGTGGTGTCCTGGTCCAGCCGCCCTACCGCCTGGATGCCCTGCACCGCCGTCTTGCTCGGCCGCTGGCGCAACGCAGGGGGGAGCAGGGTGTAGATACTGGGATAGGTCGATGGCTTTTGCGAGCACTCGGTGCCCGCAGGCTTGTGCAACAGCACATAGGCCTTCTCGTGGTACGGCCAGTCCACACCCTGCACGCGCAACTGCAGCCCCTCGGGCTCGAAATCAGCCACCGAATCCGTGCACAGCGCGTACTCACCCCCGGGGCCCGTGGTGCTCACCATCACCCAGCCTTGCTGCACCAATCCGGCGCACACACGCCGGGTGCCGAATCCCTGGGAATACAGAATGTCTTGCAGCTGCATGGCGATCAAATGGAGAAACAAACAGGTGGACGGAGTATGGGGGCAAGCCGGTATGCCCCGCAAAGAGGGCGCAGCCCCTGCTGTGCCGTCTCTTTTGCATTCCCCAAAGACAAAACCCCTCAGTTCAAACGAACTGAGGGGTTTTGAGGGCTGTAAGAGCCTGACGATGACCTACTTTCACACGGGAACCCGCACTATCATCGGCGCAAAGTCGTTTCACTGTCCTGTTCGGGAT
>NZ_JBKDTZ010000163.1:0-23831 GCF_046339755.1 Acidovorax sp. | reverse complement strand
GCTTCGAGGATTTCGTGAAGGTCATCGGCAATGCCGATGCGGTGCTGCTGACCGAGGTCTATGCCGCCGGCGAAGCACCCGTGGTGGCGGCGGACGGCCGCTCGCTGGCACGCGCGCTGCGCGTGGCCGGGCGCGTGGAGCCGGTCTTCGTGGACGACGTGGCCGAGCTGCCCCAGGCCATTGCCGACAACGCGCGCAATGGCGACGTGGTGATGTGCATGGGCGCGGGCTCCATCGGGGCCGTGCCGGCCAAGGTAGTGGACATGCTGCAAGGCAACGACAAGCAAACCAACGACAAGGCGCTGGCGGGGAGCGCGACATGACGACGATGATGACGAAACTGGGTTCCAACGTGGATGTGAAGGCTCTGGGCAAAGTGGCCGTGCTGATGGGCGGCGCGTCCGCCGAGCGCGAGGTGTCGCTGATGTCCGGCACCGGTGTGCTGCAGGCGCTGCGCTCGCGCGGCGTGGATGCCCATGCCTTCGACCCCTCGCAAAACGAGCTGGGCGAGTTGCGCCGCGATGGTTATGCACGCTGCTTCATCGCACTGCACGGCCGCCATGGCGAGGACGGCACGGTGCAGGGTGCACTGGAGCTGCTGCGCATTCCCTACACCGGCCCGGGCGTGATGGCCTCCAGCATCGCGGTGGACAAGATCATGACCAAGCGCATCTGGCGCGCCGAGGGCCTGCCCACGCCGGACTGGCGCCTGGTGGGCAGCGTGGCCGAGACCACCGATGCGCTGGCTGCCCTGGGGGCTCCGATGATCGTCAAGCCCTCGCGCGAAGGCTCCACCATCGGCCTGACCAAGGTCACCTCGCCCGAGCAGTGTGCCCAGGCCTACGCCCTGGCCTCGCGCTACGACCCCGAGGTGCTTTGCGAGCAGTTCATCGAAGGCGAGGAAACCACCTGCCCGATCCTGGGCGAGGGCGCCAGCGCCTATGCGCTCCCAGTGATCCGCATCGTCGCGCCCGAGGGCAACTACGACTACCAGCACCAGTACTTCACCGACGTCACGCAGTACCACTGCCCGAGCGGCCTGCCCGAGGCCGAGGAGCGGGAGATCCAGCGCCTGGTGGTGGCGGCTTTCCGCTCGCTGGGCTGCCGCGGCTGGGCGCGTGCGGACATCATGATCCGCGCCAGCGACCGCCAGCCCTTCCTGCTGGAGATCAACACCTCGCCCGGCATGACGGGGCATTCGCTCGTGCCCATGTCGGCGCGCGCGTCGGGCATCAGCTACGAAGACCTGTGCGTGGGGGTGCTGGCCACCGCCACCATGGACACGCCTGTCGGCAGCACCCTGGGGAGCTGATGAACACCAACGCGCTGCCCGCACCGCTGGACGTCAAGCTCATGAACATGACCGCATCGGTCCTGTTCGTGGGCTGCGCCCTGCTCGTGCTGGCGGCGGGCGCCTGGTGGGTGCTGCGCTATCCGGGCTTTGCGATCGCGCGCATCGTGGTGCAGGGCGAGCTGGTGCACAACAACGCCGTCACCTTGCGCGCCAACGTGGCGCCGCACCTGGTGGGCAACTTCTTCACGGTGGACCTGCGCAAGGCGCGCGAGGCCTTCGAGCAGGTGCCCTGGGTTCGCAAGGCCGCAGTGCGGCGCGAGTTTCCGGGCAGCCTGCATGTGGTGCTCGAAGAGCACGACGCCGTGGCGTACTGGGGGCCCGAGTCGGGATCGGCCATGGTGAACACGCAGGGCGAGGTTTTCGAGGCGAACGTGGACGACGTGGAGCAGGACGGCCTGCCGCGCCTGCAGGGCCCCAGCGGGACCTCGGGCGAAGTACTGCAGATGTACGGCCTGATGCAGCCGGTGTTCGAACCGCTGGGCATGGATGTGGAGGAGCTGGCGCTCACCGGCCGGGGTGGCTGGCGCGCGACGCTGGACACCGGGGCGGTGGTGGAACTCGGGGGCGGCACGCCGGCGGAGGTGGTGGCGCGTGCCAAGCGCTTTGCACGCACGCTGACCCAGGTGGCGGCCCAGTACAAGCGCCGGGTGGATGCGCTCGAGTCGGCGGACCTGCGGCACGCGGGAGGCTATGCATTGCGGCTCAAGGGTGTGACCACCATGGGCCCGGAGGCGGCAGCAGCGGCCGCCACACGGAGGTAGCAGCATGCAGGCAAGGTACATACGGCGCAGCGGGCAGGGCGGAACAACGAAGGGCAGTGACTGAATATGGCAAGAGAATACAAAGACGTGGTGGTCGGCCTGGACATCGGCACGGCGAAGATCATGGCCGTGGTTGCCGAAGTCCTGCCCGGCGGCGAGCTCAAGCTCGCCGGCCTGGGCGTGGCCCCGAGCAATGGCTTGAAGCGCGGCGTGGTGGTCAACATCGACGCCACGGTGCAGAGCATCCAGCAGGCTCTGAAAGAGGCTGAGCTGATGGCCGACTGCAAGATCCAGCGCGTGTACACCGGCATCACCGGCAGCCACATCCGCGGCCTCAATTCCAGCGGCATGGTGGCCGTCAAGGACAAGGAAGTCACCTCGGCCGATGTGGCGCGCGTGGTGGAGACGGCCAAGGCCATCAACATCTCGTCCGACCAGCGCCTGCTGCTGGTGGAGCCCCAGGAGTTCGTGATCGACGGGCAGGACGTGAAGGAGCCCATCGGCATGAGCGGCATCCGCCTGGAGGCCAAGATCCACATCGTGACCGGTGCCCAGAGCGCGGCCGAGAACATCATCAAGTGCGTGCGCCGCTGTGGGCTGGAGGTCGAGCAACTGCTGCTCAATCCGCTGGCGTCGAGCCAGGCCGTGCTGACCGACGACGAGCGCGAACTCGGTGTGGTGGTGGTGGACATCGGCGCGGGCACGACCGACGTGGCCATCTTCACCGGGGGCGCCATCCGCCACACGGCGGTGATCCCGATCGCCGGCGACCTTATCACCAGCGACATCGCCATGGCGCTGCGCACGCCAACGAAGGACGCCGAAGACATCAAGGTCGAGAGCGGCTACGCCAAGCAGCTGCTGGCCGACCCCGAGAGCCAGGTGGAAGTGCCGGGCCTGGGCGACCGCAGCCCGCGCATGCTCAGCAAGCAGGCGCTGGCCGGCGTGATCGAGCCGCGCGTTGAAGAGATCTTCTCGCTGGTGCAGCAGGTGATCCGCGAGTCGGGCTACGAAGAAGTGCTGTCCTCGGGCATCGTGCTCACCGGCGGCAGCGCCGTCATGCCGGGCATGATCGAACTCGGGGAAGACATCTTCCTCAAGCCTGTGCGCCGCGGCATTCCCAAGTATGCGAGCGCCCTGTCGGACATGGTGGCCCAGCCGCGTGCCTCCACCGTCATGGGCTTGCTTGAAGAGGCGCGCCTGGCACGCCTGCGCGGCTTCAAGGTGGCGCAAAAGAGCGGCTCCATGAAGACGGCGTTCGGTCGGTTCAAGGACTTCATCGTGGGGAACTTCTGATGGCCATGAACCACTGCCACCGATTTGCGCGCGCAGGTCCCCGAATGCCCGGCGGGCGATGGCGATGCACAGGACCGCCTTGCCGCCCGCGCCACCAGACAACACCGAACCCCATTTTGCAATTGCGTACGAAGACAGAACCAGGAGCTCCAACATGTCCATCGAAATGATCGAAGCCGAAACATTCAACCAGGGCACGCAGATCAAGGTGATCGGCGTGGGTGGCGGCGGCAGCAACGCCGTCGAACACATGATTGCCCGCAGCGTGCAGGGCGTGGAATTCGTCTGTGCCAACACCGATGCGCAGGCGCTCACGCGCAGCTCCGCGCACAGCGTGATCCAGCTCGGCGCCAGCGGCCTGGGCGCGGGCAGCAAGCCCGACAAGGGCCGTGATGCAGCCGAAGCCGCCGTGGAGGACATCCGCGCTGCCATCGACGGCGCGCACATGCTGTTCATCACCGCCGGCATGGGTGGCGGCACGGGCACGGGTGCTGCGCCCGTGATCGCCCGCATCGCCAAGGAGATGGGCATCCTCACCGTGGGCGTGGTCACCAAGCCTTTCGACTGGGAAGGCGGGCGCCGCATGGCCAACGCCGACAACGGCCTGGCCGAACTCGAAGCCAACGTCGACTCGCTGATCGTCGTGCTCAACGAAAAGCTGCTGGAAGTGCTGGGCGACGACATCACCCAGGACGAAGCCTTCGCGCACGCCAACGATGTGCTCAAGAACGCTGTGGGCGGCATTGCCGAGATCATCAACGAGTACGGCCAGGTGAACGTCGACTTCGAAGACGTGCGCACCGTGATGGGCGAGCCCGGCAAGGCCATGATGGGCACGGCCACTGCCAGCGGCCCGGACCGCGCGCGCATCGCGGCCGAGCAGGCCATCGCCTGCCCGCTGCTCGAAGGCATCGACCTTTCGGGCGCCAAGGGCGTGCTGGTGCTGGTCACGGCCAGCAAAGGCAGCTTGAAGCTGTCCGAGTCGCGCCTGGCGATGAACACCATCAACGCCTATGCCTCCAAGGATGCCCACGTGATCTTCGGCGCGGCCTACGACGACACCCTGGGTGACGAAATCCGCGTGACCGTGGTCGCCACCGGCCTGTCGCGCCACAATGCCCGCCGCCAGCCGATCTCGGTGGTGCAGGGCGGCCTGCGCACCGGCACCGACAACATGGCCTACCAGATCCCCGTGGCCGGCGCTGCGGGCGTGATGGGCAACGCCATGGGCGCGGTTCCCGGCCAGACCGGCCACGGCGGCGGCAGCTCGCAGGCCGACTACGGCAGCATGTCGGTGCCCAGCGTCTGGCGCACCAACCGCACGCAGGCCGCTGCCCGCGTGGACGCGCTGTCTTCGGGCGGCATGGACGACCTGGAAATCCCGGCTTTCCTGCGCAAGCAGGCGGACTGATGGCGGTGGGGCCGCACGCACTGCGGCCCGGCATGCCTGTTTATCCCAAGGGGCCTGCGGCCCCTTTCTTCATGGCGCCGGGGAGGACGGGGCCGCAGGCGCTGCGCTGCTCGCAACCTTGAGCGGCAATGCCACCTGCACGGTGGTGCCAGCACCCTCCCCGCGGCACACCGTCAGCAGGGCGCCAATCAGCAGGGAACGCTCCTGCATGGTGCGCAGTCCGTTGCCACTGGCACCGTCCTGCCGGCCCACGCCGTCGTCCTGTATCCGGACGGTGATGGTGTCGGCATCGGACTGCGCGGACAGGCGCAGTTCACGCGCGCGTGCGTGCTGCAGCGCGTTGGAAATGGCCTCGAAGACGATGTACTGCAGGTGGCGCATGGCCTCCTCGCTGCAGCCGGACCACAACGGCAGCAATTGCACATCCCACACCAGCTCCAGGCCCGAATCGCGGATGCGTTGCTCCAGCCGGAAGCGCAGGCTGGCCAGCAGTGCATTCACGTCGCCGGCAGGCAGGGACATGGCGTCGACCGACAGGCGCAGCTGGTCGAGCGATTCGCGCAGCGTCTGCATCACCTGGGCCTGCGATGCCACGCCGCCCTCCAGCTGGCGCATGGCGGTGATCAGGTGGGCGCCAGCACCATCGTGCATGTCGCGCAGGATACGTGCACGCTCCTCCGATTTGGCACTGGTGCGCTCCAGTGCGCGCAGCGCCTCGTGCTGGCGGGCGAGCTTCTCCTCGCGCTCGTGCACCCGCTGCTCCAGCGATGCGGTCAGCTGCAGCAGTTGTTGGCGCGCTTGCTGGAAGCGTTGCCCCACGATGGCCAGCACCGCCAGGCCGGCCAGTGTGGCGGCCCAGAGGGTCCATCCTCCGTCCATGTACTGGGCGGGCGCCAGGCGTGCCGCCGTGATGTCGCGCACCAGGGCCACCCAGCACACGCACAGTGCCAGCAGCATCCACAGCCGGGGGCCGTCGCAAGGGGGCCGGCAATGCCGGGCCAGTTGCACCACCAGCGCCACCCAGGACGCCAGCAAGGCCACGGTCCAGCCCAGCACTGCATCGGCTCCGAGCAGCACGGCCAGCGGACACAGCCCGAAGATGGCCCAGGCCGCCCAGGTCTCGGCGCGCGGGCGCGGCCCCCAGACCGCGCGTGCCAGCCAGTACAGCGACAGGCAGCCGGCCCAGAACAGGCCCTGCACGGCCTGGAACCAGTGGGGCCAGGACAGGAAGATGTCCTCCATCCAGGTCGCGGTGATGCGGCAGGCCCAAAGCAGTTCGCACAGTGCGGCGTAGGCGTAGAGGGCCTGGCGCTGCTGCCACCACAGCAGCAGGCAGAAGACACCGACCACCAGGCTGAACAGGGAGATCGCCCGGGGCAGCGTCACGCGCTGCCATTCGAGCGCATGCCAGCGCTCCTGGAGCAGCGCCTCGGGCCCTACCTGCACGGGTGAGATGCCGGCACGCCGCAGGTAGTCGGCACGGATGGTGATGGCCAGTTCGTTGTGTTCCTGCAGCAAAGGCCCTGGCAGGCGCAGCCACAGCGGCCTGCGCCCGGTCCAGCCATCGTTGGGCGTGAGCAGCGCGCCGCCGCTGGCCAGCACCTCGCCGTTGAGCGTGACGCGGTAGGCATTGCCCAAGCGGGGGATCAGCAGCGCATGGGGCTCCTGGCGGGCGGCCGCCGGAACGTCGAACGCCAGCCGCGCCGTGGCCCAGCCGGCCTTGCGCCGGTGCAGCACATCCCAATGCAGGGGCAGGGTGAAAGGCAAGGCCTGCGCAGGCGGGCCGGAATCCCCGCGCAGGCGTATGCCCAGTTGGACCTGGCTGAGTACCTGCACGCCCGGAGTGCCCGGCGCAGCCTCCTCCTGCACGGCGGTGCCCTGGGCATGGGCCGGCAGCACCTGCCAGCACAGCAGCAGGCCATGCAGGAGGCAGCGTGCAAGCAGGTGCAGCATCGGTGGCTCCCGTGCCCGGGCTCAGGGGCTGCGCCGCGTGCGGTCCAGCAGGCCCATGCGGCTGGCTTCGAACACGGCCTCACCGCGCGAGTGCACGGCCAGCTTGCTGTACAGGTTCTTGATGTGGCTTTGTACCGTGTGCTTGGAAATGTCCTGCAGGCGTGCGATCTCCGCGTAGGAGTAACCCCGCGCGATCAGCTCCAGCACGTCCGACTCGCGCGGGGTGAGCTCCAGTGCCGGCAGCGACGGCTCCACAGGCTGCGGCTGCGTGCGCCCACCGTGCTGGCGCAGCCGGGCCAGCAGCTTGCGCGCGATCATCGGTGAGATCGGCGATTCGCCGTGCTTGACGCCCAGGATGATCCGGCCCACATCGGCTGGCGTGGAGTCCTTCTGGATGTAGCCCACGGCACCGGCCTCCACGCAGGCGATCACAGTGTCTTCGTCGCCGAAGACCGAGACCACCAGCACCTCGCAGGCCGGCTGCGTGCGCACCACATGCTGCAGCAGCGCCAGGCCATGGCCGTCGGGCAGTGCCAGGTCGGTGAGCAGCACGTCGGCCGGGTGCTCGTCGAGCCAGGCGCGCGCAGGCGCCAGCATGCCGAAGGAAGCGGCCAGCTCCAGCTCGGGATGGGCGGTGACGCAGCCCTCGAAGAATCTGCGCATCTCGGTGTCGTCCTCGATCAGTACGACGCGCCAGCGGGGTGTGCTCATGGAAGGCGGGGTAGGGGCTGCGAGGTGGGAGTTGCTCCATCTTAGCGTCCGCGTGGCCTGCGTCATCCCATGTTCTCGGCCCCACTCTCCCATGTTCATGGGGTGCGGGTGGAGCGCCCGAAACCTACGATTTTCCCAGGGCCGCAGATGCCATGGCGCGTGCCGCCCCGGGGGCAAAAAATTTTCACGGACCCCGCATCCAGAACGCAGAACGCCCCGTTCCACAAGCAGGACGCCATGGGGCGCCCCCAACCGGAACCACCGAGACAGGAACCAACATGCAACCCATTCGACACCTCGCACCCGCACTGCTCCTGGGCCTGACGGCGCTGGCAGCGCAGGCCCAGCCCGTCTTCCAGCAGGGCGTGCTTGCCGACGCCAGCGGCCGCGCGGTCTACACCTTCGACAAGGACGCTCCCGGAAAAAGCAACTGCAGCGGTGGCTGCCTTGCTGCCTGGCCTGCTTTCACTGCCAAGGCTGGCGCCAAGGCCGAAGGCGACTTCGGCCTGATCGAAGCCAGCGGCGCACGGCAGTGGAGCTTCAAGGGCAAGCCCCTGTACTACTACGCCAGCGATGCCAAGGCCGGCGACCGGCTGGGCGATGGCATGGGCGGTGTGTGGCACGTGGTGCCCAAGCCCTGACGGCCGATCTGCCTCCGACACCTTCTTCACACCCTCTTCTTCACTCCTTTCTTCAGGACACCATCATGAAATTCTCGTCTGTCGCCATCGCCTGCCTCACCCTGGCCGGTGCCGCCGTTTCCACCTCCGCCTGGGCCGACAAGGCCTCCCTGCTGCGCGCCACCGGCAACGTGCCCGAGCGCGCCGAATGCCCGGCCAACACCGAGGTCAACCGTGTCGGCGGCGTGCTCAAGTGCAGCGTCACCCTGGTGTTCGAGCGCGGCTCGATCTGCCCACCCGCCAACAAGCCCAACTACGTGGCCATCCAGATGGCGGGTGCCGACAAATGCCTGCCCGCCGTGACGGGTGACGTGGTCAGCGTGCCGTCGGCCATGAACCCGGTGGCCGGTCCGCCCAAGCTCAAGGGCCAGTCGGGCCTGCCCGGCGACATCATGGGCTACCTCACGGCTGTTGGGCCGGCTGCACTGCTGGGGCCGGACGAAGGGCGTTACCAGCGTGTCGTCAATGGCGCGGGCGCCGACAAGTTCGTGGCCGAGAAGGTGGTTCACCTGTGGCCTGCCAGCTACCCGGTGCACTACACCCTTGGCAAGAACCCCGCCAACGGCGTGAGCTGCCCTGCCGGCTACACCGACGTGACCGGGCGCAGCCAGGACAGCCTGGGCTGCGAAAAGATCGAAAAGCGCAAGCCCATGTGCCAGAACGTGGGCGGGGTCGGCTGGCGCCTTGAAATCAAGCGGGGTGAAGACCGCTGCCAGGGCCCGACCGAAGGCCCCACCAAGCCCGACGGTGAGCACGCCGGCCCCGGCAACGACTGGAGCCTGGACACCGATGCCGCAGGCAACGAGGACCGCTGGGTGCGCGTGTCGTACACGCGCCCTGTCGGCCGCTGACATCCCTAGCCGGCCCTTACCGTGCACCCACCCAGGGGCGCGGTGCGGGCCGTCCTGTGCACGTTCATCCCTTTCGCCGAGATCGCCATGACATTCAACCACTCTCCCGTGCGCGGCCGGGTCCGCCGCGCAGCCGCTGTGGCCGCCGTGCTGGCCCTCGTCGGCTGTGCCGGCGCCCCGGACCGCGCCGCCCTCAATGCGGTGCGCTCCCAGGCCAACCCCACGGACCGGGCGCAGCGCACCATCACCAACTTCACGCCCGCGCTGCGCTGCATGGACGAGATGATGTTCGACATGGGTACGCGCGACATCACCATGATGATGGAGGAGTTCCGCGATGCCACGCAGAAGGTGCCCGTGTCGGCCCGCGACATGCTCACGTCGGCCGTCTCGGACATGACGCGGCGCTCGCGCGGCGTGCGCCTGTCGGTCTTCGGCAGCGACCAGCAGAACCTCACGCAGGCGCTGGCCCAGGCCCAGCGCACCAACGCCTTCAGCGTGGTGCCGGCCTACAACATCCGCGGCACGGTGAGCCAGCTTGACGAATCGGTGCTCAAGGACGGCCGCTCCTTCGGTGCCACGCTGGCGCAGTCTGTGTTCGGCGTGCGCTTTGGCAGCGAGACGAAATTCTCGGTGCTCGGGCTCGATGCTGCCGTGGTCGAGACCGACAGCATGACCCTGCTGCCCGGCGTGTCCTCGAAGAACACCACCGTGCTGGCCAGCCGCGATGCCAGCGCGGCCGATGGCCAGGCGCAGCTGGTCAATCCCGGCATCGGCGTGGTCTTCTCGTTCACCACCTCGCGCGCCGACGGTCCCTCGCAGGCCGCGCGCAACATGGTCGAGCTGGCCGCCGTGGAACTGGTGGGCAAGCTGCTGCGCGCACCGTACTGGCAATGTCTGGGCACGGCCGATACCGATGCCGAGGTGCAGCGCGAGCTGGCCGACTGGTTCCTGTCCATGGACGAGGGCGAGCGCATCGCCTTCTACAAGGAGCGCATGCGCGAGCGGCGCTACTACGACGGTGCCATCGACGGCCAGGCCGACGCCGCCTTCGACGCCGCGCTGCAAAGCTACCGCAAGGCCCTGGGCCTGCCGGTCCAGGGGGCCATGGACCAGGGCTTCTTCCGCTCCTTCGTTCTGGGCAAGGTGCCGCGGGGCCCGTTGCAGGCGCTGCCGCGCAACACGGCGACACGTGCCTCCGGCGCGGCGCTGGCGCCCGTGGCGGCGGCCGCACCTGCCGGCACCGACCCCGCCGCGGCCGCCGCTGCGGCTGCGGCTGCGCCGCCGCCCGCGCCCGACATCCCTGCGCTGGCCGTGGCGCTGGCTGCGCCAGAGCGGGGCAGCGCCCGCCTGGACCTCGCGGTGCAGCGGCCCGGCTATGTGTACTGCTACTCGCAGGACCCGGCGACGCGGCGCATCCAGCGCATCTTCCCCAACCGCTTCGAGCGCGACCCGCGCATGGTGCCGGGGCAGGCCCGCAGCCTGCCGGGCAACGGGCGCTTCGTGCTCAACCCGGCGGCCGAGTTCGCCTGCCTGCATGCGCCCATCGAGGTCTATGGCGACCTGCCGCCACCGCTGCGCTGGGGCGATTTCGAGGACATCCGCGTCGGAACCTTCGAGGAGATCCGGGCCGGCTTCACCCAGGCCTCGGGCATGCCGGTGCAGCTTTTCGCGGTGCCGAAATGAGCGCGGCGGCCATGCCCTCCGACGAGCTGCCGAAGGCGGTGGCGCAGCTCCTGTCGCGCGTGGTCTTGCGCGACGCCTCGGCCCTGCAGCGCCTGTACCAGCTGGTGGCCAGCCGGCTGCTGGCGGTGGCCGTGCGCGTGGTGCAGGACCGCGCGCTGGCCGAGGACGTGCTGCAGGAGGTGTTCGTGCACCTGTGGAACCGGCCGCAGACCGGCGCGCCAGGCCAGAGCCTGAGCCTGGCATGGCTGTGCGTGGTCACGCGCAACCGCGCCATCGACACTCTGCGCAAGCGCCGCCCCGAGACCTCTCTGCACTGGCGCGATGCCGATGGCCAGGAGCAGGTGCACGATGCCGCCGCCGAGGGCGCTTCGCCGCTGGAGCAATTGCTGGCCGAAGAAGATGGGTCGCGTCTGGGCCGCTGCATCGGCGAGATCGACAGCGAGCCGCGCAGCGCCGTGCTGCTGGCCTACTACGAGGGGCTCTCCCATGCCGAGCTGGCCCAGCGCCTGGCCCGGCCCCTGGGCACGGTCAAGGCCTGGATGCGCCGCAGCCTGGCACGCCTGCGCGATTGCATGGAGTCGTGCACATGATGTGGCACCACCATCCCCGGCTGGTGGACCTGTTGGCCGGCGAATACGCGCTGGGCACCTTGCAGGGCGGTGCCCGCCGGCGCTTCGAAAAGCTGCTCGCACGCCGCCCCGACCTGGCCGAGGCCGTGGCGCGCTGGAACGAGCGCATGGCGCCCGTGCTGCTGGCCCTGCCACCCCAGACCCCCGCGCCCGGCACCTGGCGCGCCATCGAGCAGCGCCTGGGGCTGCAGGCGCCGGCTGCGCCGATGGCGTGGTGGAGGCGGCTGCTGCAACCGGCCCCTGCGGGTGCCCTGGAGCTCGGCCTTCTGGTCGGGGTGATGCTGCCATCGCTCTGGCAGGCGCAGCATGGCGTGCCGGACACGCCGGCATCCACCCAGTTGCCAGAAAGCTATGTGGGCGTGCTGGGCCTGGCCGATGGGCGGCCCGGCCTGGTGGTTTCCAGCCTGCGGCAGGGCCGCACGGTGGACATCAAGCGCGTGGCGGCAGTCCCGGTCCCTCCTGGCCAGGTGCTGTACCTGTGGTCGCTGGATGCGTCGGGCCAGGCCAGCCCGGTGGCACCGCTGCCGCAAGGGCCCTTCGTGCACCTGCAACTGGGCGCACCGGCCGAAACCGTGTTCGCCAAGGCGGTGGAGCTGGCCGTCAGCCTGGAGCGCAAGGACGCCAGCCCGCAGGCGCCCTCGGGCGCCTATGTCTACCGGGGGCTTTGCGGCAAGCTTTGGCGTGTGCCTTGAGCATGAACAGGGTCCGGGCGGCTGGATGGTCTTGCTGCGAGCAGGGACGGGCGCGCCCTTTTACAATGTGGGAATGCTCCAGCAACGCACCCTCAAGACCTTGACCCGCGCCGTCGGCGTGGGGCTGCACAGTGGCCAGCGGGTCGAGCTGACCCTGCGGCCAGCCCAGCCCGACACCGGCATCGTGGACCGCCGGGTGGCCCTGCCGCAGCCGGTGGACATTCCCATCCGGGCCGATGCGGTGACCGACACGCGGCTGGCCTCGACCATCGGGGTCGGCAGCGCCAAGGTGCATACCGTGGAGCACCTGATGTCGGCCTGCGCCGGCCTGGGGCTCGACAACCTGTACGTGGACATCACGGCCGAAGAGGTTCCCATCCTCGACGGTTCGTCCTCGTCCTTCGTGTTCCTGCTGCAGAGCGCGGGCATCGAGCTGCAGAACGCGCCCAAACGCTTCATCCGCGTCAAGCGGCCCGTGGAAGTGCGCGAGGGCAGCGGTGCCCAGGCCAAGTGGGCGCGCCTCGTCCCCTACCATGGCTACAAGCTGAGCTTCGAGATCGATTTCGACCACCCGGCGGTGGATTCCACCGGCCAGCGCGTGGAGTTCGACCTGGGCTCGGGCAACTACAGCCGCGACATCGCCCGCGCGCGCACCTTCGGCTTCACGCGCGACGTGGAGATGATGCGCTCCAACGGCCTGGCCCTGGGCGGCGGGCTGGACAACGCCATCGTGATGGACGACTACAAGGTGCTCAACAGCGACGGATTGCGCTACGACGACGAATTCGTCAAGCACAAGATCCTCGACGCCATGGGCGACCTGTACATCATCGGCCGGCCACTGCTGGCCGCGTACAGCGCCTTCCGCTCGGGCCATGCGATGAACAACCTGCTGCTGCGCGAGCTGCTGTCCCAGCCCGACGCCTGGGAAGAGGTCACTTTCCAGGACGAACGCCAGGCTCCGCAGGGCTTTGTCCAGCCTGCGCGCGCCTGGTAGGGCGGCGCACCACCCCATGCTGCTCTTTCGCTGGGTGGTCATGGCGCTGCTGCTGGCAGCCGCCGTGTCCTTCGCCTTCTATGCGGGCACGGGCCAGCCGCACTATAAGCGCTGGGGTTTGGTGGTGCTCAAGTGGACGGTCATCGCTGCCGTGTTTTTCTTTGCAGTGGTGCTGATCGGACGGTTGTAGGGTTTCTCCAGCCGGCATGGCTATACTGGCGTCTGCTCCGGGGTGTGCGAAAGCGCTGAGATGCAAAGGGCCTGACGATGGATTCGTCAGGCGGCCTGCGAACCCGACGAACTTGATCCGGTTCATACCGGCGGAAGAAGAGCCGACCTTCATGCCTGCGCGCGCACGCCTTTTTGGGCTTGCCCATGCGGAGCATGCCGTCCATGCGCCAGCCTTGGTGCGTGCGCGGGGCGCCAGGTCCATTCCGGAGCAAATCCCTTTGCCACCGGAATCTGGAGACCTGCCCCATGAATGCACCTGACCCCCTTGACCGCGAAGAATTCGCCGAGCTGCTGGCCGCCACGCGCGAGCCTTTTCCGGCCTCGCGCAAGGCTTACCTGCCCGGCCAACGGTACCCCGAACTGCGCGTGCCTGTGCGCGACATCGCGCTGACCAACGGCGAGCAGGTCAGCGTCTACGACACCTCCGGCCCCTATACCGACCCGGACGCTGCCATCGACGTGCGGCGCGGACTGGCCAGCGTGCGCGGCGGCTGGATCGCGGCACGGGGGGATACCGAAGCCTACGAGGGCCGTGCGCCCCTGGCGCTGGACGATGGCCAGAAGAGCGAGGACGCCGTGCGCCTGGCCCAGTTGCGCGCCGAGGCCGCAGCCCTGCAGCGCCAGCCCTTGCGCGCGCGCAGCGGCGGCAACGTGACACAGATGCACTACGCCAGGAAAGGCATCATCACGCCCGAGATGGAGTACGTGGCCCTGCGCGAGAACGGCAAGCGCGAATGGATGGCGCAGTACCAGGCCGATGCGCGTCGCGAGCGCCGCCTGGCCGGCAACCCCATGGGCGCCAGCATTCCGCGGGTCATCACGCCCGAGTTCGTGCGCGACGAGGTGGCGCGCGGGCGCGCCATCATCCCGGCCAACATCAACCATCCCGAGGTGGAGCCCATGGCCATCGGGCGCAACTTCCTCGTGAAGATCAACGCCAACATCGGCAATTCGGCCGTCACCTCCAGCATCGAGGAAGAGGTCGAAAAGCTGGTCTGGGCCATCCGCTGGGGGGCCGACAACGTGATGGACCTGTCCACCGGCAAGAACATCCACACCACGCGCGACTGGATCGTGCGCAACAGCCCCGTGCCCATCGGCACCGTGCCCATCTACCAGGCGCTGGAGAAAGTGGGCGGCGTTGCCGAGGACCTCACCTGGGCGATCTTCCGCGACACGCTGGTCGAGCAGGCCGAGCAGGGCGTGGACTATTTCACCATCCACGCTGGCGTGCGCCTGGCCTACATCCACCTCACGGCGGCGCGGCGCACGGGCATCGTCTCGCGCGGCGGCTCCATCATGGCCAAGTGGTGCATGGCGCACCACCGCGAAAGCTTCCTGTACGAGCACTTCGAGGACATCTGCGACATCATGAAGGCCTACGACGTGTCCTTCAGCCTGGGTGACGGCCTGCGCCCGGGCTGTGCCTCGGATGCCAACGACGAAGCCCAATTCGCCGAACTGCACACCCTGGGCGAGCTGACCCAGGTGGCCTGGAAGCACGATGTGCCGACCATGATCGAAGGCCCCGGCCATGTGCCCATGCACATGATCCAGGCCAACATGACCGAGCAGCTAAAGACCTGCCACGAGGCGCCGTTCTACACCCTGGGGCCGCTGACCATCGACATCGCGCCGGGGTACGACCACATCGCCTCGGCCATCGGGGCGGCCATGATCGGCTGGATGGGCACGGCCATGCTGTGCTACGTGACGCCCAAGGAGCACCTGGGCCTGCCTGACCGCGACGACGTCAAGCAGGGCATCATTGCCTACAAGATCGCCGCGCATGCCGCCGACGTGGCCAAGGGCCACCCGGGTGCGCGCGCGCGCGACGACGCGCTGAGCCAGGCGCGTTTCGACTTCCGCTGGCAGGACCAGTTCAATCTGGGCCTGGACCCCGAGACGGCCCAGGAATACCACGACGAAACCCTGCCCAAGGACAGCGCCAAGGTGGCGCACTTCTGCTCCATGTGTGGGCCCAAGTTCTGCTCCATGAAGATCACCCAGGAAGTGCGCGACTTCGCGGCCCAAAAGGGGTTGGCGGAAGGGCAGGCGCTGTCCACCGGCATGCAGGACAAGGCGGCGGAATTCCAGCGCACCGGCGGGCAGCTCTACGTGCCGCTCACCCCTGTCAAATAAGTGACGCTACTGCATCCATAGAATGGCTACTAGCCACCCTGGAGGCGGTACATACCCTCTGCGGCAGAGTGTGTGCGGGCGAATACAGTCGCGCCCACACACGCTCCACAGGTACCTATGGTTCTGTGGCACCAAAGTTGCTATGCTGTAGTTGTCAAAAAATGTAAGGAAGAGCGATGAACCTGCTCAGCCGTCTTTCGATCCGTGCGCGACTGTACTTCGGCACGATTTTCTCCCTGGTTCTGCTCGTCGTGATCGGTGCCATGGGTTACCTCGCGTTGGAGCGCACCCGAAGCACCCTGGACCAGCTGTTCTCCCAGCGGGTGCAGACTTTGACCGATGTGGCCGAGTTGCGCACCACCTTGGGTGACCTGCGCCGCATCGAAAAGGACATCATCATCAGCTTCAACAACTCCGTCGAAGTGGCGGCCCTGCGCGAGAGCTGGAAAAAATCGCTCACTGCCTTGAACAAGGGCATGGCCGATGTGCGCCAGGTGCAATCGGGCGACGCGGCGTTTGTCGAGGCCATCGACAAGTCCCTGGCCGAGGTCAAGGAGTATGAAGCCGGCATCTCTCCCGTGTTCGAGCAGATCGAGCGCGCGCAGATCGACGGTGCCGTGGGCGGCGCCTATGCCGACCGCTTGAAGAAGCACATGGAGGCCACGGACAAGCTGCTGTCCGATCTCTCCGTGACGGCACGCACCAAGATGGACGAGGCGCGCGAAGGCGTCAACAGCTTGACCACCACCATGTCCGGCCTGATCGGCATCGTGCTGGTGCTGGCGCTGGCCGTGCTCATTCCGCTGACCTTCTTCAGCGTGCGCTCGATCACCCGCTCGATTGCGCAGGCCAGCGAGCTGGCCGAACGCATCGCCGGCGGCGACCTGTCCCGCGATGTCGAGGTGACCTCGCAGGATGAAGTGGGCCAGCTCGTGGCCTCCATGGCGCGCATGCAGGATGCGCTGCGCGGCCTGGTGCAGCAGGTGCAGGAGGCGGCGGGCAACATCTCCACGGCCAGCACCGAGATCGCGTCGGGCAACCACGACCTGAGCCACCGCACCGAACAGACCGCGGCCAACCTGGAGGAAGCCGCCTCGTCGATGGAACTGCTCACCAGCACCATCGGCCAGAGCGCCCAGTCCTCGCGCCAGGCCAGCGATTTCGCCACCTCGGCTGCCGAGGTGGCCGGGCGCGGCGGCGTGGTGGTCTCCCAGGTGGTGACCACCATGGACCAGATCACCACCAGCTCGCGCAAGATCGCCGACATCACGGGCGTGATCGATGGCATCGCCTTCCAGACCAACATCCTGGCGCTCAATGCCGCCGTGGAAGCCGCCCGTGCCGGCGAGCAGGGCCGGGGCTTTGCCGTGGTGGCCAGCGAGGTGCGCAACCTGGCCCAGCGCTCGGCCGCGGCGGCCAAGGAGATCAAGGGCCTGATCGGTTCCTCGGTGGAACGCGTGGAGGACGGCTCGCGCCTGGTGAGCCAGGCCGGCGCCACCATGAACGAGATCGTGGGCAGCGTGCGCCGTGTCTCGGACATCATCAGCGAGATCACGGCGTCGTCGGCCGAGCAGCGCGACAACGTGGGCCACATCAGCCAATCGGTGAGCCAGCTGGACAACATGACGCAGCAGAACGCCGCGTTGGTGGAGCAGTCCACCGCAGCGTCGGAATCCCTGCGCGAGCAGGCCCTGCAGCTGACCCAGGCCGTGAGCCAGTTCAAGCTGCAGCCGGGTGCGGTGCAGGCGGCTGGCGGCCCTGCCGGCATGGGGGGCACCACGGCGCCACCACCGCGCGGAATTCCTGCGCCGATGAATCCACCCCTGGTGAAGAAGGTAACGGCAGGCAACCGGCCGGCACTGCAGATTCGCTGATCGGGGGCGAGAGCCTGCGCCATGGAAAAGGGCCGCTTGCGCGGCCCTTTGGTTTGCGGCACCCAGGGGCCCTAGTCGCGCGTCACCCGCAGCACTTCCTCGCGGCTGGTGATGCCCGCCGCGATCAGGCGCTCGCCATCCTCGCGCATCAGCGCCATGCCGCCTGCCAGGGCCGCCGTACGGATGTCGGCCTCGGCGGCCTGGTTGTGGATCTGGGCGCGGATGGCATCGTTGGTCACCAGGAGCTCGAACACGCCGGTGCGGCCCGTGTAGCCGGTCTGGCTGCAATGCTCGCAGCCGGCGCCATGGCAGTGGCTGCAGTACTTGCGCACCAGGCGCTGCGCCAGCACGCCGAGCAGCGAGGACGACAGCAGGAAGGGCTCCACGCCCATGTCGGTCAGGCGCGTGACGGCGCTGGCCGCATCGTTGGTGTGCAGTGTGGCCAGCACCAGGTGGCCGGTGAGGGAGGCCTGGATGGCGATCTGCGCGGTCTCGAAGTCGCGGATTTCGCCGATCATGATGATGTCCGGGTCCTGGCGCAGGATGGCGCGCAGGGCCTTGGCGAAGGTCAGCTCGATCTTGCTGTTGACCTGGGTCTGGCCCACGCCCGGTAGCTCGTATTCGATGGGGTCTTCCCCCGTCATGATGTTGTTGCGCGTGGCATCGAGCCGGCCCAGCGCGGCGTACAGCGTGGTCGTCTTGCCCGAGCCCGTGGGGCCGGTCACGAGGATGATGCCGTGCGGCTGCGCGATCAGGCCCTCGAAGCGCTGCAGCGTCTCGCCCTGCATGCCCACGGCCTCCAGGCTGAGCTTGCTCTCGCTCTTGTCCAGCAGGCGCAGCACGGCGCGCTCGCCGTGGGCGCTGGGCAGGGTGGAGACGCGCACGTCGATGGCGCGCGTGCCCAGGCGAAGGCTGATGCGCCCGTCCTGCGGCAGGCGCTTTTCCGAGATGTCGAGGTCGGCCATGATCTTCAGGCGCGAGATCAGGGCAGCGTGCAGGGCGCGGTTGGGCTGCACCACTTCGCGCAGCGAGCCATCCACGCGAAAGCGCACGCTCGAATGCCGTTCGTAGGGCTCGATGTGGATGTCGCTCGCACCGTCGCGCGCGGCCTGCGTGAGCAGGGCGTTGAGCATGCGGATGATGGGCGCGTCGTCAGCCGTTTCCAGCAGGTCCTCTACGGCGGGCAGATCCTGCATCATGCGGGACAGGTCCGCGTCGGATTCGACCTCGCTCACCACGGTGGCCGCGCTCGACTCGCCCTGGGCATAGGCGGCACTGATGCGCTGGGCCAGGGCTGGCGCCTCCAGCGATTGCAGGTGGCGGACCTTGTGCTTGCGCATCACTTCCGACAGCGCGGTCACGTCGGGCGCAGGGCCGTGCCACAGCACGAGCTGCTGGCCATCGTCTTCCAGCAGCAACTGGGAGGTGCGGGCAAAGGCGTAGGGCAGGGGGTGGCGCATGGTATTCTCAGAGCGTCTGGCGCGTCACCGTGGCGCCCGGGGCCAGCTGGCGCACCAGGGCGGCGGCCGCTTCGGCCGAGGCCTCGTTGTAGTAAGGGCCTACACGCACGCTGGTGCGCGGGCCTTGGCTGGTTTCCACGGCCTGCTCGGAAATGGGCAGGACCGAGGTACGCAGCTTGTCCAGTGCCGCGCGCGAGGCACTGTCGTCGCCGAAGACGCCGACGCGTCCGTAGTAGGTTGGGGCCGCGGCAGCGGCTGCTGCAACCGCCACCGTGACGGGCGCAGCGGGCACCGGCGCTTCGCTGATGGGCGCGCCCGCAGGCGACAGCCGGGGCGCTGGCTGAACAGGCGTCACCAGATCCTGCATGGGGGCGGGTTGCATGCGTGGAGCTGGAGCATTGCGCTGTGGCAGGTCCGGCAGCACGGGGGCGCCCGATATGGATCGCAGTGGCAGGCTCGACGCGGGTTGCGTCACCTGCTGCAGACCGCGGATCGCATCGTAGCGGTCTGCCATCAAGGCCTCGCTGGTGGCTGCGTCACGCACCACTACGGGGCGCAGGAAAACCATCAGGTTGGTCTTGTTGCGTGTCCGATTTTCGCTGCGGAACAGGCCCCCCACCAGGGGCAGATCGCCCATCACCGGCACCTTGTCTTCACCCTGCGAGTAGCTGTCTTCCAACAGACCGCCGAGAACGATGATGTTGCCATCGTCAACTACCACATTGGACTCGATGGAGCGCTTGCTCGTCGTGGGGCCGTTCACGTCCGAGAGAGTTGCACGGTCAATCTTGGAGACTTCCTGGTAGATGGACATCTTCACCGTGCCGTTCTCGCTGATCTGCGGGCGCACCTTGAGCATCAGGCCCACATCCTTGCGCTCCACGGTGGTGAAGGGGTTCACCGTGTTGCTGCCGCCGGTGTTGGCGTACGAGCCGGTCGGGAAGGGCACATTGTTGCCGATCACGATGCGCGCCTCCTCGTTGTCCAGCGTCATCAGGTTGGGGGTGGACAGCACATTGGCGTCGCCGCTGTTCTGCAGGAAATTGGCCAGGGCGCCCAGGTAGTACTGGCCATTGATGCGCGGTGCCAGGGCCAGGTTCAGGCCCTTGCTCAGCGTGCTGGCGGCGGAGGTGATAGCGCTGGTGCTCCCGCTGGCCAGCGCTCCCGTGACGTTCAGAATGTTGGCGCCTCCGCCTTGGACGGAATTGGTGCCGATGACGCCGACGGTGCCATCGCCCTGCTTGCCCAAAACCCCTTGCCACTGGATGCCGAACTCCGCCAGCTTGGTAGCAGAGACCTCCACGATCATGCTTTCCACCAGCACCTGGGCCCGTCGACCGTCGAGTTGGTCGATCACGGCGCGCAACTGGCGGAACAGCGGTTCGGGCGCGGTGATGATCAGCGAGTTGGTGGTCGGGTCGGCCTGGATCAGGCCGCCAGTGGAGGGCTGGTTGCTGTTGGCGCCGCCCATGCCCGAACCAGCACCCATGCCGGAGCTGCTGCCCAGCCCGCCGAGGCTGTTGCTGCTGTTGTTGCTGGAACCACCGCTGAGGCCACCGCTGTTGCTGCCACCCGAGAGCGAGGGCGACGAGGGAGCGCTGGAAATCGCTGGCGTGCTGGCGCTGGCGCCGCCGGTCGAATTGCCGCCCATGCTGGCCATGGCCGCGCGCAGGGTGGTGGCCAGCTTGGTGGCATCGGCGTTCTTGAGGTAGACCACATGGATGTTGCCCATGGAGGCGCTGCTGCCCGGCACCGGGGGCTGGTCGAGCTTGTCCACGAGCGCACGCACCATGGCCACGCGCGCGGGGTTGGCGGCACGCAGGATCAGCGAATTGCTGCGCGGCTCGGCCAGCAGCGTGGTCTTGAACGAGGTGTCTGCCTGGCCCTGGGCGGCAGCGGGCGCAGCGCCGCTGCCGCCATCGATGAGGCGTGCCACCAGAGGTGCAAGGTCGACCGCCAGGGCATTGCGCAGCGGGATGATCTCCACATCGCTGGCGTTGGAGACGTCCATCGCTGCGATGATGCGGCCCAGCCGCTGCAGGTTGTCGGCGTAATCGGTGATCACCAGCGAGTTGTTGCCGGGGTTCACGTTGATGGTGTTGTTGGGGCTGATCAGCGGGCGCAGCACTGGCACCAGATTGCCCGCGTTCTCGTAGTTGAGCTTGAAGATCTGCGTCACGATCTGCCCACCGCCGGGCGTGCCGCGTGCCGAGCCCGACTCGCTCACCCCCACGCTGCCGCCCTGCAGCTTGGCATCGGCCTCGGGCACCACCTTGTACAGGCCCGCCGACTCCACCACCGTGAAGCCCTGCAGGCGCAGGGCTGCAAGGAACTGCTGGAAGGCGGCCGAAGGAGGTACGGCGCGCTCGGTGATCAGCGTGAGCTGGCCCTTCACACGCGGGTCCACCACCACGTTGCGCCCGGTGATGGTCGCCATGGTGCGGGCCACGGCCTCTATCTCTGCGTTGGCGAAGTTCAGCGTGACGGGCTCGTTGCCGCGCACGCTGCTGGTGCCCGTGCCCACCGCCGTCTGCGCCAGGGCCAGAGGGCTGCTGGTGAGCAGCATGGCGGCCAGGGTGATCGAGGTGACGGCGAATTGCAGATGCGGCGAATAGGAGGAAGCGGAAGTCGTCATAGGGTCAACCCACGTTGATGAGGGAGCGCGCGCCGTTGCGCCGTCCGATGATGTTCAGAAGATTCGTCAGGGCTGCTTCGCGGTCGGGCGCCGCACTGGCCTCGCCGGCGAAGCGCAGGCGCTGGCCCACCCACTGGCCGGTGCCACTCAGCTGCAGGTGGCCGTTCAGTGTGCTCAAGGTGAGGATGGGCACTTCGCCGCCCTGCACGGCCAGGCGGTAGCTTCCCATGGGGCGCAGCGTGGACAGGCGCGACGACATGTCCAGCGCATCGAGCTGCACTTGGCCTTCCAGCACCATGCGGCCTGCCTGCCAGGCGGCCTGCAGGCCGCGGGTCTGCAGCGCCAGCTGGCCTTGCGGCTGCAGCGTGTTCCACGGCGTGCCCAGGCCCGAAAGCAGGGCGGCGGGCCAGCGGCTCTGGCTGTCGCCCACCGTCACGCGCAACTGCGAAAGGCCCAGGGCCAGCCGCGCCTGCAGCGGTTGCACGGTGCAGCAGGGGGCCTGCATCTGTGCCTGCACACCGGTGAAAGTGGGGCGCAAGGTCCACTGCACGCGCCCGGGCAGGGCCGTGCGGTCCTGGCTCGCGGTGCCGCCGGTCAGGACCAGCTGGGCCGAGCCGTTCCAGACCGTGCCGCGCGCTTCCGACAGCAGCAACGGCCCGCCCGTGGCCTGGGCCAGGCCACGAGCCAGCCATTGCGCAGGGGCAAAGACCAGCAGTGCCGGCAGCAGGCCAGCCAGTGCGCCGCCCACGGCCCAGCCCCAGGGCGAGTGGGGAACGGCGCCGGTGGCGCGATGGGATGAGCGGGTGCTGCGGGTGGGGGACACGGGGCGTTTCGTGGGCTTCACCGCGCAGGCAGGGCCAGCACCAACGTGCCGTCCCAGCGCGGGGTGCCGGAGGTGGAGCCGGTGGGCGCGTTGCCCAGGGCGGGAGGGGATCCCGCGGCCGGCATGGCCCCGGGAATCGGGGGCATCAGTGGACCCGAGGGCGCGGCGCCCGCACCCGGCGCCGGCAAGGCCGGCGCCGCGGCGGGGCCTTGCGGGCCAGGGCGGGCGTTGCCTGCCGCCGCCACGGGTGCGGCCGGGGTTGCCGAGCGGGTCAGGCGCGCTTCGACGGGCACGGCCCGGGCGTTGCTGCGCGCCAGCGCCAGCCACTGCGCAATGGCATCGGCGGGGGCAGCCTTGAGTATCACGGTGGCACGGTCGCCGACCACATTGAGCTGGGCGGCCGTGCCCATGCGCTGGGTCAGGCCGTTGCGCAAGGCTCCGGTGGCGTCGCCGGCGCTGTTGCGCGGCATGGCCTGCAACTGCTGGGCCTCGGCCTGCAGGCTGCGCATGCGCTGCAGCTGAGTGTCCAGTTCGGCATGGCGTTTGGGGGCTGCGCGCAAGGTCTGCAGGGCCGGCGAAATGGCCACCCACCACACCAGGGCCAGGCCCACGAGTGCGCTGGCGGCCAGCACGAAGTTCTGTTCGCGCGGGGCCATGCCCTGCCATTGGGCCTTCAGTGGAGCGAGCCGGCTCATGGGGCGGTCTCCGCACGCAGCACCAGGCTGCCATCGTCCAGCCGGCCGGTGTAGCCGGCGGCCCGCAGTCGGGTGGTGAGCACGGGTTCCTCTTGGGGGGTGAGCGGCAGGCCGCGCAGGCGCAGCTCACCGGTGGTGAATTCGAGGCCGGTGGGGATGCGGCCCTCGGGCAATGCGCCGCCGGCCGCGGCCATCATGGGTTCAAGATCGCGCGGCGAGAAGCTGCCGGACGCCTGGCGCAGCAGCGCCATCTCGCGCTCCATCTGCTCCAGCGGCGCGACCACGGCCTGCACCTGCGGAAAGGTCTGCGTGAAGGTGCTGCGCACGGCGGCCTGCTTGGCGGCCAGGGACTGGCGCTCCTGCCAGGCCCAGACATTCAGTCCGGCCAGGTGCGCCAGCACCAGCACGCCCAGGGCCCAGCGCGCTGCGCGCCACTGGGGGGCGTACAGCAGCGCGCCCAGGGCGCCACCGGCCTTGCGCAGGGCGCGCGAGCGGCTGTTGCTGGAGAGTTCGAACTGGGCCAGGTCCCAGTCACTGCGGGCGGCGTCCAGGGCCCGGGCGCTGGCCGTGTGCAGGCTTACCGGGTGGCCCAGTGCGTGTTCGGCCAGTTCCGCCACGGCCGGATCGGCACGCAGGGGATTGGCTGGGGCCTCGCCACCGGCGCTGGCCAGGCCGGCCAGTGCCAGCGTGGCGGGTGTCAGGGGCAGGACCGAAATGCCCTGGTCGGCACCCAGGCCGCACAGGATCAGCTGGGGGTCGTCCTCGGTCCCCAGGGCCGATGCTTCGAGGCCACCGCTGGCCGTGGGGCCGGGCGCGACCTCGGGTACCACGCGGGACACGCGCCGGCCGGCGGCTTCCAGGGCCTGCAGGTGGGCGCGCAGCCAGGCCCGGTCGCACACGGCCACCCATCCCGGCACGCCGGCCTGGGCGCCCGGTGGCAGCGCACAGTG
>NZ_JBKDTZ010000162.1:0-8954 GCF_046339755.1 Acidovorax sp. | reverse complement strand
TGCAGCGGGCGGCTACCGGCTGGGCTATGGCGGCGTCTTCGACGACCGCACGCTGGCCACCCTGCAGCCCAAGCCCTTCACGGTGGTATTGGGATTCACCAACGGCTTTCTGGAAGAGTTCGAGCCGGAATCCTGGGATGCGCCGCTCGACGCGATCCTGAACGACAACGGGGTGGTCTGGCCGGTATAAGAACGTGTTCACGGCCTGTCCCCCTGATTCTCCGTCGGCGCCTTCCCCCTGTGCGCGCCTGGGTGCCTGGCCAGGGACGACTCGGGGCCCGGGACGGCTCAGCCGGCCTGCAGCTCCGAGGCGAAGGCGTAGCAGTCACCGCCTTCGGGACGGCGCTTGCAGGCGTACTTGGCGCTGTCGGCGTCGAGAATCTGTTCGGCGAGGGTTCGGCCATCCGCAGGGTGGCAGGCGATACCCAGGCTCATGCCGACGACCAGGGAGCGGCCTTCGAAGACCAGGGGCTCGGCGGCGCTGGCGGCCATGCGCCGGGCCATGGCGGCGATCATGTCGCGCGAGGGGCTGCCCGCGATCAGCACCGCGAATTCATCCCCACCCAGGCGGGCCACCAGGTCGCCCGCGCGCAACTGGGTGCGCAGGCGGCGCACCATGGCCACCAGCACCGCGTCGCCCGCTGCGTGGCCGTAGGTGTCGTTGACGCCCTTGAAGCCGTCCAGGTCCAGCAGCAGCAGCGCGAAGGGCTGGCCGGCGCGCACGGCGGCCTCGCCATGGCTGGTGAGGCCCGCACGGTTCGCGGCCCCGGTGAGCGCATCCGTGCCCAGGGCTTCCACCAGCTCCTGGGTGCGCACGGTCAGCGCTTCCTCGGACTTGCGCAGCAGGCGTACCCGGGAGGCCATGGCCGCCGCGAAGACGATGGATTCGGCCACCAGCACGGTCTGCGTCATGTCCATCTGCTGCGGCGTCCAGGCCACCCAGCCCCAGCTGGCCACGACGATGGCGCAGATTCCCAAGAGCAGGATGGCCACCCCCAGGCTGTAGAGCACGGCCGGCCAGTAGCGCCGCCGCATGGCCATCACGGCACCGACCGTGAGCACCAGGGTGGACACCATCACGGAAGCCTGCACCAGGCGGAACAGCCACAGCGGGTGCTCACCCAGCAGCCCATAGACAGCCGCCGCCGCCAATGCAGCCACCATGGCCAGCACCACCTTGTCCACGCGCGGCGCATAGTCGGCCAGCCGCAGCAGGCTGCGCCCGAACATCAGCTTGGAGATGGCCCACAGCGGCGGAGCCATGCTGTCGAAGAAGCCCGCCGCCGCCGGCCAGTGGGCAAACGGGTAGCGCAGCGTGTGCCCGTTGAAGCCGGCCAACGCCAGCAGCGCGCCGATGCAGGACACCAGGTACCAGGCATAGATGCTCTCGCGGAACACCAGCAGCATCACGGTGCTGAAGATCGCCAGGCCCATCAACAAGCCGTAGCAGACGCCGTCGAACATGCGCTTGTCCTGTGTGCCCTGCAGGTACTCCGCCAGATCCCATACCCGGGCCGCGTAGAAGCGCGCGAAGGTCGATTCGACCCGGAAGTACACCGTGTAGACCTGGTCGTCGGGCAGGTTGAAGCGCCAGGCCATCTGTTCGGAATCCGCCGGGCGCGTGGCCCAGGGGTGGCGCATTCCGGTGACCACCGGCGGTGCCAATGCCTGGCCCTGGGCGTTGTAGGGGCCGTAAAAGCGCAATTCGTGCGTGGAAACGGTGGGCACCAGCAGCAGGAACTCGCGCAGTGCATCGGCCGGGTCGGCCAGCTGCAGGCGCACCCGGAACCAGAGCACCCGGTCCGATTCGGCGCCCTTCAAGGGATTGTCGGGGTAGGCGAAACGGGCCTCGTTCTCCGGTGTGCGCACCTGCTCGATGCCCAGCGCGCGGCCCTGGTCCTCGAACATGCCCATGAAAGGAACGATCAGCATGCCGCCCGGCTTTGCGGAAATGAGGGCGGGCACATCGCGCTCCACGGTCGTCTGGGCGGCCGCAGGCAGCATGACCACCAGTGTCAGCAGGCTCCACCAGACCCTGCAAAAGTACAGAAAGGACAACGAGCGCATCACCACAACGATCACCAGGGATCGATAGAGAAAAACTAACTACGGACAGGGGATTGTGCCGCAGCCACCAATTTCACGCTGTGCAAACCGGCTTCGATGCGCGACACGCATCAAAGCCCTGCCCATCTGTCATTGGCACAAGCTGCCAGCCGGCGTTAGCATGGAAAGTCTTGCCCGGCTATTCCACCATTCCAAGACGACGATCCATGCCAAAGCTCTATATCGGTAACAAGAATTACTCCTCGTGGTCCATGCGCCCCTGGGTGCTGCTGCGCCAGGCCGGCATCGCATTCGACGAAGTCCGCGTGCGCTTCGACAGCTTCGACGCCGACTCCGAATTCAAGCGGGCGATCGGCCCGGTAAGCCCCACGGGCAAGGTACCGGTGCTGGTGAATGGGGACCTGGTGGTCTGGGACACCCTGGCGATTGCGGAATACATCGCCGAGACCCACCCCGACAAACAGCTCTGGCCCGCAGATGCCAAGGCCCGCGCCCGAGCCCGCAGCGTCTGTGCCGAGATGCACAGCGGCTTCACCGCCCTGCGCGGCAACTGCCCCATGAACATCGAGGCCGACCTGGCCGAGACCGGCGCCCTGATCTGGCGCGACAAGGCCGGCGTGCGTGCCGACGTGCAGCGCCTGGTGGAGATGTGGAGCGCCCTGCTCGAGGAACATGGCGGCCCGTTGCTGTTCGGCCAATTCACCATTGCCGACGCGTATTTCGCCCCCGTATGCATGCGCCTGCACAGCTACGGCCTGCCCGTGCCCCCGCAGATCGCGGCCTATGTGCAGCGCGTGCGCGCCCTGCCCGGCGTGAAGGCCTGGATCGACGACGCCCTGGCGGAGAAGGATTTCCTCGACTTCGAGGAACCCTACCGCCTGCGCCACGTTTGAGGAGAAGCGCATGGCGGTCACCATCTACCTGCGCTACGTGCTCAACACATCCAAGCTCAAGGAATTCGAGCACTACGGCAAGCTGTGGATCCCCCTGGTCGAGAAATTCGGCGGCCAGCACCACGGCTATTTCATGCCCAGCGAGGGCGCGAACAACATCGCGCTGGCACTGTTCACCTTCGAGAGCCTGGCGGCCTACGAGGTCTACCGCCAGCGCTCCATGGACGATGCCGAATGCCAGGCTGCTTTCCGCTATGCGGAAGAGACGGGCTGCATCATCAGCTACGAGCGCAGTTTCTTCCGGCCGGTGTTCTCCTAACGAAACTGCTTGCGCAGCAGCGCCCGATGCCGCGCGATGTGCGCCAGCTGGGCTTCGGCGACGATGCCGCCCAGGTCCTCGCCGTCCCCGTTGAGCACCGCATTGGCATGGCGCAGGGCGCGCGCCACCACCTCGTCTTCGCTCACCCCCTGCTGCGCCGCCAGGTCCAGCGCAACGCGCTTCATGGCGCGCTGCGACAGCATCCACATGGCGCCAAAGGAGTCCCAGGCGGCCGCCGTATCCTTGAACT
Organism: Acidovorax sp.; assembly: GCF_046339755.1. Taxonomy (GTDB): domain Bacteria; phylum Pseudomonadota; class Gammaproteobacteria; order Burkholderiales; family Burkholderiaceae_C; genus Acidovorax. Next base: position 5,425 of record NZ_JBKDTZ010000162.1, on the reverse strand, counting down.
TGTCGCGGTCGGCCAGGATTTCGTTGAGCGGCTTGGCCAGGATCTCCTGCAAGGACTCCAGCTGGGCCTGCATCGCCTCGAACTGCGCTTCGCGCTGCAGGGCCTCGGCCGCGGCATTGGCGGCAGCATCGGGGGCCGCAGGCACCGGCACACTGCCATCGGGGTTGAGCTGCGCGATGGTGAGGGAGGAGGAGATGGACATGGCGATGACCGTGGGCTGGTGAGGGGCGCACTATACGGCGTCTACAGCGGCGTTACCCGCAGCTCACCTACACTGCCGCCATGCAAATCTACATGGTAGGGGGCGCAGTGCGCGACGCGCTGCTCGGGCGCCCCGTGAATGACCACGACTGGGTGGTGGTGGGCGCCACGCCCGAGCAGATGCTCGCGGCGGGCTACCTGGCCGTGGGCCGTGATTTCCCCGTCTTCCTGCACCCCGAGACGCGCGAAGAGTACGCGCTGGCGCGCACCGAGCGCAAGAGCGGGCGCGGCTACCGCGGCTTCGTGGTGGAGACCTCGCCCGAGGTGACGCTCGAAGAAGACCTGTCTCGGCGCGACCTGACCATCAATGCCATCGCCCGGAGCCCCCAAGCACCGGACACCCTGGTCGACCCCTATGGCGGGCAGAAGGATCTGCAGACGCGCGTGCTGCGCCATGTGACCGATGCCTTCCGCGAAGACCCGGTGCGCATCCTGCGGCTGGCACGCTTTGCCGCGCGCTTCACCGACTTCACCGTGGCGCCCGAAACGATGGCGCTGATGCGCCAGATGGTGGCCGAGGGCGAGGTGGACCACCTGGTGCCCGAGCGCGTATGGCAGGAGTTGGCGCGCGGGCTGATGGAGGCCAAACCCTCGCGCATGTTCGAGGTGCTGCGCGATTGCGGGGCCTTGCAGGTATTGCTGCCCGAGGTGGCGCGCCTGTGGGGTGTGCCCCAGCGTGCCGAACACCACCCCGAGGTCGACACCGGCATCCACCTGATGATGGTGCTGGACATGGCGGCGCGCCTGGACGCCCCGCTCACCGTGCGCTTTGCCTGCCTGGCCCACGACCTGGGCAAGGGCACGACGCCGGCCGACGTGCTGCCGCGTCACATCGACCATGAACGGCGCAGCGCCGAACTGCTGCAGGGCGTGGCCGAGCGCCTGCGCGTGCCCGTGGACTGCCGCGAGATCGCCGACGTGGTGGCGCGTGAGCACGGCAACATCCACCGCAGCGGCGACCTGGCTGCCGCCCCGCTGGTGCGCCTGCTGGAGCGCTGCGACGCGCTGCGCAAGCCCGGCCGCATGCCCGATATCCTGCTGGCCTGCGAGTGCGACGCGCGTGGCCGGCTGGGCATGGAAGACAAGGCCTACCCCCAGCGCCCGCGCCTGCTGGCCGTGCTGGCGGCCGCACAGTCGGTGGTCACGCGCGAGATCGCGGCCAAGGCAGCTGCCAAGGGACTGGCCGGCCCGCAGGTCGGCGACCTGATCCACCAAGCCCGGGTTCAGGCAGTTGCCCAATGGCTCGCCGCCAACCCGTCCTGAGCGCTGGAACTACCAGCGCAGCAGGCGCGGCCCCAGCACCGCCCCCAACGCCGTGGGCAGGGCCATGCCGGCCAGGTACCACACGGCGATGAAGGGGGAGGCCATCTCGGGGCAGTGCAAGGCGTAGACCAGGGCGCCCAGCGACCCCGACAACAGGCCGGCACCGGCGCCGGCCCAGGCCAGGCGGGTGGGGGCAGCGCCCTTCAGGGCCCAGAAGCTGGCGATGAAGGCCGGCACCGACAGCAGCGCGATGTTGAACGGGCAACTGCGCCAGGTGCTGCCCAGCACCAGCGCCATGCGCTCGGCCGGGTCCACCTGGGACAATGCCCCCGCAGCCATGCCCCACAGCACCAGCGGCGGCACCGCCACCAGTGCTGCCATGCGGCCCACCGCCATGCCCGGGCGCGCCATGCGGCGCAGCAGTGCCACGCCTGCGGCGGCCAATGCGGCAGCAAACACCAGCTTGGTCCAGAACATCGGCAGCCCCATGGTCTGCACCAGGTCGTGGCGCACCCCGAATACCGCGGCCATGAGCACGGCCGCCCCGGCGATGCCTGCCAGCGATGCCACGGCAAAGCGGCGCTCGATGTCCCGCGCCGGTACCGGGCCGGCATCGGTGGCCAGCAGTTGGATCAATTCATCGGTTTTCATGCCATTCCCCTGATCTTGGCGGCCAGGGCCTTGAGTCCCCGGTGCACGCCGATTTTGACTGCCGACTCCGACAGCCCCGTGAGTTGCGCCGTCTCCACCACCGACAGTCCTTCGAGCTTCACATGCACGATGGGCAGGCGCTGGCGGTCCGGCAGCGTCTGCAGCAACTGGCCCAGGTCGCGCCGCGCCTGGGCTGCATCGCCATCGCTGGTCGAGAACATCTCGTTGGCATCGTCCAGCGGATCGTTGAGGCCTTCCTTCACCCGGTGGGAGCGCAGCCAGTCGATGAGCTTGTAGCGCGCAATCGCATGCGCCCATGCCGTCACCGGCATGTCGGGCCGGTAGGTATGGCGCTGGTTGTGCACCGCCAGCAGCGTCTCCTGCACCAGGTCCTCCACCTCGTCGGGCCGCTGCGCCAGCCGGCGGCGCAAAAAGGCGCGCAGGTGGGCACTCAGCTCCTTGAGGAAGCGCTGGTAGGCCGCTGCATCGGCGTCCAGCCCCAACAACAGCAAACCGCGCAGCCTTTCTTCAATGTCCATGCTCTCTCCCTGACAGGTATTCGCAACCACGGGCCGCCCGGTTACAGCGGGGCAGAAAAATTTGTTGTGCTCTTTTTTTGTGGCCGGTGTAACCCGCCCGCCTGCCACTGCGAATTACAACGCAGATCGGCCGCCACGGTGCGCACCGCACAAGCACTCCGGTCTGCATGTTCGTACCAACACTTTTCTATTTTTCGGAGAACCCGCCATGACTTCACGCACCCTCAGCCTCGGCGCCCTGGCGCTTGCAGCCCTTGCATCCGGCGCAGCCATCGCACAGACCAAGCCCGCCACGGATGCCGCAGCCAAGCCTGCCATGGAGAAATGCTATGGCGTGTCCATGGCCGGCAAGAACGATTGCGCCGCAGGCGCCGGCACCACCTGTGCCGGCACCTCGAAGGTGGACTACCAGGCCAATGCCTGGAAGTTCGTGCCCGCCGGCACCTGCGCGTCGATCAAGACGCCCAAGGGCATGGGCTCGCTCACGCCCATGAAGAGCTGATCCAGCGCACTTGCCCAGCACCATGCCAACGCATCCCACCGCGGGCCTGGGGCTCAAGCCCCAGCACTACACCGAGGCTGTGCAATGCACCGACCCCGGCCTGTGGTGGGAGGTTCACCCCGAGAATTACCTGGCCGACGGCGGCCCGCGCCTGGCCTGGCTCGAAGCCATCCGTGCGCGGCATCCGGTGGCCCTGCACGGGGTGTCGCTGTCGCTGGCGGCCGATGCGCCGCCCGATGAAGGCCACCTCGCACGGCTGGCGGCACTGGCCCGGCGCATCGAGCCGGTCATCGTCTCAGAGCACCTGGCCTGGTCCACCTGGCGCGGCCACTACCTGCCCGACCTGCTGCCATTTCCGCGCACCCATGCGGCGCTGGCACGCATTGCCGCCAACATCGCGCGCACGCAGGACGTGCTGCAGCGCCCCATCGCCATCGAAAACCCCACGCACTACCTGCACATCGAGGGCCATGACTGGTCCGAGACCGATTTCCTGACCGAGCTGGTGCAGCGCACCGGCTGCCGCCTGCTGCTGGACGTGAACAATGTGCATGTGAGTGCCCACAACCTGGGCACCCACGCCGAGGACTACCTCTGTACCTTTCCCCTGCATGCCGTGGCCGAGATCCACCTGGCCGGCCACCAGGCCGACCCGTCGCTGGGCAACGCCCTGCTGATCGACAGCCACGATGCACCGGTGGCCGATGCCGTCTGGCGGCTGTACCAGCGCGTGATCGCAGCCACCGGCCCGCTGCCGACCCTGATCGAGCGCGACGACCAGTTGCCGGCGTTCGAGGTACTGCTGGCCGAGCGCAACCGCGCCCATCGGGCTCTGACCGAGGCCCTGCCATGCAATTGAGTACATTCCAGGACGGCTTGGCCGATGCGCTTTTGCCCGGCACCGGCGGCCCCATGCAGGCCGCAGCATGGCTTTCGGCCCTGCAGTCGCAACCCGGCTTCGCCGTGTACCGCAACACCGTGCGCAAGGCCTGCATCGATGCGTTGCAGGCCAACTACCCCACCGTCTGCGCGCTGGTCGGCGAAGACTGGTTCCGTGCGGCGGCAGACCGGTTTGTTCAGGAGAACCCGCCGGAAGACTCCCGGCTCATGGCCTATGGCCAGGGCCTGGCGGATTTTTTGCGCAGCTTCGGGCCGGCCGCCGGCCTGCCCTACCTGCCTGCGGTGGCCCACCTGGACCGCTGCTGGACCGAAAGCCATCTGGCGGCCGACGCGCCCGCGCTCGACGCAGCCTGGCTGGCCTCGCAGCCGCCCGAAGCCCTGGCCAGCCTTTGCCTGGCGCCGCACCCTGCCGCGCGCTGGGCCTGGAGCGAGGAACACCCGGCCAGCACACTGTGGCAGCGCCAGCGCGGCCAAGCCCCCATGGAGGCCGAGCTGGCCTGGGAGGGCGATGGCGCCCTGCTCACCCGCCCCGAGGGTGCCGTGCAATGGGCCTTGCTGTCGCGCGCGGGCGTCGCCTTTCTGGACGCCTGTACCGCCGGCCTGCCGCTGGAGCTTGCCGCAACCCAGGCGCTGCAGGCCGAGCCCGGAGCCGACCTCACCGCACTGATGGCGCAGTTGCTGCAGGCCGGCGCCCTGTGCGCCCCATCCCACCTTGCCGAGAACACACCATGAACAGCACTCCGTATCCCGAGACCACACCCACGGCGCCCGCCACCGGACCCCGGCATTGGTTGGGCCGGCTGGCCGATGGCATGGCCTGGCTCACGCCGCACAGCCTGCTGGCGCTGGTCAATCGCCTGGGCATTGCCGCCATCTTCTTCCTGTCGGCACGCACCAAGGTCGAGGGCTGGTTCACCATCTCCGACAGCGCCTACCTGCTGTTCCGCGAGGAATACAAGCTGCCCTTGCTGCCGCCCGATCTGGCCGCGCAGATGGCCACGGTGGCCGAGCATGTGTTCCCGGTGCTGCTGGTGCTGGGGTTGTGCACGCGGTTGTCGGCCCTGGCACTGCTGGGCATGACACTGGTGATCCAGGTCTTCGTCTACCCCGATGCCTGGCCGACCCACCTGTCGTGGGCCGGGCTGCTGTTGTACCTGGCTGGGCGTGGGGCGGGCAATCTGTCACTGGACCGGCTCTTCGGAATCCGCTGAGCCGAAAGCGGGGTCAGCCCACGCTGCGAACCCAGCGGGCGATGTCACTCGCGTTCATGGCACCCGAGACGCGTGCTGCCTCTTGGCCGTCCTTGAAC
>NZ_JBKDTZ010000161.1:0-5231 GCF_046339755.1 Acidovorax sp. | reverse complement strand
GGCCTGAATGTCAACACACCCTAGACAACGAAGCGTGTGTGTCCTTCGGCACACACGCCCACCCCAGCACCTGCGCTCCTCGGCGCAGCCAGCAGGGGTGGGGAGCGGGTACCAAACGGCTGCTGCTTTCGCAGCTGCGCCGGGTGTCGGCTACGCGCTGCGCGCTGCCGACGAAACTGGCGCGAGCGCTCTGCCCAGGCCAAGCGCAGCGAGGCAGTTGGGGCCGAGCGAAGCAATGGCCCGTGTGGGGCCCGCACCCACCCCCTTCTGACCGTGCCGAGAAGCGCAGAAGCTGGGGTGGCGTGTGTGCCGAAGGACACACACGCTTCGTCCATCTGACTCGCCGCAGATGTCTGAACGGAGTTCGCCCGTAGGGGGAACGCAGTGAGTTGCGAGGCGCACCCCAGCTTCGAGCATCGCAGGCTGCCCCCTCGCCCACCGGGCGAGGGGGACACGGGCAGCGGGGTCGCCTTTCTTTGGGGTACCTTTCTTTGGCGACGCAAAGAAAGGTACCTCGGCCGCCGGGCCGAGACCCGGCCTCCGCCTTCAATCAAAGCATGCCGTCAAAATTGGGCTGCCGCCGGGCGCACATCCCGGCCTCCGCCCTAAAAAAAACAACAGAAGCAACCGCAGCCGCAACGCTGTGAAGCTTCAAAAAAAGAATCAGCCCACCGTATCCCGGCTAACCCCAGCCGTCTGGCTGAAACCCCCATCCACATACGTGATCTCAGCCGTCATCCCGCGGGCCAGCTCCGACAGCAGGAACGCCGCCACATTGCCCACGTCTTCGATGGTCACGTTGCGGCGCAGGGGCGAAGAGTCCGCCACCATCGACAGCAGCTTGCCAAAGTCCTTGATACCGCTCGCCGCCAGCGTCTTGATCGGCCCGGCACTGATGCCGTTCACGCGCATGCCCTTGGGGCCCAGGGCCTCGGCCAGGTAGCGCACGCTGGCTTCCAGGCTGGCCTTGGCCAGGCCCATGGTGTTGTAGTTGGGTATGGTGCGCAGCGCGCCCAGGTAGCTCAGCGTGATCAGCGAGGACTTCTCGTTGAGGTAGGGCAGGGCCGACTTGGCCATGGCCGGGAAGCTGTAGGCGCTGATGTCGTGCGCGATGCGGAACGACTCGCGCGACAGGCCTTCCAGGAAGTCGCCGGCGATGGCTTCGCGCGGCGCAAAGCCGATGCTGTGCACGAAACCGTCGAACTTGGGCCACACCTGCGCCAGGTCTGCGAACATGCGGTCGATCTGCTCATCGCTGCCCACGTCGCAGTCAAACACCAGCTTGGAGTCGAACTCGGCCGCGAAGTCGGTGATGCGGTCCTTGAAGCGCTCGCCCACATAGCTGAAGGCAAGTTCTGCACCCTGGGCGCGGCAGGCCTTGGCGATGCCGTAGGCGATGGAGCGGTTGGACAGCACGCCGGTGATGAGCAGTTTCTTGCCGGTCAGAAAACCCATGGTTCGTTCTCCTGTGGAATTTTGGGGGAATAAATGGCGATGTGGGGCCGGGGTAACCACCGCGTATGGATATGCGCCATCCACTGCAGACCCGGCCGAACGTAGTGCAGAATTGTCGCATGCGGTCTTGGCTCACTTTTTTGCTGATGGGTTGTTGCGCGGCACCTGCCTGGGCCGCGCATGGGTATGCGCTCTGGGGCGACCTCAAGTACCCCGCCGGGTTTGCCCATTTCGACTATGTGAACCCCGATGCACCAAAGGGGGGCGAGTTGCGCATGGTGAGCAATCTGCGTTACTCCACATTCGACAAGTACAACCCCTTCACCATGAAGGGCTCGCCACCCGCCTACCTGTCCGACCTGCTGTTCGAGAGCCTGCTCACCGGCTCCATGGACGAAACCGCCTCGGGCTACGGCCTGCTGGCCGAGGACGTCGATGTGCCGCCCGACCGGCTCAGCGCCACCTTCCGCCTGCGCGCACAGGCGCGTTTCCACGATGGCAGCCCGGTGGAGGCGGCCGATGTCAAGCACACCTACGAGATGCTGATCAGCCCGCAGGCCTCGCCGGGTTACGCCACCTTGCTGCAGGAGGTGGCCGGCGTGGACGTGGTCGACAAGCGCACCGTGCGCTTTCGCTTCAAGCTGCCCAACCGGGAGCTGCCGCTCACCGTGGGCAGCTTGCCCATCTTCAGCCGCGCATGGGGCCGCCAGCCGGACGGCAAGGCCAAGCCCTTCGACCAGATCGTGACCGATACGCCCATCGGCAGTGGGCCGTACCGCATCGGGCCGGTGGCTTTTGGCCGTGACATCACCTACGCCCGAGACCCGAACTACTGGGGCCGCGACCTGAATGTGAACAAGGGCGCGTTCAACTTCGATGCCATCACCGTCAAGATCTACAAGGACAACACGGCCCGGCTGGAGGCCGTGAAGGCGGGAGAGTTCGACTTCATGACCGTTTACTCGGCGGGCGACTGGGCGCGCCGCATCAACGGCAAGCTGTTCAAGCAGGGCGTGCTGGTCAAGAAGGACATGAAACACCGCCTGCCTGCGGGTTTCCAGAGCTATGTGCTCAACACCCGCCGGCCCATGTTGAGCGACCCGCGCGTGCGCGAGGCGCTGGGCCTGGCCATCGACTACGAGTGGATGAACCGGCAGATGTTCTATGGCGGCTACCCGCGCGTGACCGACCTGTTCGGCAACACCGACTGCCAGGCCACCGGCACGCCCGGCCCCGAGGAACTCAAGCTGCTGGAACCCTGGCGCGGCAAGGTGCCCGACGCCGTTTTCGGCCCCATGTACCAGCCGCCGGTGACCGAGGGCGAAGGCCACTCGCTGCGCGAAAACCTGCGCCGCGCACGCCAGCTGCTGGCCGATGCGGGCTGGACCTACCGCGACGGCGCCCTGCGCAATGGCAAGGGCGACCCCATGGTGATCGAGTACCTGGACAGCCGCGAGGGTGGCGCCCGCGGCCTGGCGCCGTGGATTCGCAACCTCGAAAAGCTGGGCATCACCCTGCGCTTCACGGCGGCGGACTTCGCGCTGTACCAGCAGCGCATGGACAAGTTCGACTTCGACATGATCACCCTGAACTACCAAGGCACCTACAACCCGGGCCAGGAGATGCAGGAGTACTTCGGCAGCAAGCGCGCCGACGTGGAAGGTGCCAGCAACCATTCGGGCGTGAAGAGCCCGGCCGTGGATGCTATCGTCACCCAACTGACCCGCGCCGACACCAAGGCCGAGCTGCTGCCCGCCTGCCGCGCGCTGGACCGGGTGATCATGCACAGCCACTATTTGATTCCACAGTGGACCCTGTCGTCCCATCGCGTGGTCTACAACCAGCAGCGCCTGGCCTACAAGGAACCCATGCCCCCCTATGCCAAGGCCGAGGAGTGGCTGATGTTCTCCTGGTGGAGCATCAAGAAGCCATGATGATGACCACGGCCCAACCTTGAACCGCCGGAGCCCAGCCACACGCCATGCTTGCCTACATCGCCAAACGCCTGCTGCTGATGCTGCCTACCCTTCTGGGGGTATTGCTTTTGACCTTTGCGGTGATCCAGTTCGTACCCGGCGGCCCGGTCGAACAGTACATGGCCGAGGCGCGCGCCGCCGCTGGCAAGGGGCGTGGGGCCGAGGGCGGCGCCATGGCCTACCGCGGTGACCAGGGCGTGGACCCCAAGCGCGTGGAGCAGATCAAGGCGCTCTACGGTTTCGACAAGCCCGCGCACGAACGCTTCTTCATCATGCTGGGCCAGTTCGCGCGCTTCGACCTGGGCAAGAGTTTCTTCCAGAACAAGAGCGTGTGGGACCTGGTCAAGGAGAAGCTTCCCGTCTCCATCAGCCTCGGCCTGTGGACCTTCTTCATCAGCTACCTGGTGGCCGTGCCGCTGGGCGTGGCCAAGGCCGTGCGCGCGGGCTCGCGCTTCGACCTGGTGACCACGCTGCTCATCCTGGTGGGCTATGCGATTCCAGGCTTCGTGCTTGGCGTGGCCTTGCTGGTGATCTTTGGCGGCCAATTGCAGTGGTTCCCGCTGCGCGGGCTGGTGTCGTCCAATTGGGAGCAACTCAGCTGGGGGGCGCGCATCGTGGACTACCTGTGGCACATCACGCTGCCGGTAACGGCCATGGTGGCTGGCAGCTTTGCGGTGACGGCCATGCTCACCAAGAATGCTTTCCTCGAAGAGATCCGCAAACAGTATGTGCTGACGGCACGTGCCAAGGGCCTGTCGGAGCGGCAGGTGCTGTGGAAGCATGTGTTCCGCAATGCGCTGATCCCCATCATCACGGGCTTCCCTGCCGCCTTCATCGGTGCCTTCTTCGCCGGCTCGCTGCTCATCGAGACGCTGTTCTCGCTCGATGGCCTGGGCCTGCTCGGCTACGAGAGCGTGATTCGCCGCGACTACCCCGTGGTGCTGGGCACGCTCTACCTCTTCACCCTGATCGGCCTGGTCACCAAGCTCATCAGCGACCTGTGCTATGTGTGGGTTGATCCCCGCGTGAAGTTCGACTGACCGCATGAACACACCCTCTGCAAGTCCCTCCAGCAGCGCCGCACCCGCCAGTGCGGTTGCGGTGCCTGCAGCCTCCCTGGCCCCTCCCGTGTCCCGTTCTCCCTCGCGCCGGGCCTGGCTGCGCTTCAAGCGCAACCGCCTGGGCTTCTGGAGCCTCGTGATCTTCTGCGTGCTGGTGGTCATCAGCCTGGCCGCCGAGCTGGTCAGCAACGACCGGCCCCTCATCGTGCGCTACGAGGGGCAGACCTATTTCCCCATGCTCCAGACCTACCCCGAAAAGACTTTCGGCGGCGACTTCGAGACCCCGACGGACTACCTGGACCCGTTTATCCAGGAACGGCTGAGCGCAGGGAGCAACTGGGCCCTCTACACCCTCAACACCTACGGTCCCACCACCCTCAACTACTTCGCCAAGGAGCCCAACCCCTCGGCCCCCACACGCGACAACTGGCTGGGTACCGATGACCGTGGCCGCGACATGCTGGCCCAGTTGCTCTACGGGTTTCGGGTGAGTGTGCTCTTCGGCCTGGCGCTGACCTTCATCGGCACGGTGCTGGGCATCATCACCGGGGCGATCCAGGGCTTCTTCGGCGGCAAGACGGACCTGGCCTTCCAGCGTTTCATCGAGATCTGGGGCTCCATGCCCGAGCTCTACCTGCTCATCATTTTCTCGGCGGTGCTCTCTCCCAGCATCTGCCTGCTGATCCTGGTGCTCAGCCTGTTCGGATGGTTCGGTCTGACCGACTACGTGCGCGCCGAG
>NZ_JBKDTZ010000160.1:0-4980 GCF_046339755.1 Acidovorax sp. | reverse complement strand
CTGCGCCCCCACGGGCAGCGGGCCACCCCCCCCCTGGGCACGCGCGGCAACCCGCGCCATGCCGCCGAGGCGCGTGTGCTGCCGCCCGAGCGCCGCGCCGCCATCGCCCGCGACGAGGATGCGCTGCGCGCCGAGATCGACCGTTTCGCCCAGGCCATGCGCCCGCTGGAGCGCGAGCGCGATGCCGCCCTGGCCGCGCTGCGCCGCGCCGTGGTGCACCCCCTGGTGCAGCAAGCGCTGCTTGGCGCCCGCCAGATCGCCCCGCAGGCCGCCCGCCTGGCGCAGTGGCTGGACCAGGTGGAACGCGCGCTGCTGGGCAACATCGACCTGCTGGAGCCCTACTACGGCGAGAACGAGACCGATGCCGAGGCCGACCGCAGGGACGACCTGGACGGCTTGCTCGCAAAGTGCCGCGTGAACCTGGCGGTGGACAACGGAGGGCGCAGCGGCGCCCCCGTGATCGTGGAGGACAACCCGCAGCAGCGCAGCCTGATGGGCAGCATCGACCACGGCGCCAATGCCGACGATGCCGACCCCGGCCAGGCCGACGTCTCGGCCATCCATGCCGGCAGCCTGCTGCGCGCGCATGGCGGCTTCATCCTGCTGCACCTGCAGGACCTGGCCACCGAGGAAGGCCTGTGGCCGCGCGTGCGCCGCTTCCTGCGCAGCCGCCGGCTGCAGATCACCGACGATGCGGGTGGCAGCGGAGCAGGCCCCGGCGGCGGCGCAGCACCGGCCGGCCTGCAGCCCGAGCCGGTGGAAGTGGATGTCAAGATCGTGCTCGTCGGCTCGGTGGACGAGTACTACGCCCTGCAGGACAACGACCCCGAGGCCGCGCGCCGCTTTCGCGTGAAGGTGGACTTTGCCGACCGCTTCATCGCCACACCGGCCACGCACCGGGCCACGGCCGTCTTCGTGGCGCAGTGCTGCGCGCAGCGCGGCCTGCCGCATTTCGGCCCCGGGGCGGTGGCCCTGCTGATCGAGCAAAGCCACCGCGAGGCCGACGACCAGGGCCGCCAGAGCGCCCGCTTCGCCCAGGCCGAAGCCCTGGTGATCGAGAGCGCGGCCCAGTGCCGCCTGCGCGCCCCCGCCGATTCCACGGCATTGGTGCAGGCCGCTGACGTACAGGCGGCCCTGGCCGCCCAGCGCCTGCGCCACAACCAGACCGAGGAAGAGCTGCACCAGACCCTGGCCGAAGGCGAGTGCCTCATCAGCCTTACCGGCCAGGCCGTGGGCCAGGTCAACGCCCTGTCGCAGATCGACCTCACGGACTACCGCTTCGGCTTTCCGGTGCGCATCACGGCGCGCAGCTTCGCAGGGCAGGAAGGGCTGCTCAACATCGACCGCGAGGTCCGCCTGTCCGGCCCCATCCACGACAAGGGCGTGCTCATCCTGCATGCCTACCTCACGGCCCTGTTCAGCCACGTGACACCGCTGGCGCTCAATGCCTCCATCGTGTTCGAGCAGGAGTACAGCGGCGTGGAGGGCGATTCGGCCTCGTGCGCCGAGCTGTATGCACTGCTGTCCAGCCTGTCGGGCCTGCCGCTGCGCCAGGGCATCGCCGTGACCGGCGCGCTCAACCAGCACGGCGAGGTGCTGCCCGTGGGCGGCATCAACGAAAAGATCGAAGGCTGGTTCCAGGCCTGCGCGGCGGCAGGGCTCGACGGCACGCAGGGCGTGCTCATCCCCGCGCGCAACCGGCGCCACCTGATGCTGGCGCGCCCCATCCTCGATGCGGTGGAGCGCGGGCTGTTCCATGTCTACACGGCAGAGCACGTGGCCGAGGGCATTGCCCTGCTTACGGGCAAGGCATCGGGCATGGCCAGCACGGCCGAAGATGGGGCAGACAACGTGCTAGGCCGTGCTGAACAGACGCTGCGCGACTACCGGCGTGCCTGCCAGAGCGCGGGGCATACGCGTGCAGGACGTTCTGGCAGGGGCCGCCGCCGCAGTTGAGGGACCTATCCCGGCAGGCCGCCCAGCGCCTGCCAGCGCCCCACCACGTACTTCTCGTAGATGCCCTGCAGCAGCGCGCGGTAGCGCGCCATGTCCAGATGCCCGATGCCTCGCTCCACCTGCGCGATCACCAGCGCCACCTCGGGCACGGCCACGAGCCGGCCCTGGGCATGCGCCTGCAGGATGGCCTGGGTGAAAGGCCACCGCAGATAGTCGTCTTCATGCTCGGACACCATGTCGTCCAGATCGCACAGCAGGCAGACCACCGCGCCCTCACGCAGCAGCGAAGCATCAATCTCGCCGGCCCCGGATGCGTCCACCGTCACGTCCACATGGTCCAGCGCGCTGAAATGCGTCGGGTCCAGGTACACCGTCTGGTCGTGCGTGATGCCCCCTTCGCGCAACAGGTGATAGTAGAGCAGCAGCACCGAGGCCATGGCGCGGTTGGCGGCGGGGAACAGGTCGGGCGTAATGTGCATGCAGGCTCGGCTCCGAGGATCGAAGAGTCTTTTTATAGCGCACAGCGATACAACGTCGCGAGCGTTGGTGCGTTAGATTGAGGCCACCATCAATCCACGCAGACGTTCTCCAGAGTCTGGTACAGCCATCGCTTATGAATACCTCAGAACCGGCAATCGAACGCATGTGGTACGCCGTCGCACCCGACGGTGCCGGCGAAGGCTTGGTGGTCCTGCGGGTGGGCATGCCTCGCCAGGAGCCCGGCGGCGAATGGGGCGTCTTCGTGGAGCTGAGCCCTGTGGATGGACCGCCACGCAAGATTTTTGGAGAGGATGGATGGCAGGCTGTAGCTCTGGGCATGCGCTTCGTGGCGTCCCGCGCAGCGGACCTGGAAAACGGGGGATGGCAGTTCTACTGGACCCAGGGCGGGGATCCTACCGGCGCCAAGGATCTTGTGTAAATTGAAATCTAGAAGGACCGCATGCCGCCCTTGAATGCCCCCACCGGCGGCCAGTCCGCCGGGGCATAGTTCGTGCGCAGCCAGATGTAGGTGTGGTTGCCCACCAGTTCGGTCTGCAGATGCACTGTGGGAACCTCACCGTCGATCCCGGAGAGCAGTTGCTCAAACTTGGCAAGCCATTCGGCCCAGTCCCACTCCACGGCCTTGAGCGATGCGCCAAAGTGGATGACGTGTTGTGAGAACGAAGCAGTGCCCGGGTGCAAGCATACGCGGACGATCTTTTGCGGTGCAGAGGCGTCCTGCCATGCCGCCCGAACAGTCTCCAATGTGACGATTGGTGACCGACTGCCCGTGTTTTCCCGCAAAGCAGTGCCGGACCTGCGCCCGATACTGCCCCTGCCGTCGATGGGGCCGTGCGCGCAGATTGATTCATTCATGCATGCTGTCTGGTTGGTTGCCTGTCTGTTTGTCTGTCTGTCTACTGTCTGCTGCGCCGCTGGCCCCGTCACGGCATACACACCAAAAAGACCGCAGGAGACAAGCCACATGCCCATCCACCGCCCCGCGCCGCCGGCGCGTCCGCCCTCCCTTGCGCCCACACGCCGCCGCCTGCTGTCCTGCGCTGCAGCGGCCACCAGCGTAGCCCTGCCCTCCTGGGCCCTCGCCCAGCAGACCGAGCCCTGGCGCATCGGCCAGACGGCCGCCCTCACCGGTCCGTTGGCATTTCCATTCGTTGAGATGAACAAGGGCATCGCCGCGGCTTTCCAGGAGGTGAACGAGCGCGGCGGCATCGACGGGCGGCGCCTGCAGTTCACGAGCGCCGACGATGGCGGCGATCCGGCCAAGGCCGGCGCCAACGCCAAGAGGCTGCTGGAGGAGGACAAGGTCTTCGCCCTGCTCTCCTGCGGCGGCACCACCAGCGTGATGGGCGCCCTGCCCGTGGCCATGGCGGCCAAGGTGCCGCTGATCGCGCCCGGCACGGGGTCGGACGCGCTGCGCCCGTTCAACCCGCTGGTGTTCCACGCGCGCGCGAGCTATGCGCAGGAACTCAACAAGATCGTGCAGCAACTGGGCTCCACAGGCTTCACCAAGTGCGCGGTGGCCTACATCGACAACCCTTTTGGCAAAGCGACGCTGGCGGCCTTCGACGCGGCGGCCAAGGCCCACAACAACAAGGACTGGAAGGCCTTTCTTTTGCCCGAGACGCCCGAGGGCGTGGCACGCACGGTGGACGAGATCACCACCTGGCAGCCCACGGCCCTGATCTCGCTGGCTGTGGGGGCCGTGGGCATACCGTTCTACCAGTCGCTGCGCCAGCGCGTGAAGGCACCTGCGTTCTCGATTTCCTTCCTGGGCTCGCGGCCGCTGCTGGCGGCGCTGGGCGAGTCGGCGCGCGGCATCACCGTGGCCCAGGTCGCACCCAACCCCGACAACGTCGCCAAGCCCATCGTCAAGGCCTACCGCGATGCGCTCAAGGCCCATGTGCCGGATGCCGAGCCGGGCTACTCATCGCTGGAGGGCTACCTGAGCGCCCGCCTGATGATCGAGGCCCTGCGCCGCGCCGGGCGCACCGCCACGCGCGAAAAACTGGTCGACGCCCTGCACAGCATGCGCCCCTACGACATGGGCGGCTTCGAGCTGCGCTATGGCCCCCAGGACCACAACGGCACGGATTTCGTCGAACTGTCGTACTTCAACGGCGAGCGGTTCCGGCGCTGATGGATCACTGCGCGAACGCAAAGCCCTGGTTGCGAAAGGTATGCACCGGCAGCGCCAACTGGGTCTCGGCCTGCACCTTGCTGCGCAGGCGGCTGAGCAGGGTGTCGAGCCGACGCGTGTCGCCCGGGTCTCCACCGGGCCCCAGCACGGCGTTGAGTTCCTCGCGCGCTATCTTGTGGGGCTGCACGGCCAGCAAGCGCTCGAGCACCAGGGCCTCGGCCCCCGTCAGTGCCACGGCCAGGCCGGTGGGCGCCAGCAGCTGCCGGCTGCCCGGGGCGATGCGCCAGCCGGTGCCAGACAGCCTCGAAGCAAGGCGATCCATCACCGCCAGCAGCTCACGAGGCACCAACGGCTAGACCAGGTAGGCAACGGCACACGCGCCCAGG
>NZ_JBKDTZ010000159.1:0-7407 GCF_046339755.1 Acidovorax sp. | reverse complement strand
CCCGGCGACTCGGCCGAGAACGAGGCCGCGCGACAGGCCCAGCTGGCCGAAGAGATCCACTACCGCCGCCACATGACGCGCCTGGTCGCGCAGCGCCAGGCCCTGCCGCCCGGCCCGGTCATCGCCAAGGATTACCGCTTCAAGGACGAGCAGGGCTTCGAAGTGGGCCTGGCCGACCTGTTCGGCGACAAGGACACCCTGGTGACGTATTTCTGGATGTACGGCCCGCGGCGCGAACGCCCCTGCCCCATGTGCACCAACTGGCTCGGCTCGGTCGAGGGCAACGCCGCCGACATCAAACAGCGTGTGGCCCTCAAGATCCTGGGCCGCTCGCCGGTGGAACGGCAGTACGCCTTTGCGCAGGAGCGCGGCTGGCGCGACCTGAACTTCGTGCAGACCGTCGGCGACGACTACGCGAAGGATCTGGGCATCCTGATGCCCGATGGCAGCGAGTACCCGGCGCTGGTCGTCTACCAGCGCGATGGCGAAGGCCAGGTACGCCTGTTCTGGGCCAGCGAGATGACCAAGGACATGGCCGACCCGGGCCAGGACCCGCGCGACGCGCCGGACATTGCGTCGCTGTGGTCTATCCTGGACCTCACGCCCGAGGGGCGCCCTGCGAGCTGGTATCCAAAGTTGAAATACTGAGCAAGGTCCGGGCGAGCGCTCAGTTCTTGTCGATCCTGTGAGCCGGCACCGGCCCCGCCAGCATCTTGCGCTCGCGCCACGCCTGCTGCACGAACGGGTCCGTCACCGCATAGGTGCCATGGCCCTTGCGCACGATGAGGTTGGCGTCGCGCAGTTCTTCCGACACGCGCTGCACCTGGTCGGCCGTGACCTCGCGGCCCACGGTGGCGGTGTATTCGGCCAGGGCGTCGGTGGTGAACAGGCCGCTGGCATCGCCTTCCACGCGCGCCACGCGGTCGAAAATCGCGCCCGCGAGCACACCCAGGTCTTCGAGCTTGCGCAGCTCCACGTCGGCCGCCGCGCCCTTGAGCGTCGCGGCGATCACCGGCAGCAGGCGGTCGGCCTCGGCCGGGTCTTCGCGCTGCAGCTGGCGCAGGGCACGGATCAGCTCTTCAGGCCGCCGGCCCAGCAGGTTGAAGGCGGCAGTCGCCACGGGCAGGCTGGGCAGCACGGGTGCGCCCTCCTCGGCAATGCCCTGCAGCACATAGGCCACGTAGTCACCATCGAGCGTGGGGTATTCGACCGAGGTGGCACCGGCAAAGGCGTGCTTGCCCTGCAAGGTCATGCCCACCACCTGGGCGCGGTGCGAGCCCGTGCCGATGAAGAGGAAATGCCCGGGGGTGTCCGGCCGCGGGTTGATGGCATCGCGCGCGGCCTTGATGGCCAGCAGCATCTGCGCGCCATCGTCGCCGGCCAGGGCCTGCTGCACCTCGTCCACGATCAGGACCAGGTCGGTACGCGCCAGCTCGATCACCTCGGTCAGCGCCTGGGCCAGCGTCACTCCGCCCTTGGCCCCCACCTCACTGAGCTGGAAGGCGAACTTGAAGCCCGCAGCGCCCACATCCAGCCCCTTGAGCCGCGCCAGGCGGCTCAGCACACCCGAGCCCGGCGCCTGCAGGTCGGCCAGCGCGCGGCGGATGGCCGCATGCACCAGCGTGGCCGGGTCGGCCTTGGTGTCGGCCCACAGGTCGACATAGATGACGATGGCGCCCTTGGCCTCCAGCGCAGGGATCAAATCCTGGCGCAAAAAGGTGGTCTTGCCGGTGCGGCGCAAGCCCGACAGAAAGAGCCCCGAGCGCAGCCCCTGGTCGAGCAGGCCGGGCTCCAGCAGCTGCTTGGCCATCTGCTCGGCCAGTGCGGGGCGGTGGAAAAGGTCCATTTGGGCAATTTTAGTCAAAACCAATAATTAGCACAAACGACTAAATCCACCTAAAAGCGAGCCAACGCAGTTCACACCGGCGCCAGCACCCGCCACACCGGCAGTTCTGCCCCCGCCACCGGCTCGGCCACGATGCCATTGGCAATCACGCCATCGTCGCTCTCGGCCTCGCAGGCCACCACCGCAATGGCGCCGTAGCGCTGGGCCGTGGCCACCACGCACCAGCCTTCGGGCAGAGCGCGCTGCGTGCGCTGGTGGCTGGCCGTCCAGTGCGTACTGGCCTGGGCCTCCAGGATGGCGGGGCCGGGCTCGGCCACGGGCTGCTGCATCACGGGCACTTCCACCTCCAGCACGGTGCCGGCCGCCACGGGCGTGGTCTGCAGGCCATGGCCCTGCAGCCAGTCGGCCACGGCCTGGGGCATCGCGTAGGCCCAGGGACGCTGCACGGTGGCCGTGGGCACGAAGTGGGCGTAGTGCGGCACCTGCACGCTCACCGGGTCGCCGGTGAGGGTGTAGGGCTCGCGCGTGAGCACTTCCACCGTGGTGCCGGGAATCGCCTCCAGCGCGTAGCGGATGGCGACCTGCTCTGGCGGCTCGGCACAGGCAGCGAGCAGGTCGACGATCTCCTGTCCGTTGGCGGCGGCATAGACCAGCGCCTCGCGCAGCACGGCATAGGTGACCTCCACGCGCTCCTGGTAGCTGATGTAAGAATACGCCTCCAGCAGCACATCGAGCCGGTTGGTCAGCCCGCGGTAGTTGCAGCCAAAGCGCGGGTGATGGGTGTAGGTGATCCAGCCCTGGCCCTGGCCGCCCTCATCGCGCACGAAGTTGCCGTACCAGAAGGTGTCCAGGCCCTCGGTGCGCTTCACCGCGGCCTGTACGGCGGGCATCATGCGCTCGCGCATGTAGGCCACGGGTTCGGCGCGGCCCGTGTGCTCGGTGTGGGGAATGTCGTAGGTCAGCGCAAAGCGGTGGATGGAGCCGTTGGTGGCATGGCAGTCCAGCGTGAGGTGCGGGTTCCACGGCTGGCACACGCGCTGCTGCAAGAGGCGCATCTCGGGTGCCTGCTGGCGCATGTAGTCGCGGTTGAGGTTCACGCCCGCGGCATTGGTGCGCGTGCCGACCAGGGCCGGGCCGTCCTGCCCGCGCAGGTGGGCGATGTCCAGCGGACGGTTGTCGGCGCTCATGCGGTCGTTGCCGTCGGGGTTGAAGAGTGGCACCACGAGCAGCACGGTGCGTTCGAGCAGTTCGGTGCCATGGTCGCCGCGCAACAGGTTGCGCACCAGCATGAGCACGCCCTCCTTGCCCTCCACTTCGCCGGCATGGATGCCGCACAGCATCAGCACCACGGGCAGGCCGCTGGCCTGTGCGGCCTCGGGCGTGTGGTGGCCCTGGGCGGACAGCACCAGCAGCGGCAAGGCGCGCCCCTCGGGCGAGCTGCCGAAGTCGCTGACGTGCAGGCGCGGGTCGCCCAGCGCCGCGAGGCCCTGGACATAGGCCATTACGTCGGCGTGGGTGGAGGTCTCGGTATAGCCGCTGGTTTCGGCACGGGTGAGCAATGGGGTGGTCGTGGGCAAGGACATGGCGGGATGTTAGGGCCAGTTTCCCCCTGTACACCATCACCACTTTGTCGCAAACGGTCTCACCGCTCCAGCCACCACTGGATCAGCACCTTGGCAATGAAGCCGATGAAGCCCACACCCAGACCCAGGAACAACACGAAGGTGCCGAAGCGCCCGGCCTTGGACTCCCAGGCCAGTTGGCCGATGATGAACAGCATGTAGGCGATGAAGGCGCCCACGCCCCAGGTGAGAAAAAAGCCCGAGATCTGCGCCTCGGTAAAACCGAAGATCATGGCCGCCGCCCCACCCTGCCCACGCCCGCGCCCTCGCGCTCCGGCAGGCCCGAGGCATCGACCAGATCCCGGTAGGCATGCCAGCTCGCATGCCCCAGCATGGGCAGCACAGCGATCAGCCCGAGCAGCAGCGAACCCAGGCCCAGCAAGGTGAAGCCCAGGATCAGCGCCGCCCACAATGCCATGGGCAGCGGATTGGCCAACACCGCCTGCCAGCTGGTCAGCACCGCCTGGCGCAGCGTGGCCCGCCGGTCCAGCAGCAGCGGCATGGCCACCACGCTGGAGGCGAAGATGGGCGCGGCCAGCAGGCTGCCCAGCGCCAGCCACAGCGCGAACAGCCGGCCATCGGGCGCCAGCACCACATGGTGCATGAAGTCGAGTGGGGTACGCGCGGGCACCGGTGCCAGCAAGGTGATGAGCGCGGCCGAGGTCAGCACCCAACCCGTGGCCGCCAGCGCCAGCAGCGCGCCGAACTGCACCAGGCACCAGTAATCGTGATCGCCCCATTTGGCGGGGTGGCTGTTCTGCCAGTCCAGCCAGGTGCGGCGCACCAGGGCCGCATTGGCGGGCTCGCCGCGCTCCAGCGCACGGCTCAGTGCATACAGGCTGGTGGCCAATACCGGCGCCACCACCAGAAAGCCCGAAAGCGCCCCCGCCAGCAGCCAGAAGCGGTGGTGCGCCACGGCCAGCAGCACGCCGCCGAACAGCGCCACCGCCAGGCCATGCGCAAAGCTCAGCCAGCCGGTGCGCACCATGTCGCGCCAGGCCAGGGCCAGCCAGGCCAGGGGCTGCATCAGCCCGATGGTGCGCACGGGCGGCAGGGTGGGAGGGGGCTTGGGGCGCATGGTGGCCCCAGTCTCGCGCGCCAGCGCAGTGCGCGCCTTGATCTACGGCAAGAAAAAACGCCGCAGCGCAGCCGATGCTCAGCGTGGCGGCTGCGCCAGCGCCTCGGGGATGGCCTTGAGCAACTCGCGGATGGCCGTGAGGCTGGCCACCGTGGCGTGCGGCGGCTCACCGTGCTGGTCGTGTGCCCAGGGGTGGTTGGGTGTATTGAGCCAGATGGCCTGCATGCCGGCGGCCAGCGCGCCCTGCACATCCAGCGCGGCATCGTCGCCCACATGCAGCACCTCGTGCGGCTGCACCTGCGCGGCGCTGGCGGCGGCCTGGAAGATGCGCACATCGGGCTTGGCGATACCGACCGCGGTGGCGCTGATGCTGGCCTTGAAGTAGTGGCCAATGCCGATGCGGTGCACATCGGCATTGCCGTTGGACAGGGCCACCACCGGGTAGCGCGCAGCCAGAAAGGCCAGCGTGTCGTGCGCATCGGCGAACAGCTCCACGCGCTGGCGCTCGGCGAAGAACAGGTCGAACGCGGGCTCGGCCAGGTCGGGCTCATCACCCGCCTGCGTGAGCGCCAGGCGGATGGATTCACGGCGCAACGCGCTCAGGTCGTGCACCAGATCGGGCCGCAGGGCCACCATCTGGTTGCGGATGGCGCGCAGCGATTCGGTGCTCGAAAACAGCGTGGCCGTGGCGGGCGCGTGCTCGGTCAGCCACTGCAGCAGCACGGCCTCAGCCCGGGTGATGGTGGGCCAGATGGGCCACAGCGTATCGTCCAGGTCGATGCTGATGGCGCGGATGCGGCCGGTGTCGAGCGAGCGGGCCAGGGCGGCGGCGGCGCCTGCGGGCGCCTCGGCAGACGGTTCGGAAGGGGGGGCGGCAGGCATGGTGCCCCGAGAATACCGCAGGCCCCAGGGGCCAGCGCCTGAAGGCCCGCATACCCCGTCCGCCGGATGGGGCGCGTGCATTTGCCACAATCGGGGCCATGCTGCGCACCCCCTTCGCCCCAGAACCCCCCTACAACCACGGCCAGCCCGAACGCACCGCCATCCTGCTGTGCAACCTGGGCACGCCCGACGAGGCCACGGCCCCGGCCGTGCGCCGTTACCTGGGTCAGTTCCTGTCGGACCACCGCGTGGTGGAGATCCCCAAGGCCGCGTGGCTGCCCATCCTGCACGGCATCATCCTGCGCACGCGCCCTGCCAAGTCGGCCGCCAAGTACGCCAGCATCTGGACCCAGGACGGCTCCCCCCTGGCGCTGTGGACCGCCAAACAGGCCACGCTGCTGCGCGGCTGGCTCGGCGAGGCCGGCCACCAGGTGGCGGTGCGCCATGCCATGCGCTACGGCAACCCCTCCATCGCCAGCCAGCTCGATGCCCTGAAGGCCGAGGGCGCCACGCGCATCCTCATCCTGCCGCTGTACCCACAGTACTCGGGCACCACCACGGCCAGCGTGTTCGACGCGGTCTACGCCTGGGCCGCGCGCACGCGCCACGTGCCCGAGCTGCGCTTCGTGAACCGCTACCACGACCACCCCGGCTACATCGATGCGCTGGCCCGCAGCATCGAGGCGCACTGGAAGGTGAATGGCCAGCCCGACAAGCTGGTGATGAGCTTCCACGGCGTACCCGAGCGCACGCTCATGCTGGGTGACCCCTACCACTGCGAGAGCCTGAAGACCGGTCGCCTGCTGGCCGAGCGCCTGGGCCTGCGCCGCGAGCGCTACGTGCTCACCTTCCAGTCACGCTTTGGCAAGGCCAAGTGGCTGGAGCCCTACACCCAGCCCACCATCGAGGCCCTGGGCAAGGCCGGCACGCGCCGGGTGGACGTGGTCTGCCCCGGCTTCACCAGCGACTGCCTGGAGACGCTGGAAGAGATCAACATGGAGGTGCGCGAGGCCTTCTTGCACGCCGGTGGCCAGGAGTTCCACTACATCCCCTGCCTGAACGACAGCAGCCACTGGATCACCGCGCTGAGCCGCATCGCCCAGCAGCACCTGGCGGGCTGGCCCACCGAGCTGGAAGGCGCAGCCGCCCAGGCCGATGCGCGCGAGCGTGCGCTGGCCGGCGGTGCCCCCAAGAGCCCGATGCCGCCAGGCCGCTGACGCGCAAAAACTCCCTTTTTCTTTCCTTGTCGTCTCAACGGCCCCGTTTTCCGAATTGCCGCTCTCCATGTCCGCTTCCGCCCGCGCCCTGCCTGCCCACCAACTGCGGCTCATCGTCGACGCCGCCACGCTGGGCTTTGCCAGCACGGCCGAACTCACGGGCCGGCCCCTGCCCTGGATCGGCCAGGAACGCGCCGAAGCCGCCGCCCGCTTCGGCCTGGCCATGCAGCAGCCCG
The DNA here is from genome assembly GCF_046339755.1 of Acidovorax sp. Classification (GTDB taxonomy): domain Bacteria; phylum Pseudomonadota; class Gammaproteobacteria; order Burkholderiales; family Burkholderiaceae_C; genus Acidovorax. Next base: position 526 of record NZ_JBKDTZ010000159.1, on the reverse strand, counting down.
ACTACCACCTCTTCGTGCTGGGCGACGTGGGCAGTGGCCGCGCCTCGCTGCTGCACCAGGCCATGCTGGCCGAGGCCGCGCGCCGCCCCGTGCCGCCGGACCTGTGCTACCTGCACGACTTCGATGCGCCCGAGCGCCCGCGCGCCCTGCGCCTGCCCGCCGGCCAGGGCCGCGTGCTGCGCCAGGCCCTGCAGGACATGGGCACGCGGCTGGAGGCCGAGGTGCCCCAGCACCTGGCCAACCCCGCCTTTTTGGCCGATGCCGCGCGTGTGGAGCAGCGCTGGCAAGCGCAGGAGAACGAAGCCCTGGCCGCGCTCGACGCGTTTGCGCTGGCGCGCCAGCTGCGCCTGGTGCGCACCAACGGGCAGATGGCCATCACCCCCCTGGGCCCGCGCGGCCAGCCGCTCAATGATGCCGAGGCGCGTGTGCTGCCGCCCGGCGCCAGCGCCGCCAGCTGACGCCGGAAGAGCGGCCACAGACCAGTCTCGGAGACACACGGGCCGCCCAGGACCACGCGCCAGAGGTG
>NZ_JBKDTZ010000158.1:0-8323 GCF_046339755.1 Acidovorax sp. | reverse complement strand
GATGTGTTCGTGGCGCAGAAGCTTGTGTTCGACGTCGTGCTGTACCCGCTGGTATACCGCCTCCTGGAGGCGTACCTGAACCCTGGCACCGGCAACGACCTGTCGATGCTTACCGTCTTCATGAACGACTGGTACGACGAGACCACCCGCTGGGTGGACGCCACCGTGAAGACCGCCGCCGAGGAATCGCCGGCCAACGCAGCGCAACTCACCGCGTGGATCGGCACCTGGCGCACCGAGATCCTGCGCGCCCTGGCACCGCTGGCCAGCGCCGCACTGGGCGCCGATGCGGGTGCCGCCGCACTGGCCCAAGCCGACCAGGCCCTCGCTGCGCGCATCGCCAAGCTGGGCCTGCGCGCCTGACCCCTCCCACGAAAGCCCCCCATGAGTACCACTGCCGCAACCACCGCCATGCAGGACCGCCCCAGCGTCTTCATCGCACTGCAGACCAACGACGAGACGCGCCAGATCATCGACGCCATCCTGGCCGACAACCCTCTGGCCACCGTGGCCGAGTTCCCGGCCATGGTGAAGATCGATGCGCCCGGGCAGATCGTCATCCACCGCAGCTCGGTGCAGGACCGCATGGGCCGCGACTGGGACCTGCAGGAGCTGCACCTGAACCTGATCTCGCTGTCCGGAAACATCGACGAGACGGACGACGCCTTTCGCCTCACGCGCGGCGTGACGGCCTGACGCGCAGCCCATGCCCTGCCCCACTGCACCTTCAGTAGACACCATGAACCAGAACGACAACACCGCCAGCAGCGCCCGCCGCCTGGGCATCAAGGAAAAGTACGCGCTGATGACGCGCAGCCTGGGCTGGGACACCACCTACCAGTCCATGGACGACGTGTTCCCCTTCGACCAGTTCGAGGGCATCAAGATCCACGACTGGGACAAATGGGAAGACCCGTTCCGCCTGACGATGGACGCGTACTGGAAGTTCCAGGGCGAGAAGGAGAAAAAGCTCTACGCCATCATCGACGCCTTCGCGCAGAACAACGGCCAGTTCAACGTCACCGATGCGCGCTACGTCAACACCCTGAAGCTGTTCCTCACGGGCGTATCGCCGCTGGAGTACGCGGCGCACCGCGGCTATGCCATGGCCGGGCGCTCGCTGCGCGGCGTGGGCGCGCGCATCGCCGCGCAGATGCAGTCCATCGACGAGCTGCGCCACGCGCAGACGCAGGTGCACACCATCAGCCACTACAACAAGTACTTCAACGGGCTGCACGACTTCCACCACATGCACGACCGGCTGTGGTACCTGTCGGTGCCCAAGTCCTACTTCGACGATGCGATGACGGCGGGGCCCTTCGAGTTCATCACGGCCATCTCGTTCTCGTTCGAGTATGTGCTCACCAACCTGCTGTTCATGCCCTTCATGAGCGGCGCGGCCTACAACGGCGACATGGCCACCGTGACCTTCGGCTTCTCGGCCCAGTCGGACGAATCGCGCCACATGACGCTGGGCCTGGAGGTGGTGAAGTTCATGCTGGAACAGGACCCGGACAACCTGCCCATCATCCAGAAGTGGGTGGACAAGTGGTTCTGGCGTGGCTACCGCCTGCTCACCCTGGTGGGCATGATGATGGACTACATGCTGCCCAAGCGCGTGATGAGCTGGGCCGAGGCCTGGGAGATGTACTTCGAGAAGAACGGCGGCGCGCTGTTCGAGGACCTGGCGCGCTACGGCGTGAAGCTGCCCAAGTATGCCGATGTGGCCCAGCTGGAGAAGGAGCACATCACCCACCAGGCCTGGGGCATCTTCTACAACTACACCCACGCCGCCGGCATCCACACCTGGATCCCCACCGACGAAGAGATGGACTGGCTGTCGGCCAAGTATCCCAATACCTTCGACAAGTACTACCGCCCGCGCCTGGTGCACCTGCGCGAGCAGGAGCAACAGGGCAAGCGCTGGGTGAACAACAGCCTGCCCATGCTGTGCCAGATCTGCCAGATCCCCATGGCCTTCACCGAGATGGAGGCACCCACCAAGATCGCGGCGCGCGAGTCCACCTACCACGGTATGAAGTACCACTTCTGCTCCGACGGCTGCAAGGACGTTTTCGACGGCGAGCCCGAGAAGTTCAAGCAGGCCTGGCTGCCCGTGCACCAGATCTACCAGAGCAACTGCTTTCGCGAAGGCACCGACCCGACGCAACCCGGCTTCAACCCGCTGGCCGAGGTGCTGGCCTGGTACCACTTGGATACCAGCGCCGACACCGGCGAATACAACACCAGCCCCGACCGCGCCAACTGGGAGCGCTGGACCGGCCGCAGCCACCTGCCCGTAGACGGCGCCGCGGCGACCCCTGCCAAGGCGGCCTGACCACCGAACGAAAGGAGATACACATGCCTGTCATTGCACTGCAGCCCGGCTACCAGGGCGACGCCGCCGACGCCGAAGACAAATTCCACGGCAACCGCCTGCTCTACATCGGCTGGGAGGACCACCTGCTGTTCTGCTCGCCCGTGTGCCTGCCCCTGCCCGCGGCCATGCCCTTCGGCGCGCTGGTGAGCGAGGTGCTGCCCGGCGTCTACGGCAGCCACCCCGACTTTGCGCGCATCGACTGGAGCCGGGCCGAATGGCGCGACTCGGGCAAGCCCTTCACGCCCGACCCGGCGCGCTCGCTGGTCGACAACGGCCTGGTGCACAAGTCCTTCATCCAGCTGCGCACGCCGGGCCTCGCCGGCATTGCGGGCTCGGGTTCGTGAGACCGCCCATGGGCTACCAGATCACGATAGAGCCGCTGGGCCAGACGGTGGAGATCGCCGAGGGCCAGACGGTGCTGGACGCCTGCCTGCGCGCGGGCGTGTGGATCCCCCACGCCTGCTGCCACGGCCTGTGCGCCACCTGCAAGGTGCAGGTGCTGGACGGGGAGTTCGAGCACGGCGAGGCCTCGCCCTTCGCGCTGATGGACTTCGAGCGCGACGAGAACAAGGTGCTGGCCTGCTGCGCCACGCCGCAGTCCGACCTGGTGATCGAGGCCGAGGTGGACGAAGACCCCGACGCCCGCTACCTGCCCCTGCAGGACTTCCTGGCGCAGGTGGTGCGCACGGAAATGCTCACCCCCACCATCCTGGGCCTGTGGCTGCAGCCTGACCGGGCCATCGCGTTCCAGGCCGGGCAGTACGTGATGCTGCGGGTGCCCGGGGTGCAGGGCGCGCGCGCCTTCTCCATCGCCAGCGCGCCTGGCGATGCGCTGATCGAGCTGCACATCCGCAAGGTGGAGGGCGGGCCTGCGACCACCTGGCTGCACGAGCAGGTGAAGGTGGGCGACCGGCTGGAGATATCCGGCCCCTTCGGCCGTTTCTTCGTGCGCAAGTCGGCCACACGCCAGGCGATCTTCCTGGCGGGCGGTTCGGGCCTGTCGAGCCCCAAGTCCATGGTGCTGGACCTGCTGGCCGAAGGCGCCGGTTACCCCATCACGCTGTTCCATGGAGCGCGCACGCGGCAGGAGCTGTACTTTGCCGACCTGTTCGAGGCCCTGGCCACCGAGCACGCCAACTTCCGCTACGTGCCGGTGCTGTCGGCGAATGAGGACGCCACCTGGACCGGCGCCACCGGCTATGTGCACCAGGCGCTGCAGCAGCACCTGGGCAACGACTTCCGCGGCAGCAAGGCCTACCTGTGCGGGCCGCCGCCCATGATCGAAGGCTGCATCGCCACGCTGATGCAGGTCCGCCTGTTCGAGCCCGACATCTACACCGAGAAGTTCTTCACCGCGGCCGATGCGGGCGCGCCCGCGCGGCGCAGTCCGCTGTTCAAGAGCCTGTGACCACCACCCCAACTTTTTTCTAACCACAAGGAGACCACCCCATGGCTGAATTCACCCAATCGCAACTGCTCGAGCAGGTCAACACCCGCCAGATCGCCCCCGGCAACGCGCGCGTGCGCCAGCTCACCGAGCGCATCGTCACCGACCTGTTCAAGACCATCGACGAGCTCGACGTGACCCCCGACGAGTTCTGGGCCGCCACCGCCTGGCTCAACCGCCTGGGCGCTGCGGGCCAGGCTGGCCTGATCACCGCAGGCCTCGGGTTCGACCGCCTGATCGATATCCGCGCAGACGAGGCCGATGCGCGCGCCGGCCGCGGGGGTGGTACGCCGCGCGCCATCGAGGGCCCACTGTTCGTGGCCGGTGCCCCGACTGCCAAGGTGGAGGTGCGTGTGGACGAGGGCGAGCCGCGTGGCGAGATCTTTGTCATGGAAGGCCAGGTGCTGGACCTCGACGGCAAGCCGGTGCCGCATGCCATGGTCGATGTGTGGCATGCCAACGAGAAAGGCGGCTACTCGCACTTCATGCCGGGCATGCAGCCCTATGAGCTGCGCCGGCGCATCGAGACCGATGCCAAAGGCTTCTATCGCTTTCGCAGCTTTCTGCCTCCGGGCTATGCGATTCCGCCCGTGGGGCCGGTGCACGAGCTGTTCGCCTTGCTGGGCCGCCATGGCCAGCGGCCTGCGCATATCCACTTCCTGGTGGCGGCGCCCGGCATGCGCACGCTGACCACGCAGGTGAACATTCCGGGCGACAGCTACATCGACGATGACTTTGCCTTTGCCACGCGCGATGGGTTGATCGTGGAGCTGGTGCGCAATGTAGCGCCTGCGGGCTATGAGTCGCTGGGCATCACAGCACCGTTCACACGTTCGGTGTTCAACTTCGTGCTGCCCAGGGCCGCCAGCGAAGACGAGGCACTGCCGCTGACGCGCATGGAACGTGTGGCTACGCCGGTTTGAAACGCGGCGCCCGCTGCATTACTACCCCGCTAGGTCCTGCAGCACATTGTGCGTGCCAGGATCTGGCTTCTTTGCACTGATGAACAGACTCCCATCGTCACTTTCAGTGAGGTAGATCTCGTCGCCTACCTTGAGCTGCAGGTGAGACAACAGCTCATCTGGAAAGATGGCTGCCAAGGAGTCTTCCGCCTCGACCAGCGAAAGCGCGTAGTGTTTTGCGGGAGTAGTGACCATGACTGCACACTAACGCCCCGCAAAGACCGTGTCAAATGGCGTCACTCGCCCGGACGCAGCCCCAGCGCCGCCATCTCCCCCGACACCCCTTCCCACGCCACATCGAACGCCGCCGCACTGCGCTCAGGCGGCACGGCGTTGGCGCGCAGGGCCCAGTGGGCACCGGCGACCACGCTGTCGATCACGGGCACACTGACCTGCGACTGCACGGCCGCAGCCATGCCGGCCAGGCCGGCACCGCCCAGGATGACGGACTGCACGCCCATCTGGCGCACCACGTCGCGGCAGGCCTGGGCCAGCAGGGCGCGGGCGGCCACGGGATCGGCCGCGAGCTGGGCGCCCGTGGGCGCCACGGTGTGGATGCCGGCCAGCGCATGGGCATGGCCCAGGGCCTGGGCCAGGCGCTGCAGCATGGGGCCCCAGCGCTCGCCGCCGGTGACGATGGCATAGCGGCCGTGGCGTGCGGCCTCGATGAAAGAGGCCTCGGCCAGGCCGGTGACAGGCACGGGGCTGCTCTCGCGCAGCGCCATCAGGCCCGGGTCGCCGAAGCAGCCGATGAGCACGGCGCTCGGCGCTGAAGGCTGGGTGGACACATCGAGCGCCCAGGCATCGAGCGCGGCATGCGCGGCCACGGCGTAGCTGGCCTCGCAGGCGATGTAGGGGGCGCCAAAACGTGCGGTGGCCGTGCGCACCACCACATGCGATCCCGCAGCAGCCTGCACGTGGCGCTGCAGCAGCGCGCTGACCTTGGGCGAAGTGTTCGGATTGATGACCAGCAGATGGCGCATGCTGCTCAGCCCGCCATTCCCAGCAGGCTCATGAGATCCGGCGCCTCGCTTGCGGGCGGGGTGAACTCCAGCTGCGACTCGATGCGCGCCAAGTGGTCGAGCATGCGGCGCGCGGCCTCCTTCGCGTCCCGCAGTCGGATGGCGTCGATCAGCGCGCGGTGCTCGCGGCAGCCGCAGGCCGTCGCCTCCTCGCGCTCGCGCGCATGGCTGGGGCTGTAGGTCATGAGGATCAGCGAGGTGCGCGAGACCAGCTCACGCAGGATGCGCCCCAGCGTCTGGTGCCCGGCGGCCTGCGCGATGTGCAGGTGGAAGTCGCCCGACAGGCGGATGGCACGGCGCATGTCGCCGCTGGCGCGTGCGGCCTCTTCGTCGTCGATGCAGGCGCGCAGCGCGGCGATGTGCTGGTCGGTGGCGTTGGCGATGACCAGCTCCACCAGGCGCGGCTCCAGCAGGCGGCGGGCCTCGAAGACTTCGAGCGCCTCCTGGGGCGTGGGCTGGGCGATGGAGGCGCCGCGGTTGGGCGTGAGCGTGACCACCTGCTCGTTGGCCAGGCGCACCAGCACCGGCCGCACGCGCGTGCGCGACACGCCGAAGGCGGCTGCGAGCTTGTCCTCTACCAGCTTGGTGCCGGGTGGCAGCCGGTGGTCGAGGATGGCCGAGACCATGCGCTCGTACATGTCGTTGTCGCTGAGCAGGCCGCCCGCGGCTGCAGCACTGTCGGCAGGCAGGTCGGCGGGCTCGGGGGACGTTGCCGCAGCAGCACGGCGCCGGGGCTTGGGGGCGGCGGTCATGATGGAATCGTCGGCTCGGATGCGCATGGGAGTCTCATGGCGTGCGGCTCAGCCGGCCCGCCCTTTCTTGCGCTGGCCCAAAGCCCACACCAGAACCAAGGTGATGCCCATGACCACGAAGGACACCACCGTGGTCAGCGTGCCCAGCGCGTAGATGGAGGGCGTGGTCACGGTGCTCGTCAGGCCCTGCAGCTCCAGCGGCAAGGTGTTCACGTCGCCGATGGCCTGCGAGGTGCGGGCGATCTCGTCCCAGCTGAGCGTAAAGCCGAACATGCCGATGCCCACGACCGAGGGTGCGATCAGCGGCAGCACCACATGGGCAAAGCCCTGCCAGGGCGTGGCCCCCAGGTCGCGCGCGGCTTCTTCGTACGAGGGGCTGAAGCGGTTGAACACCGCGAACATGATGAGCAGGCCGAAAGGCAGCGTCCAGGTCAGGTGCGCGCCCAGGGCCGAGGTGAACAGGCCCAGCGAGGTGCCATAGCCTTCGAGCGTGCTTTCCATGCCCAGCCATTCGAGGGCGGACTTGATGGCGGTATCGACCAGGCGGAACTCCAGGCCGATGCCCAGCGAGACGATGATGGACGGCATGATCAGGCTGGCCACGACGATGAAGAACAGCGTGTTGCCGCCCGCCAGCCGCTTGCGAAAAGCCAGGCCCGCCAACACCGACAGCACCACCGTGCACAGCATCACCGCCACGCCCAGGCCGAGGGAGCGCCACAGCGCGGCGCCGATGTCTACCACGCCCAGGCCCTCGGCCAGCTTGCCGAACCAGTGCAGCGACAGGCCGCGCATCGGGAAGGTCAGCCCGCCCTCGGGGCCCTGGAAGCTCAGGATGAAGATGACGAACATGGGCCCGTACATGAACAGCACGAACAGGCTGAACACGATGGCCAGGATCCAGAAACTGGCGGGGCGGGATTCGCGGATGCGGGTGGTCATGCGTGGGTCCTGTGCAGGTTGTCGGCGGCGTAGGCGGTCATCACAGCTCCTTGCGGATGTCCACGAGCCTTGTCAGGCCCCAGATGATCATCAGCACCACCGCGAGCAGGATCACGGCGTTGGCCGCGGCCAGCGGAAACTGCAGGTACGAGGTCTGCACCTGGATGATCTTGCCGATGGAGGCGATCTGCTGCCCGCCCATCACGCCGATGGTCACGAAGTCGCCCATGACGATGGTGATCACGAAGATGGAGCCGATGATGATGCCGGTGCGCGACAGCGGGATGATCACGTTCCACAGCGTCTGCCAGCCGCTGGCGCCGCTGTCGCTGGCGGCCTCGATGAGGCTGCGGTCGATGCGCATCATGCTGTTGAAGATGGGCACGATCATGAACATGGTGTACAGATGCACGAAGGCCAGCACCACCGAGAAGTCCGAGAACAGCAGCCACTCCACCGGCTGGTCCACCAGGCCCGCGCCCACCAGGCCCTGGTTGACCAGGCCATTGCGCCCCAAAAGCGGCACCCACGAGATCATGCGGATCACGTTGGAGGTCCAGAACGGGATGGTGCACAGCACGAAAAGCAGTGTCTGCATGCCCGAGGAACGCACATGGAAAGCCAGGAAATAGGCCACGGTGAAACCGATCACCAGCGTGATCAGCCACACCAGAAAACTGAACTTGAGCGTGGAATAGTAGGTCTTGAGCGTGACGCACAAGCCCTCCGACGCATCGCCACAGCCCGCAAAGATGGAGATGTAGTTCTTGAACGTGAACCCCGGCAGCAGCTCGTACTCGTTGAAGTCCCAGAAGCTG
>NZ_JBKDTZ010000157.1:0-22616 GCF_046339755.1 Acidovorax sp. | reverse complement strand
CACGCCGGGATTTTCATCCGTGTTCAGCTTGTAGACCTTGATCTTCCCCTCGAATTCCTTGGCGATCTCATCCACGATCGGGGCAACCATCCGGCAGGGACCACACCAGGGCGCCCAGAAATCCACCAGCACGGGCACTTCCATCGAGGCGGCAATCACCTCGGCTTCAAAATTTTCTACGGTGACATCAATCATGGTCGGAGGCCCAGGGCCGGTGAAGCAAGTTGGCGCTATTTTGGCGCATTGAAACAACCCCGTGGCAGGGGGGCCATCGCAAATCGTAAAATCGGGGGTTCCACCTACAGCGCCGCAGCGGACCCCAGTCCGCCGGGGCGCCCCCACACACACCATGAAACCCATTCAGATCGGCGTGGTCATGGGCTCCAGCAGCGACTGGGAGACCATGCAGCATGCAGTGCAGATTCTTGAGCAATTCGGCATCTCCCACGAGGCGCGCGTGGTGTCGGCGCACCGAATGCCCGACGACATGTTCGCCTATGCCGAGGCCGCCGCGGGCCGGGGCCTGAAGGCCATCATCGCCGGTGCCGGCGGCGCGGCCCACCTGCCCGGCATGATCGCCGCCAAGACCACGGTGCCGGTGCTGGGTGTGCCCGTGGCCAGCCGCCACCTGCAGGGCGTGGATTCGCTGCACAGCATCGTGCAGATGCCCAAGGGCATCCCGGTGGCGACCTTCGCCATCGGCACGGCGGGTGCCGCCAACGCGGCCCTGTTCGCGGTGGCGCTGCTGGCCAGCGAGAGCCCCGGGCTGCGCCAGCGCCTGGAAGCCTTCCGCGCCGAGCAGACCGAGGTGGCGCGCAACATGGCCCTGCCCTCCCCCGCCGCATGACCACGTTGTCCGCACCTCTTCTTCCTGGGGCGACGCTGGGCGTGCTCGGTGGCGGCCAGCTGGGCCGCATGTTCGTGCACACGGCCCAGGCCATGGGTTACTTCACGGCCGTGCTCGACGCCGACCCCACCAGCCCCGCCGGCCTGGTGAGCCACCACCACATAGAGACCGGCTACGAGGACGCCGCCGGCCTGGCCGAGCTGGCGCGTGTGGCCGATGCCGTGACCACCGAGTTCGAGAACGTGCCCGCCACCGCCCTGGCGGCGCTGGGCGCGCTGCGCCCGGTCTCGCCTGCTGCGGGCGCCGTGGCGGTGGCGCAGGACCGCGCGCAGGAGAAGGCCCATTTCATGCGCTGCGGCGTGGCCTGCGCGCCCTATGCGGTGATCGAGACGGCCGAGCAACTGGCCGCTGTACCCGCCGACCTGCTGCCCGGCATCCTCAAGACCGCGCGCATGGGCTACGACGGCAAAGGCCAGGTGCGCGTGAAGACCGCCGCCGAACTCGCAGCCGCCTGGGATTCCGTAGGCCAGGTGGCCTGCGTGCTCGAAAAGATGCTGCCGCTGGCGCTGGAATGCTCGGTGATCGTGGCGCGCGGTGCCGACGGCGCCTGTGTGCACCTGCCCGTGCAGCGCAACCTGCACCGCGAAGGCATCCTGGCCGTGACCGAGGTGCACGCCGGCAACCTGCCCGATGCGCTTGCGCGCCAGGCCATTGCCGGCGCCATCTCCATCGCCGTGGGCCTGTCCTACGTGGGCGTGCTGTGCGTCGAGTTCTTCGTGCTGCAGGATGGCAGCCTGGTGGTCAACGAGATCGCCCCACGCCCACACAACAGCGGCCACTACAGCCAGAATGCCTGCGATGTCTCGCAATTCGAGCTGCAGGTGCGCACCATGGCCGGCCTGCCGCTCACGCAGCCGCGCCAGCACAGCCCCGCGGTCATGCTCAATCTGCTGGGCGACCTGTGGTTTGCCGCCGACGGCAGCGCACAGACCCCGCCCTGGGCCGAGGTGTTGGCCCTGCCTGGCACCCACCTGCACCTGTACGGCAAGCGCGACGCCAAGCGCGGGCGCAAGATGGGGCACCTGAACATCACCGCCGACAGCGCCGACGCGGCGCGCGCCACCGCCCTCAAGGCTGCCGCCTTGCTGGGCATTGCGCCTTTCTGAGCCAGCCCCCATGATCCTTGACGGCACCCAGTCCGAATCCATTGCCGCCGCCGCCCGCGCGGTGCGCAGCGGCGCCCTGCTGGGCCTGCCCACCGAGACGGTGTATGGCCTGGCAGCCGATGCCAGCAGCGATGCCGCCGTGGCCCGGATCTTTGCCGCCAAGGGCCGGCCCAGCGACCATCCGCTGATCGTGCACGTGGCCGACGCCACAGGCATCGCCCATTTCGCCCGCGAGATCCCGGCTTTCGCCAAGGCGCTCGTCGACGCGTTCTGGCCCGGCCCGCTGACCATCATCCTGCCGCGCCTGGCCGGCGTGGCCACTGCGGCCACCGGCGGCCAGGGCAGCGTGGGCCTGCGTTGCCCCGCCCACCCCGTGGCCCATGCCCTGCTGCTCGCCTGCGCAGCCCCGGGCGATGGCAGTGAACTCGGCGGCCCACCCGTGTGGGGCGTGGCCGCCCCCAGCGCCAACCGCTTCGGCCGTGTGAGCCCCACCACCGCCCGGCATGTCGCCGACGAGCTGGGCGAGGACCTGCTGGTGCTCGATGGCGGGCCGTGCGGCGTGGGGATCGAGTCGACCATCGTGGACTGCACGCGCGGCCAGCCGGTGCTGCTGCGGCCCGGCGCGATCACGCGCGCGCAGATCGCACAGGCCTGCGGCATGCAGCCGCTGTCCAGGGAAGATCTGCCCGCGCACACGCCCCGCGCCTCGGGCACGCTGGAGGCCCATTACGCCCCCAACGCCAAGGTGCGGCTGATGGATGCCAAGGCGCTGCAGACCGGACTGGACCTGCTGGGCGCCGATGCGGCCCACATGGCGGTCTATGCGCGCACGGCGCTGCGCACCCGCTCGTCACGCCTGGTCATGCGCCGCATGCCCGATGATGCGGCCGCGACCGCACAGCAGCTGTTTGCCGTGCTGCGCAGCTTCGACGACGAAGGGGTCAAGCTGATCTGGATCGAGACCCCCCCCTCGAGCCCCGAGTGGGAAGGTGTGCGCGACCGGTTGCAGCGGGCCGCCGCCGCGTGACGCCAAGGGAACCCGCGCCGGGCGCCGCACTCTGTCCAAAGTCGCTCCGTGACAAGCCTTTACACGCCTTGACACGGCGTCGTTAAACTAACACCCCATTTTCTGGAGAAATACATGGCAGCAACTTGGATGCGCCGCACCGTACTGGTGGCCGCATGCGCGTCGGCCGCATTGCTTGCGGCCTGCGGTTCGAGCACGACGGAGTCGGCTTTCAACCCCGAACGCCTGGTGGCTTTCGGTGACGCCTACAGCGACGTCGGCCAAAAGGGCACGCGCTACTCGGTCAACGATGGCAGCGTGAACAACTGGACGCTGCAGATCGCATCGCGCTACGGCAAGACCCTGGCCGCATCGTCCACGGCCGGCGGCCGCAGCTATGCCGTGGGCAATGCACGCGTGGCGATCAAGCCCGATGCCGCCGGTGTGGCGGCCACGCCCACGGTGACCGAGCAGATCGACGCCTTCCTGGCGGCCGGCGGCCTGGCCGCCAATGACCTGATCGTGATCAACGGCGGACCGAGCGACGTGATCGCCGGCATGGCCGCCGTGACGGCCGGCACGCAAAGCACCACCGACATGGTGGCTGCTGCACGCAAGGCCGGCCAGGACCTGGCCACCCAGGTGCGCCGCCTGGTCGCAGCAGGCGCCAAGAACGTCGTCGTCACCGGTACCTACGACCTGGGCAAGACGCCCTGGGCCAAGGCCATCAACCGCGAGGCCCTGCTGAGCGACGCCAGCAGCCGCTTCAACGAAGGCCTGCTGGTGAGCATCGTCGACCTGGGCGCCAACGTGCTCTACGTGGACTCGGCCTACTACGTGAACCTGTATGTCGGCACCCCCGCCAACTACGGCTTCAACAACGCCACCACGCCCGTGTGCACCTCGCTGGACACCACCAACGGCATCGGCATTGGCGCCGGCCAGGTCAATTCGGCCCTGTGCACGCCCTCGACCCTGCTGACGGGTGCCAACCAGGACTCCTACGTGTTCGCCGACAGCGTGTACCTGACGCCCAACGCGCAGCGCCAGTTCGGCAACTACGCCTACGACCGCCTGCGCGCGCGCTGGTAAGCCCTGCGGCTGCAGCCCACGAAAAAAAGCCGACCCGAAGGTCGGCTTTTTGCATCCCGGACGCGCCCTCAGAATCGGTAGCCCACCCCGATGGCGACCACGTCGGGGTTCAGCCGCGTGGTGATCGACTGGCCCGACGACAGGTGCGTCGTGGTCTTGAGGAAGCTTTTGTAGTAGGCGGCGTCCAGCGACCAGCGCTCGTTGATGCTCCAGACAAAGCCGATCTGGGGCGTCAGCCCCCACTTGTTGTCCACCGAGGCCGTGGTGGGGCGCGACGGGGTGCCGCCGGTCAGGCCGCTCAGGGTGGCCGTGGTGCGGGTCTTGAAGAAGCGGCTGTAGGTCAGGCCCAGCCCCACATAGGGGCGGAATTTCGCGTCGGGCTCGGCAAAGCGGTACTGCGCGAACACGGTGACCGGCAGGACCTTGGTCTCGCCGAGCTTGCCCACGCCGGCGATGGCGCCGTCGCCCTCGATGTCGTGCTTGAAGGGCAGCGCCAGGGGCACGTCGATGGCCCAGTGGTTGGTCACCATGTAGTTCACACCGCCCGACAGCGAGGTGGCATTGCCCACGTCAACCGTGGTGCCCGGGAAGCTCGGGGCACTGAGGTTGCCGCTCTTGACCTGCGGGGCGATGTGGGTGAAGCCAGCGCGCACGCTGAAGGTGCCGGCGACCTGTGCCGAGGCGCCAGCGCCAAGCAGCAGGGCTGCCGTTGCCAGGCCCAGCCGGGAAAAGTGGTGCATGGAAAACTCCTTGGAAAATGCGGAGATCACGGTGGCGGCCTAGAGCCATCCAGCGCGCGACAGCGAGCGCGAGACCAGTTGCCCGATCAGCTGGTGGCCGTAGGGCGTGGGCTGGAAGCTGTCGGAAAATCCGTAGCTCTTCCACCAGTCCGCTCCTCCAGTGGCTCCGGCCGGGGGTGCCATGGCAGACAGCGCGGCCGCGGTGCAGGTCGGAAAGCTGTAGGTCGGCAGGCCATCGCTGCCCATGCCCGTGGCCGGGCAGGCGGGCGTGGTGGCATTGGTGAGCTGGTACTGGCCGGGGTTGGTCGACTGGTCCTTGAACGAGGTGTAGAAGTCCACCACCACGATCTTGGCGTCGCCGGCCAGGCTGGTGGCCAACTGCGCATTGAAGGCCTGGACCCAGCCGTCGAACAGGGCTTCGGCCTGTTTCGCGGCGTCGGCACCGCGCTGGGCAGCGATGGAGCCCAGCACCATCTGGAAGCGGGGCGTGCGGGTGATGCCCGGCGCGTTCAGCACAGCCACGCGCGGTGCCCCCTTGGCCACCGTGTTGGCCCGGACGGTCGCGGCGAACTGCTGGGCCAGCGCCTGCATGTAGGCGCCGCCGATCTGCGCCAGGCCCGCGGCACCGCCGGCCAGGGCCGTGTTGACGGTGGCTGCGGGCAGCACGCTGGTGAGCATGGCCGCATAGGCCTGCCCGTTGTCTGCAGAGGCGCGCAAGTAAGCGCCCACCAAGTCGGCCGCGTCGTTGCCGCCGCCATCGACCAGCACCAGGTCTGCCGCGCTGTAGCCGGCGTTCCCCAGGTCCTTGAGCTGCTGGGTGATGGAGACCGGGGACGTCGGCGCGGTGAAGTTGTTGATGCGGCCGCCGCTCACGGCGTAGTTCGAGCAGCTGTTGTTGGCGACGAACGCCGTGCCGTTGAACAGGTAGTGCGCGCACAGTGTCTGGCCATAGCTGGTGGCCACGCGCTCGGGCCAGATCGGGGTGGAGCCGGCCCCCGTGGCTGCCGTACCCTGCACCGTGGCCTTGAAGCCGAAGGTGCCGCTGTCGGCCAGGCTGTCGCCCGCCACTTTCACCGAGGTCACCGGTGCCGCAGGCGCGGTGTCCGAGCCGCCGCCACCGCAGGCCGCCAGCAGGCAGGCTGCTGCCAGCACCGAGAGGGCTGTCTTGCATTGTTGTGGGATCAAGGAAGTTCTCCAGATAAGACGATTACAAAAAGCACGACCGTGCTTTTTTGCAACTACCATCGTACCCCCGCCCCCTCCGGTTGACCGCCCGGGAAACTACCAAGCCGGGCACCATGAAAAAAGCCGACCCGAAGGTCGGCTTTGGATGCGGGCAGAACCGGTGCGCCTACTTCACGATGACGTCGAAGGCAGCGCGTGCCTGGGCATGGCAGAACGGGGGTTCATAGGTGCCGTGGTAGGCGCCGTAGTAGGTGGCGAAGGCCGCAGAGGCCGGATCGGTGGGCGCTGTGCCACCGGGACCAAAGGTGGCCTGGATGGCACTGTCCACGTCCACCGAGATCACGTTGGTCACGCCGCGGGCGGCGAAATCGGCGGCCATCACCCGTTGGTGCACGGCGGGCGGCACCGTGGGATCGCCCGAACCGCCGCACAGCAGCACGCGCGACTTGGGGGTCCAGCCCAGGATGTCGTTCTTCTGGGCAGCGAGGTAAAGCGGGTCGTTCGGGTTCGTCTGGCTGCTGGCGATGAATGCGGGCTGGAACACCGCATCGCGCGCCTGGTTGGGTGTGCCGGACGGCAGGGCGCCCGAGGTCACCAGCGTGGTGTAGTTCATCGTCGGGTTGGGCAGCAGGGTCTCGATGTAGTTCGAGTAGGGCGCCTTGAAGGCCAGCTTCACGTCGCTGTAGATATTGCCGTAGACCTTCTGCCAGGCCGTCACGAGGTAGGGCACAAAGAACTGCACGCCCGCAATCGCATCGGGAATGCGCAGCGAGCCCGAGAGGTTGTAGGGCCCTGCCAGGTGGGCGCCGGCCGCCACGTCGAACTCGTTTCCGTAGTCGCGCTCGGCGGAACGGTGCGCAGCCATGGAGGCATGGCCGCCCTGCGAGTACCCGGTGAACAGGATGCGGCCCGACAGGTTGCCCCCCACCGAGGCGGATGCCTTGCGCGCGGCGCGCACCGAATCGATCACCGAGGTGGCTTCCGAATCGGCATGCAGGTAGGGGTGGTAGCTGTAGCCGGACTTGGCGAACCCGAGGTAGTCGGTGGCCACCACGGCATAGCCCGGCGCGGCATACATCGCGGCCAGCAGGAAGGTCTCGCTGTCCTGCGGGTTGGCCAGGGTGCGGGGCTTTTGCACATCGGTGCCCTTGGCGTAGGCCAGCAGGGCGGTCCTCTCGGTGCTGCAACTGCCCGCAGGCACCAGCATCACGCCCGAGGCGTTGGTAAGTTCGCCGGCCTTGACGCCAGCCGTGTAGTAGTTGAGCGCCACCACCTTGACGTCGCACCTGGCCTTGCCGGCAATGGCCCTGAGGCCGCTGGACGTGGTGCCCGCATCGATCTGGGCGGCGGTGAGCGTGGTCAGGACGGTGGGCGGCTCCATCAGGTCCCCGCGTCCGTTCTCGTCGGAGCCCCCGCAAGCGGCGAGCAGGGCCGCTACCGCGGCGATACAGGTCAGGCGAAAGTACTTCATGGGCGCAATCCTCTCTCTGTGCAGTTTCTGTCATTCAATGGCAACGCCGCATCCTGCGCGCACCAGCGCCAGAGCCGCCATTAGGGAATACGAGGGCCTGCGGACGCCTGGGGGACACAGGGTCGCCCATTCCGCCCGAGCCGCCGCCTACTGGTCGCGCGCCGCCCAATCGGTCAGCGCATCGAGCACCGGGCGGGCGGCCCCGGCGTTGGCATGGTTGACCATGGCCACCAGCACGTAGCGCCGGCCGCTGGCGCCATGCACGTAGCCGGCAACGGCCATCACATCGCGCAGGCTGCCGCTCTTGAGGTGGGCCGCCCCGCGGGCCTGGCTGCGGCGCAAGGTGCCGTCCACCCCGGCGATGGGCAGGGAGGACACCAGTTCGGGCATCACCGGCGAGGCCCAGGCGGACTGCAGCATGCGCGCGAGGCCCTGGGCCGTGATGCGCGCATCGCGGGACAGGCCGGCACCGTTGTCGGCCACCGGCTGGTCGGCGTCTCCAAAGCGCAGCTGCCACCAGCGGCGCAGCGCTTCGCGCGCGCCGTCGAAGCTGGCAGCAGCCCCCTTGTTACCCAGGGCCAGCGTGAGGAACACCTGCTGGGCCATGACGTTGTTGCTGTACTTGTTGACGTCGCGCACCACCTCGGCCAGCGCCGGCGAGGTGGCCACGAAAGCGGGTTTGAGCCCGGCCGGCACTTTGCCATCGCGCACACTGCCGGTGAGCTTGCCGCCCACCTCGCGCCACATCCCTTCCACAGCACGCGCTGCAAAGCCGCGCGGGTCCGCCGGGGCAATCGGCCAGACGCGCTCGCCGCAACTGGCCGGAAACACGCCCTGGAAGGCGATGCGCGCCGGATCGGAGAGTTCTGCGCGCAGGGCTCCGCGCCAGTCGCCGCAGTCCGCCCCGGGGGCGGCCAGCGCCACGGAAGCCTGGCGTTGCACACCGGCCATCGGGGGGTCGTACTGGATGCGCGCCAGGCCTGCCGCCGCGTCCGGCACAAAGGTCATCACCTGCGACTTGTAGTTCACCAGCAGGGCATCGGGCGCGGCGTTGTAAGGCCGCAGGGGCTCGTTGTCGAAGCTGCCAGGGTCCTGCTCAGGAACGTCGAAGGCGGTGCGGTCGAGCACGATGTCGCCCACGATGACCTGGATGCCCTGGGCCTGCAGGCGGCGCAGCAACAGCCACAGGCGCTCCATCACCAGCTTGGGATCGCCCTGGCCCTGGATGTAGACATTGCCGCGCAGGCTGCCGTCCTGTACCGTGCCCTGCACGTAGACGGGCGTGTTCCAGGTGTAAGCCGGCCCGAGCTGGTCGAGCGCGGCGTAGGTGGTCACCAGCTTCATCACCGACGCCGGGTTCATCGGCACCTGGGTGCGGTGCGCCAGGCGTGGCGCCTGGCGTGGGCCGGCCTGGGCATCGGCCACCAGCACCGAAAGCGCCTCGCGCGGCAGGCGGGCGCGGGAGAGGGCAGCCTCCACTTCGGGCGGGAGCTGCGATGGGGCCTGCGCCCGGGCAGCGGGCAGCGCCGTGGCCCACAGCAGCACGGCCAGGGGCGCCAGGGAGGTCAGGGACAGACGGGACAGCGAAGGCATGGAGAACATGGACGGGGAGTCTATCGCCCGCCACCGGCACGGCCTCCCCGGCGCACCGATAATGCCCCCATGCGCCTTTCCCCCCGCGCCATGGGCCTGCTCGCGGCCCTGGTGACCGTCACCATCTGGACCAGCTTCATCGTGATCGCCCGTGCCTCGGCACAGCGCAGCCTTGCGCCGCTGGACATCTCGCTGCTGCGCATCGCCGGCGCCAGCCTGGTGCTGGTGCCCTGGGGCTGGTGGCAGGTGCGCCGCCGGCGGGCGCAAATGGGCGCCAGCGCCCCCGCTTCCAGCCTGGGCGGCATCTCGCCGCTGCCCCTGTCCACCACCGCCTTGCTGGGTGTCTTCGGCGGCGTGCTGTACGCCGTGCTGGCCTACACAGGCTTCTTCCACGCCCCGGCGACGCACGCCGCCGTGCTCATGCCCGGCAGCCTGCCGCTGTGGACGGCCCTGCTGGCCATGGTGGTGCTGCACGAGCGCATCACGCCCCTGCGCGCGCTGGGCCTGGCGCTCATCGTGGCCGGCGACCTGTTGGTGGGTGGGCGCAGCCTGCTGTCGGGCTTTGCCGGGGGAGAGGTGTGGAAGGGCGACCTGCTGTTCATGCTGGCGGCCGCGTGCTGGGCCACCTACAGCGTGCAGGCGCGGCGCCTCGCGGTGGACGCGGTGCAGGCCACCATCGCCATCACCGCCTTCGCGCTGCTGCTGTATGTGCCCGTCTGGGGCGCGCTGGTGGCGCTGGGCACGGTCACCAGCCACCTGCGTGAGGCACCCTGGAGCGAAATCCTGTTCCATCTGGTATTCCAGGGCGGGGGCTCGGTGGTCATCTCGGGCATCGCCTTCACGCGCATGATCCAGCACTACGGCCCCGTGCGCAGCACCATGATCACGGCGCTGGTGCCCGGGCTGTCGGCCATCGGCGCGGTGCTGTTCCTGGGCGAACCGTTGCACTGGAACCTGGGCGCGGGCCTGGCGCTCGTGACCACAGGTATCCTGATGGGCGTGCTGCGCAAGAGCCCCGCGCCAGCCTCCTTGCCCACCGCTTCCGGAAAATCTGCGGCCTGATGTGCTGCCTGCCCCTCCCATGAACCTGCTTGCCTTCGATACCAGCACCGACATCCTGTCCATCGCCGTGCAGCACGGGGACCTGGTGCGCGAGCACACCGGCCCCGGCGGTGCGCAGGCCTCGGCCGTGCTGATTCCGACCATCAACCGCCTGCTGGCCGAGGCCGGCCTGTCGTTCGCGGCGCTGGACGCCATCGTCTTCGGCCGCGGACCGGGCTCCTTCACGGGCCTGCGCACGGCCTGTGCCGTGGCCCAGGGCCTGGCGTTCGGCGCGCGCGGCGGTGCGGGCGTACCGGTGCTGCCCGTGGACACCTTGCTGGCGGTGGCCGAGGAGGCACGCCAGCGCCACGGCTGCACGCAGGTGGTGGCGGTGCTCGACGCACGCATGGACGAGGTCTACAGTGCCCGCTGCGAATGGTTGCCCGCCGAGCATCGCTGGCAGGCCGATGCCGACTTCGGACTGGGTGCCCCCGAGACCGTGGAGGTACCCGCGGGGTGGAGCGTGGCTGGCAACGCGCGCACGCCCTACGGCGAACGCCTGGCCCCCCAGGCACCGCATGTACCGGCCCTGCCCACCGCCGCAGCGCTGCTGCGCCTGGCCCCGGCCCTGCTGGCCGCGGGCGGCGCCATGGCTGCGAGCGATGCCCTGCCACGCTACATCCGCGATAAAGTGGCGAAAACCACCGCCGAGCGGGAGGCCTTGCGCGCCGCCCAGGCGGCGTCCAACCCCTCTTGAACCGAAGCCGCCATGAGCGCCGTCCCCACTCCCTCTGCCGACGCCCCCGAGGTGCGCCTGGAAGCCCTCACGCTGGCCCATCTCGATGCCGTGCTCGAGGTGGAGCAGCGCGCCTACACCCACCCCTGGACGCGGGGCAATTTCATCGATGCCATGGCGTCGCGCTACGAGTGCCAGTTGCTGATGGGCGGCGACCGCCTCCTGGGCTACTTCGTGGCCATGATGGGGGTGGACGAGGTGCATCTGCTGAACCTCACCGTCACGCCGGAGTACCAGCGCCAGGGCTGGGCCCGGGTGCTGCTGGATGCGCTGGCGCTGTGGTCGCGCGGCAAGGGCGCCCAGTGGCTGTGGCTGGAGGTGCGGATCAGCAATCTGCGCGCCCAGCACATCTACGCAACCCATGGCTTTCACCGCGTGGGCGAGCGCAAGCGCTACTACCCCGCCGACCATGGCCAGCGCGAGGACGCGATGGTCATGAGCCTGCCCCTGTGAGCCCATCCATCCTATGAGCCTTTCACTCGATGCGCGCCAGCGCGCCATGCTGCAGGAGATGGGGGTGACCGTGTGGGCCCCTGGCGCAGCCGTTGCGGCCCCGCCCGCAGCCGCCCTCGCCGGCGCCGCGCCCCTGCGCGAGGCCGCGCAGGACTCGCCCCCGGCGACCAGCCCCGTGCCAGCGCCGCCGCCAGCCCCCATGCCCGCGGCACCACAGCGCCCAGCCGTGCCCGCCGCCGCCCCAGCGTCCACGGCGCCTTCTGCACCGGTGGCGGCAGCGGCGACCGGGCTGTCCCTGCATGCGCCCCAGGCGCTGTACCCCACGGCGGACCCGGCACGCACCCCGGCAGGACTGGGCAGCGGCTGGCTCATCGTGGCCGAGATCCCCACGCCCGCCGACCCGCTGGCAGGCGACAGCGGCAAGCTGCTGGACAACATGCTGCGCGCCATGCAGCTGCACCGCCACCCCCGCGTGTTCCTGGCGGCGCTGGAGCGCGCGGCACCCGGCGGCGGGGATGGCAATGGTGCCGATGTGGCCGGACAACTGGCCCAGGCCGTTGCCACGCTGCAGCCGGCCCTGGTGCTGGTGCTGGGCCACGTGGCCGCCCGCGCCGCCCTGGCCAGCACCGAGCCCCTGGGCCGCCTGCGCGCAGGGCCCCACACCCTGGCGGGCTGCCCGGCCGTGGTCACCTACGATCCTGCGTTCCTGCTGCGTTCGCAGGACAACAAGGCCGCCGCCTGGGCCGACCTCTGCCGGGCACTGGCCATCGTCCGGGCGGCAACTGCCCCCTGAACCCCGGGGCACGCAGGCCGGCCGGTGCGATACTCCGCCACTTGCATTTTTATTACGGAGAAAGCTCCTTGGAAACCTACCCGAGTTGGTAGCTTTCAGCTCCCCGGCCTGCCGTGGGGTTGAAAGCAACCCCTGACCCCCTACCGCAGACGCCAAATACAAAGGGAGTGAGCCCATGCTCAACATCTTTACGCTCGCCAATGGCCGGCTGTTCCAGGAAGAGATCGAGTCCCTGGAAGAGCTCGCCAAGTTCCAGCCGATCTGGGTGGACCTGGAAGCCCCCACGCTCGAAGAGAAACGCTGGATCAAGCAGCACGACGGCCTGTCCAGCCCCGAGGATGCGATGGACGAGGACATCGAGGAATCCGCCCGCTTCTACGAGGAAGACAATGGCGAGCTGCACATCCGCAGCGACTTCTTGATCGACGACGATGAGAACCCGCGCTCGGTGCGCGTGGCCTTCAGCCTGAACCAGCACAACGCCAACCTCAAGAGCCGGGGCGTGCTGTTCTCCATCCACGACGAGGACGTACCCGACTTCCGGCTGCTGCGCATGCGGGCGCGCCTCGCGCCCGGCCTCATCGAGGACGCCAAGGAAGTGCTGCTCAAGCTGTTCGATGCGGACGCCGAGTACTCGGCCGACACGCTGGAGAACATCTACGACGAACTCGAAGCCGTGAGCAAGCAGGTGCTGGCCGGCGACGTGACCGACACCCGCGCAGGCGAGGTGCTGGCCGCCATCGCACGCCAGGAAGACTTGAACGGCCGCATCCGCCGCAACGTGATGGACACGCGCCGCGCGGTGAGCTTCATGATGCGCAGCAAGCTGCTCAACGCCGAGCAGTTCGAGGAGGCGCGCCAGATCCTGCGCGACATCGAATCGCTGGACAACCACACGGCCTTCCTGTTCGACAAGATCAACTTCCTGATGGACGCCACGGTCGGTTTCATCAACATCAACCAGAACAAGATCATCAAGATCTTCTCGGTGGCCAGCGTGGCGCTGCTGCCGCCCACGCTGATCGCCAGCGTGTACGGCATGAACTTCGAGTTCATGCCCGAGCTCAAGTGGACCTACGGTTACGCCTATGGCATCGCACTCATGGTGGCGAGCGCGCTCGGGCCGATGTGGTATTTCCGCAAGCGGGGCTGGTTGAAATAGGCTCCCCCCTGTGGCGCTGCGCGCCTTCCCCCCTGAGGGGGAACGCCACCCCTGGACCGGCAAAGCCGGATCCACGGTGGCGCTGGTATTTGCACTTCGGGCGCTGCGCGCCTTCGTGCGATGCGGCGGGGTTCAAGCGAGCCAGGGCCTGATGCTATCCGCTCACAGCGTCCGCATCAGGGCCTGGACCATGTGCTCGGCGTAGCGGCTGGCGACGGTCTGGACGAAGTGGGCGAAGTCGGCGTGGGCGGTGTCGTCGGCACGGTCGGAGATCGTGCGGATGGCGGCGAAGGGGATGCTGTAGTCCAGGCAGACCTGGGCCACGGCGGCGCCTTCCATTTCGACGGCGAGCACGGGGTGGCCGGCCTCCTGAAGGGCCTGGCTCAGCTGCTGGGCCTCCGGCGCGCTCGATACGAAGCGGTCGCCGCTGGCCACTAGGCCGTGGTGCACGCGGTGGGCGCCGTCGCCCAGTTCGGGCAGGCGGCCGGCACCGGACAGGCAGTTGCCGGCCGCGTCCTGCAGCAGGGTGGCCAGGCGCGCGTCGCAGTCGAAGCGCGTGCGCGCATAGCCGGGCACCTCCCAGCGCGGGAACAGGGGCGATGCGTCCATGTCGTGCTGCAGGAATGCCTGGGCGACCACCACGTCCCCCACGTTCACGCCCTCGGCCAGCCCGCCGGCCACGCCGGTGAAGACGATGCGCGCCACCCCGAAGTGCTCGACCAGCGCAGTGGCCGTGGTCGCGGCCGCCACCTTGCCGATGCCCGAGAGCGCCAGCAGCACGGGCCGGCCGCACAACTCGCCCTTCCAGAATGAGCGGCCCGCATGGGTAAGGCGCTGGGCGCGCTCGAGCCGGGCGATGAGGCTGGCCTGCTCTTCGGGCAAGGCACTGAGGATGGCTGTGGTCATGGCAAGGGAACGGTCGGACGGGCTTTTCTTTTCTTCTTCGCAACGCTCTGGCGGAGCCCCGGGGCCTGCGTGCACCGGGACAGGCGGCAATTATCCAGGCATGCAGACGGCGAAGGAACTGTGGCCTGCGGCTGCCATGGCCAGCACCGTGCCCGGCAGAGACAGGGGCACTGCCTGGCGCAGCAGGTCTTCGTCCCGTTCGCCGTTGCCCAGCGCACCGCACTCCACCCGGCCGAAGCCATGGGCAAGGCCCTGGGCATCCACGGCAAAGCCATGCCGGTCACCCAGGAAGAAGTGCGCGAAGCGGTCGAGCTCCGGCAGTCGGTGTACCGCGCCATCGGCGCCCTGCGCATGGCGCGCCAGCAGCTACAGCAGCCCGACCCCGGCGCCATGCATGGAACCATCCACTGTGCGGTAGAGGGCCAGGTAACCGCCCATCCAGGCCTGGCGTACGGCAGCGCCCATGTCCTGCACAGGCACGGGCTCCAGCACCCTCAGCGTGCGCTTGGTGGGCGGCAGAAAGCCCACGCCGTCCTGGGCATTGCCCCAGCCCCAGGCGCTGCCGTCCTCCTGCACGGCCAGCGCGCAGAAGCTGCCAGCCGCCAGGGAGCGCACCGCGCGCAGGCCAGCGATGCGCCCGGGTACATGGTCGTTGCGCCGCTTGCCGTGGCCAAGTTCGCCTTCGCAGCCGTTGCCCCAGCTCCAGGCCTGGCCGGTGGTGTCGATGGCGTAGGCCGCCAGCCCCTCGGGGTGGACGTGCACGCTGCGCAGGGCCGGCAGTCCTGGCACGCGCACGGGCGCCCAGTGCACGGGCGTCTCGATCTGGTTCTTCGGCCAGGGGTGGCCGGTGCCGATGCCCGCGCCCCAGGCCCAGAGCTGGCCCTCGGCATCGAGCGCATAGCCGTTGTCATTGCCCAGGGCGATCTGCCCGATGGGCGGAAGGCCAGGCAACGGGGCGGGCGGACATGCGCCTTGCAGCACGATGGCTGCGGGGTCCGCAGGATCCGGCTCCAGCATGCGGTGGCGCCGCCGGCGCAGCGACGTGGGCGGCCAGATGGGCTGTGCGCCGGCCGGCTGCGCCCAGCGCCCGAGCATGCCCTGGTGGTTCCAGCCCCAGCTCCAGACACTACCTTTGCCATCGAGTGCCAGCACGGCACCTGCGGGGCTGGCGCAGACCGCCTGCACGGGCGGCAGGCCCTCCACCGGCAAGGGGGCCAGCCGGTCCTCGCCGGGGCCGGCACCTGCCTGGCCCAGGTGGTTGGCGCCCCAGGCGTGGAGCGTGCCCAGCGGCATGGCGCCGCCGTCTTACTTCTTGTCGCGCAGCTCGCGGCGCAGGATCTTGCCCACCGGGGTCTTGGGCAGTTCGGTGCGGAACTCGATCACGCGTGGCTGCTTGTAGCCCGTGAGGTTGGCCTTGCAGTATTCCTTCACCTGGGCTTCGGTGAGGCCGGGGTCCTTCTTCACGATGACCAGCTTGACGGCCTCGCCTGTCTTCTCGTCGGGCACGCCGACCACCGCGCATTCGAGCACGCCAGGGCAGTTGGCGACCACTTCCTCGACCTCGTTGGGGTAGACGTTGAAGCCGCTGACGAGCACCATGTCCTTCTTGCGGTCCACGATCTTGAAGTAGCCGCGCTCATCCATGATGCCGATGTCGCCAGACTTGAAGTAGCCGTCCTCGCTCATGACCTTGGCGGTCTCGTCGGGGCGCTTACAGAAGCCCGCCATGACCTGCGGGCCCTTGATGGCGATCTCGCCGGGCTGGCCCAGGGTGGTGACTTCGTGGCCTTCGTCGTCGAGCAGCTTCATCATGGTGCCGGGGATCGGCACACCGATGGTGCCGGTGTACTCCTTGGCCGTCACGGGGTTGCAGCTGGCCGAGGGGCTGGTCTCCGACAGGCCGTAGCCTTCGCAGATGGGGCACCCGGTCTTCTCCAGCCAGAGCTTGGCCACGGCGCCCTGCACGGCCATGCCGCCGCCCACCGAGACCTTGAGGTTCTTCCAGTTGACGGTATTGAAGTCCGGGTGGTTGGCCAGGCCGTTGAACAGCGTGTTCACCGCCGGGAAGCTGTGGAAGGTGTGCTTGGACAGTTCCTTGAGCACCGCCGGCAGGTCGCGCGGATTCGGGATCAGGATGGTCTTGCCGCCCGTGCGCATGGACAGCATCATGTTCACGGTGAACGCGAAGATGTGGTACAGCGGCAGCGCGCAGACGCTGGTGGGCTGCTCGCCCGAGGGGACCTTGGCCATCACGGGCGCATTCCAGGCCTCGGACTGCAGCACGTTGGCGATCACATTGCGATGCAGGAGCACCGCGCCCTTGCTCACGCCGGTGGTGCCGCCGGTGTACTGCAGCAGGGCGATGTCGTCGGGGCGGATGTCGGGCTTCTTGAAGCTGCCGCGCGTGCCCTTGGCCACCGCGTCGTTGAAGCGCACGGCGCCAGGCAGGTCGTAGGCGGGCACCATCTTCTTGACGTTGCGCACCACGTAATTGACCAGCGTGCCCTTGAGCAGGCCCAGCTGGTCGCCCATGGCCGCCAGCACCACGTGCTTGACGGGGGTGTTGGCGATGCACTGCTGCAGCGTGGTGGCGAAGTTCTCGATGATGACGATGGCCTTGGCCCCCGAGTCCTTGAGCTGGTGCTCCAGTTCGCGCGGGGTGTACAGCGGGTTCACGTTGACCACGACGAAGCCGGCGCGCAGGATGCCGGCCACGGCCACGGGGTACTGCGGCACATTGGGCATCATGATGGCCACACGGTCGCCCTTGACCAGGCCCAGGCCCTGCAGGTAGGCGGCGAAGGCGGCGCTCAGCGAATCGGTCTGGGCATAGCTCACGTCCTTGCCCATGAAGCTGTAGGCCACGCGGCTGGCGTACTTGGTGAACGCCTCGTCCATCAGCGCCACCAGGGAGGGGTACTGCGAGGTATCGATATCGGCGGGAACGCCTTGCGGATAGGCGGACAACCAGGGACGGTCGGTCATGATGCGTGTCTCTCCAAACTTCTCGTTGCAATGGAACCCCGGCATTGTCTCTGCCGGTGGTGGCTCCGTGGGTGCTTAGTTTCCCCTAGGCGACAGCGCTGTTGCCGTAGCGTCCGAAGGGTCTTACTCCGCGGGGAAAAGGTCTACTCGATGGCCTTGCCGATGTCCTCGACGACCTTCTTGGCATCGCCGAAGACCATCATGGTCTTGTCCATGTAGAACAGCTCGTTGTCCAGGCCGGCATAGCCTGCCGCCATGGAGCGCTTGTTCACGATCACGGTCTTGGCCTTGTAGGCCTCCAGGATGGGCATGCCATAGATGGGGCTGCCCTTGGTGTGCGCGGCGGGGTTCACCACGTCGTTGGCGCCCAGGATGATGGCCACGTCGGCCTGGCCGAACTCGCCGTTGATGTCTTCCATCTCGAACACCTGATCGTAGGGCACCTCGGCCTCGGCCAGCAGCACGTTCATGTGGCCGGGCATGCGGCCCGCCACCGGGTGGATGGCGTACTTTACCGTCACACCCTTCTCGGTGAGCTTGGCCGCCAGCTCCTTGACCGCGTGCTGGGCGCGCGCCACGGCCAGGCCATAGCCGGGCACGATGACCACGGTCTCGGCATTGCCGAGCACGAATGCCGCGTCATCCGAGCTGCCGCTCTTGACCGGGCGCTGCTCCTTGGCGCCCGAGGCGGCGCTGGTGGCGTCACCACCGAAGCCGCCCAGGATCACGTTGAAGAACGAGCGGTTCATGGCTTTGCACATGATGTAGCTCAGGATCGCACCCGAGCTGCCCACCAGCGAGCCGGCGATGATCAGCATCGAGTTGTTGAGCGAGAAGCCGATGCCCGCGGCCGCCCAGCCCGAGTAGCTGTTGAGCATGGAAACCACCACCGGCATGTCGGCACCGCCGATGGGGATGATGATCAGCACGCCGAGGATGAAGCCGAGCGCGATCACCAGCACGATGTCGATCCAGCTTTGCGAATGCCAGAATCCGAAGCAGAAGAACAGCACGGCCAGGCCCAGCACCAGGTTGAGCTTGTGCTGGCCGGGGAACTGCACGGGCGCGCCCTGGAACAGGCGGAACTTGTACTTGCCCGAGAGCTTGCCGAAGGCGATCACCGAACCGCTGAAGGTCACCGCGCCGATGAAGGCGCCCAGGGCCAGCTCGATGCGGTTGCCGCCGGGAATCGGCGCATCCTTGGGCACGATGGCAAAGGCCCAGGGCTCGGCCACCACGGCCACGGCGATGCACACTGCGGCCAGGCCGATCATGCTGTGCATGAAGGCCACGAGCTCGGGCATCTTGGTCATCTCGACCCGGTTGGCCATGATGGCACCGGCCGCGCCGCCCACCACCAGGGCGCCCAGCACATAGGCCAGGCCCTCTGGCTTGCCACCCGAGAGTGTCCAGATCAGCGCGGCCGTGGTGAACACGGCGATCGCCATGCCGGTCATGCCGAAGATGTTGCCGCGGATCGAGGTCGTGGGGTGCGACAGCCCCTTGAGCGCCTGGATGAAACAGACGCTGGCCACCAGGTACAGCAGCGTGACGAGGTTCATGCTCATGCCTGGCCTCCTTCGACCTTGGGCGCGGCAGCCTTCTTGTCCTTCTTCTTGAACATCTCCAGCATGCGGCGCGTCACGAGGAAGCCGCCGAACACGTTGACCGCGGCCAGCGCCACGGCGATCACGCCCATGCTCTTGCCTAGTGTGGTCTCGGTGAGCGCCGCGGCCAGCATGGCGCCCACGATGACGATGGCAGAGATGGCGTTGGTCACCGCCATCAGCGGCGTGTGCAGCGCGGGGGTCACCGTCCAGACCACGTGGTAGCCGACATAGATGGCCAGCACGAAGATGATCAGGTTGATGAGGGTGGGAGAGACGGCATCCATGGAAATGTGTCCTTCTTTCTTCAATTGGCGTTAGGTTCCGGCAGACCAGGGGCCCTTGGCGGCGTTCTTCTTGGCGAAATAGGCATCCACAGCGTCGATCAGCTGTTGCTGGGCCGGGTTGATGGGCGGCTCGATCAGAGCGGCCGATCGCATCACGGTCTTGAGCGTTTGCACGTGGTAATCGGTGAACTTGTCGGCGCTGCGCGCGAGTACCTCGGGCAGCTCGGTGAGCGCAAGCGCGCGGTTGCGCAGCAGGTGGGCGCTGGCCACCCAGAGGCTGCCGGCATCGCCATCGGTCAGCGCCAGGTGCTCGCGCAGCAGCGCCTGCACGCCGGTCTTCTGATGCACGGTGATGGCGCCCGTGGTCTGCACCGTGGCCAAGGCCAGCACGGCGACCACGTCCACCGGATGGTCGAGTGCGTAGAGCGGTGGCGTGGTGACCTTTTTCCGCCAGGCGCGCCGGTGGAAGAAGGTCAGCGGATTGAGCCAGCCCACATCGATGCCGAAGCGCCGCAGGGCCTCCATGGCCATGGTGAAGGTGATGACCAGGCCCAGGATTTGCAAAATGATCCCCATGTTCCGTGCCTTCCTTGGTTTTTACTGCGGCAGTGCGGCGGGGAATGGCGGCACGGCCAGGAATCCATCGAGCATGCCGACGCTCACGCGCACGGCACGCGCCATCTGCTGGCTCCAGTCCTCGGCCGGCAGGCCTGCGCGCAGGTAGTCGGGCGTGTTGCCGGCGGGCAGCTTCAGCAGGCGCAGGTCCACCAGGGCATCCACCTCGATGTAGGCGCCGCCCTCGGTGGCATAGCGGTAGTTCACGTGCGAGTGCGGCTGTGCGAGTGCCACGCCGCGCTCGCCGATCCAGCGCACCAGGCCGGGGTGGGCCTTGTCCAGGAAGCGGTCGCTGGTGTGGGCCCAGCGCTTGAAGCGCAGGCAATCCACGCGCAGCGGGCTGCCGGCGGCGGCGTCCCGCACCCACAGGCCCTGCTCCTGCGGGCAGGAGGCGGTCCACAGCGTGCGATCACGCGGATCGCTGCGCTGGTGGGATTGCACCAGCATGACGGCCAGCACTTCGTTGCGGGCTCCGCGCAAGGCCACGGCACGGGTCTGCAGGGGCACGCTGGCCGGCGGTGGCAGCGCCGACAGGGTTTCGCTGAAGCTGCCCAGGTCTTCCCAGGCGGGGGATGGCAGCACCACGCGCGTGCGCCCGGCGCTGAATTCGGCCGGGCCGGCGGGCATGGGAGCGCAGGCAGCCAGGACCGCCGTCGCGCCCATCGCGGCCAGCAGGCGGGGGAGCGCCCTCATGCGCGCTTCACCGTGCCTTCGTGGGCCATCAGGCAGGCGGCCACGATATCGTCCTGCAGGTCCATGTGCAGGGCACCTTCCTTGTTGACGATGAGCTTGAGGAAGTCGAGCACGTTGCGTGCATAGAGCGAAGAGGCATCGGCCGCCACCAGGGCCGGCAGGTTGGTCTCCCCGACCAGCGTCACGCCGTGCTTGACCACGGTCTGGCCGGGTTCGGTGAGCGGGCAATTGCCGCCCTGGGGCGCAGCGAGGTCGACGATCACCGAGCCGGCCTTCATCGACCTTACCATGTCTTCGGTCACCAGCACCGGGGCCGGGCGGCCGGGAATCAAGGCGGTGGTGATGACCACGTCGGCCTGCGCGACGCGCTTGGCGACTTCGGCCTTCTGCCGGTCCAGCCAGCTTTGCGGCATGGGGCGGGCATAGCCGCCCACGCCTTCAGCGGCGTCCTTTTCTTCCTGCGTCTCGTAGGGCACGTCGATGAACTTGGCGCCCAGCGACTCGACCTGTTCCTTGACGCTGGGGCGCACGTCCGAGGCCTCGATCACCGCGCCCAGGCGCTTGGCCGTGGCGATGGCCTGCAGGCCGGCCACGCCCACGCCCAGGCTCACCACGCGCGCGGCCTTCACGGTGCCGGCGGCCGTCATGAGCATGGGGAAGAACCGCTGGTAGCGGTCGGCGGCGATCATCACGGCCTTGTAGCCGGCGATGTTGGCCTGGGAGGACAGCACGTCCATGCTTTGCGCACGGGTGGTGCGGGGGGCGGCTTCCAGGGCATAGGCCGTCACGCCGGCCGTCGCCAGGCGCTGCAGGCCGGCGGCGTCGAAGGGGTTGAGCATGCCGACCAGCGTGCTGCCTGCGCGCAGGCGCGGCGTCTCGGCTTCGGACGGGCAGCGCACCTTGAGCAGCAGGTCGGCGCCCCAGGCGCCCGCGGCATCGGTGATCTCGGCACCGGCGGCCTCGTAGGCGGCGTCGGTGACGCTGGCGGCAATGCCGGCGCCGGCCTCGATGCGCAGGGTATGGCCCTGGGCCTTGAGTTTCTTGACCGTCTCGGGCGTCACCGCGACCCGGGTCTCTCCGGCCATGGACTCTGCAGGCACACCAATCAGCATGTCGTCTCCTTGCTCAGGGGTAAGGTCAGTGGAATTACTTACTTGCTGACCATGAGCTTACATGAAGAAACTTTGATGCCTGGCGCTTTCTCCTGATGTAGAGGCAACTCCCCATCGCAAAGGAGACACTTCGGCAAGAAAAAAGCCCGCGAGCACAGGGCTGGCGGGCTTTGCCGGAGGCGGAGCCGGGTCAGTGCACGACCTGGGCCAGCGTGCCGGCTGCGTACTGCTGGGCCACCTGCTGCAGGCTCAGGCCCTTGATCTTGCTGCCCTGGCCTTCGCAGCCGAATTCGAGGTAGCGCGCCTTGCAGACCTGCTTGGCAGCCTCGCGCGCGGGCTTGAGCCATTCGCGCGCGTCGAACTTGTCGGGGTTCTCGGCCAGGAACTTGCGTACCGCACCGGTCATGGCCAGGCGGATGTCGGTGTCGATGTTGATCTTGCGCACGCCGTACTTGATGGCTTCCTGGATCTCCT
Organism: Acidovorax sp.; assembly: GCF_046339755.1. Classification (GTDB taxonomy): domain Bacteria; phylum Pseudomonadota; class Gammaproteobacteria; order Burkholderiales; family Burkholderiaceae_C; genus Acidovorax. The sequence goes on along the minus strand of NZ_JBKDTZ010000157.1, from coordinate 592 downwards.
CGACGGGCACGCCGTAGGTTTCCTTCATCTTGCCGCCGTACTGGTTGATCACCGCCAGCAGCTCGGCGGGCACCGAGGAGGAGCCATGCATCACCAGGTGGGTGTTGGGGATGCGCTGGTGGATTTCCTTGACGCGGCTGATGGCCAGGATGTCGCCCGTGGGCTTGCGGCTGAACTTGTAGGCGCCATGGCTGGTGCCGATGGCAATCGCCAGGGCGTCGAGCTGGGTGGCCTTGACGAACACGGCAGCTTCCTCGGGGTCGGTCAGCATCTGGCTGTGGTCGAGCTTGCCCTCGGCGCCGATGCCGTCTTCCTCGCCGGCCTCGCCGGTTTCCAGGTTGCCCAGGCAGCCCAGTTCACCTTCGACCGTGACGCCGACCTTGTGCGCCATCTCCACGACCTTGCGCGTCACATCCACGTTGTAGTCGAAGGAGGCAGGGGTCTTGCCGTCTTCCATCAGCGAGCCGTCCATCATCACCGAGCCGAAGCCCAGGTCGATAGCGCCTTGGCAGACCTTGGGGCTGGTGCCGTGGTCCTGGTGCATCACCAGGGGGATGTGCGGGTAGGCTTCAACAGCAGCCTGGATCAGGTG
>NZ_JBKDTZ010000156.1:0-7030 GCF_046339755.1 Acidovorax sp. | reverse complement strand
GTCTACGACCGCACCTTCCTCATCCTGGAGATCTTCGCCCAGCGTGCACGCTCGCACGAAGGCAAGCTGCAGGTCGAACTGGCGCGCCTGCAATACCTCAGTACCCGCCTCGTGCGCCGCTGGTCGCACCTGGAGCGCCAGACCGGCGGCATCGGTGCGCGCGGCGGCCCGGGCGAAAAGCAGATCGAACTGGACCGCCGCATGATCGGCGAGGCCATCAAGCGCACGCGCGAGCGCCTGACCAAGGTCAAGCGCCAGCGTTCCACGCAGCGGCGCCAGCGCGACCGGCGCGATACCTTCACCATCTCGCTGGTGGGCTACACCAATGCGGGCAAGTCCACGCTGTTCAATGCGCTGGTGAAGGCGCGCGCCTATGCGGCCGACCAGCTGTTCGCCACGCTCGACACCACCACGCGCCAGCTCTACCTGGGTGATGCGGGGCGCTCGGTGTCCCTGTCCGACACCGTGGGCTTCATCCGCGACCTGCCGCACGGCCTGGTCGACGCCTTCCAGGCCACCTTGCAGGAGGCGGTCGATGCCGACCTGCTGCTGCATGTGGTGGATGCCTCCAACCCGAACTTCCCCGAGCAGATGGACCAGGTGCAGCGCGTGCTGCACGAGATCGGCGCGGCCGACATCCCGCAGCTGCTGGTGTTCAACAAGCTCGATGCGCTCGAGGCCGGGCAGCAGCCCGCAGTGCTCGAAGACGAGTACGAAGTGGAGGGGCTGATGGTGCCGCGCCTGTTCGTGAGCGCACGCTCCGGCCAGGGGTTGGACAATCTGCGCCGCGTGCTGTCGGCGCGGGTGCTGGCGGCGCAGCAGGGCATGACCCCAGCCGACGCCATCCCATTGCCAGCCCAAGGGGAGTGATTGGGCACAATGCCGTTTTGATCGATGCCACCAGAGAACCAGAGACTTTGCGCATGAATTTCCAAAATCGCACCCTACGCTGGGCTTCGCTGCCAGAACGTATCCGGGGCATGTTCAATCTGACCGATCCCCGCTGGGGCCGTGGCGACGACAACAAGTCGGAAGATGGCGCCCGACCGGACGATCGGCAGGCGCCGCCCCCCGCAGGCAACCGCGGACGCGAGAACAACAAGGGCCAGGGCAACAATGCCCAGCCGCCGGATCTCGATGAGCTGTGGCGTGACCTCAACCGCAAGCTCGGCGGCCTGTTCGGCGGCAAGGGCGGCGGTGGCGGGCGTGGTACGGGTGGCTCCGGCAATGGCAGCTTCCAGCCGCCCGACATGAAGAGCGCGGGCGTGGGCGTGGGCCTGATCGCCGGCATCGTCTTCGTGATCTGGATGGGCACGGGCTTCTTCATCGTGCAGGAAGGCCAGCAGGCCGTGATCACCCAGTTCGGCAAGTACAAGAGCACGGTGGGTGCGGGCTTCAACTGGCGCCTGCCGTACCCGATCGAGCGCCATGAGCTGGTGTTCGTGACGCAGATCCGCTCGGCCGATGTGGGCCGCGACAGCATCATCAAGAGCACCGGCCTGCGCGAGTCGGCCATGCTCACGGAAGACGAGAACATCGTCGAGAGCAAGTTCGCCGTGCAGTACCGCCTGAGCGATGCGCGCGCCTGGCTGTTCGAGAGCAAGAACCCTTCGGATGCCGTGGTGCAGGCTGCTGAAACAGCGGTGCGCGAGGTGGTGGGCAAGATGCGCATGGACACGGCGCTGGCCGAAGAGCGCGACCAAATCGCGCCGCGCGTGCGCGCACTGATGCAGACCATCCTGGACCGCTACAAGGTGGGCGTCGAGGTGGTGGGCATCAACCTGCAGCAGGGCGGCGTGCGCCCGCCCGAGCAGGTGCAGGCCTCGTTCGACGATGTGCTCAAGGCCGGGCAGGAGCGAGAACGCGCCAAGAACGAGGCCCAGGCCTATGCCAACGACGTGATTCCGCGCGCTGTCGGTTCCGCCTCGCGCCTGAATGAAGAGGCGGCGGCCTACAAGGCCCGCATCGTGGCGCAGGCGCAGGGTGATGCGCAGCGCTTCTCGTCCGTGCTGGCCGAGTACCAGAAGGCGCCCCAGGTCACGCGCGACCGCATGTACCTGGAAAGCATGCAGCAGATCTACGGCAACGTGACCAAGGTGCTGGTGGATTCGCGCCAGGGCTCCAACCTCCTGTACCTGCCGCTGGACACGATCATGCAGAGCGCGGCCGCGGGCGCGCCCGCGACGCTGGAGTCGCCGCCGGCCAATGCCGCATCGACCGTGGTGCCGACCCTGCCGCCCACGACCACTTTTTCGAACGACCCCCGCGCGCGCGACAGCAACCGTACGCGCGAACGTGAATCCCGCTAGGAGCAGCTCGTGAACAGAGTCGGATTTATTGCATCCACCCTCCTGGTGGTGCTTGCACTCATGAGCTCCATGCTCTTCGTGGTGGACCAGCGCCAGTTCGGCGTGCTCTACGCGCTCGGGCAGATCAAGGAAGTGATCACCGAGCCGGGCTTGAACTTCAAGCTGCCACCGCCGTTCCAGAACGTGACCTACATCGACAAGCGCCTGCTCACGCTGGACAGCACCGATACGGAACCCATGCTCACGGCCGAGAAGCAGCGCGTGGTGATCGACTGGTACGTGCGCTGGCGCATCTCCGAGCCCACCCAGTACATCCGCAACGTCGGCCTGGACGAGGGCGCCGGCGCCATGCAGCTCAACCGCGTGGTGCGCAATGCCTTCCAGGAAGAGATCAACAAACGCACCGTGAAGGAGCTGCTGTCGGTGAAGCGCGAAGCGCTGATGGCCGATGTGAAGCGCGAAGTGCTGGAAACCGTGCGCGGCGCCAAGCCCTGGGGCGTGGACGTGGTGGACGTGCGCATCACCCGCGTCGACTATGTGGAAGCCATCACCGAGTCGGTGTACCGCCGCATGGAAGCCGAGCGCAAGCGCGTGGCCAATGAACTGCGTTCTACCGGCGGCGCTGAAGGCGAAAAGATCCGCGCCGATGCGGACCGCCAGCGCGAGATTGCCATTGCCAATGCCTACCGCGATGCCCAGAAGCTCAAGGGCGAAGGCGATGCCGAGGCGGCCCGCATCTACGCCGAGGCCTTTGGCCGCGACCCGCAGTTTGCGCAGTTCTACCGCAGCCTGGAGGCCTACAAGTCCAGCTTCAACAAGAAGAGCGACGTGATGGTGGTGGACCCCTCGTCGTCGGACTTCTTCAAGGCCTTCCGCGGCGGCGCGCCGGCCCCGGCCGCGCAGTCTGCGGCGCCACGCAAGTAGCCCGCCACGGCCCGGCCGTGCCCACAGCGGCAGCCCTGCTCGGCAGGGTTGCCGCTTTTTTTTGGGAGCCGCTCCCGTCCCGTGGGACACTGCCGGCGCCCGGATTTTTACGCCCCGGTCACTTTGGCGGCAGACACCCCATGGGGGGTGCTTTGCCGGTGCCGGTAGAATCACGGTTTTAACAGCCTCCCCTTTTCTCCATGTCTGCTTGGGTCCTGCCGGATCACATTGCCGATGTCTTGCCGTCCGAAGCACGGCACATCGAAGAATTGCGTCGCGGGCTGCTCGACACGGCGCGCTGCTATGGCTATGAGCTGGTCATGCCGCCGCTGCTGGAGCACCTGGAATCCCTGCTGACCGGTACCGGTGAGGCGCTGGACCTCCAGACCTTCAAGCTGGTGGACCAGCTGTCGGGCCGCTCCATGGGCCTGCGTGCCGACACCACGCCCCAGGTGGCCCGCATCGATGCCCACCTGCTCAACCGCAAGGGCGTGACGCGGCTGTGCTACTGCGGCCCCGTGCTGCACACCCGCCCCGACCGCCCCCATGCCACGCGCGAGCCGCTGCAGATCGGCGCCCAGCTCGCAGGCCATGCCGGGCTGGAGGCCGACCTCGAAGCCCTGCAACTGGCGCGTGAATGCCTGCGCGTGGCCGAGGTGCGCGACACCACCATCGACCTGGCCGACGTGCGCATCGTGCGCAGCCTGCTGGCTGGCGTGGCGGTGGATGCATCGCTGCTCAGCCGCATCCATGGTGCATTGGCGGCCAAGGACGCGAGCGAGCTGGCCTCGATCACCCGTGATTTCCCTGCCGCCTCGCGCGAAGGACTGCTGGCGCTGCTGCAGCTGTATGGCGACGAATCCGTGCTGGCCGAGGCCGACAAGGCCTTGAAGCACATCGCCGGTGTGTCCGAAGTGCTGTCGCACCTGCGCTGGCTGGCCTCGCGCCTGGACGGCGCCGTGGTGACCTTCGACCTGGCCGACCTGCGTGGCTATGCCTACTACAGCGGCACCCGCTTTGCCATCTACGGCAAGGGCGCCAGCGATGCGCTGGTGCGCGGCGGCCGCTACGACGAAGTGGGCGCCGTGTTCGGCCGCAACCGGCCGGCGGCCGGTTTCAGCCTGGACATCAAGCAGTTGGTGAGCGTGGTGTCGCCGCGCGCCCTGAAGGCCGCCATCCGCGCGCCCTGGGGCGAAGCGAGTGACGTGAATGCCGCCATTGCCGAGCTGCGCCGCCAGGGCGAGACGGTGGTGTGTGTTCTGCCTGGGCACGGGAGCGAAGTCGATGAGTTCCACTGTGACCGAGAGCTGGTGCAGGTTGCGGGCCAGTGGGTCGTGCAGGCTGTTTGATCGAGTTAATTGCAATTGAGAATTGGGTCTGAGATGAAAGCAAGCAAAGGTCGCAACGTCGTGGTGGTCGGAACCCAGTGGGGTGACGAAGGCAAGGGCAAGCTGGTGGACTGGCTGACGGAGAGCGCGCAGGGCGTGGTCCGTTTCCAGGGCGGCCACAACGCCGGCCACACCCTCGTGATCAACGGCGTGAAGACCGCGCTGCACCTGATCCCCAGCGGCATCATGCGCCCGGGCGTCAAGTGCTACATCGGCAACGGCGTGGTGCTGTCGGCCGCCAAGCTCTTCGAGGAGATCGAAGGCCTGGAGAAGGCTGGCGTGGAAGTGCGCTCGCGCCTGCGCATCAGCGAGGCCTGCCCGCTGATCCTGCCGTTCCACGCAGCCATCGACGTGGCGCGCGAAGCCGCGCGCGAGCAGGGCGGTACCGAGAAGATCGGCACCACCGGCCGCGGCATCGGCCCCGCCTACGAAGACAAGATCGCCCGCCGCGCCCTGCGCGTGCAGGACCTCAAGTACCCCGAGCGCTTTGCCACCAAGCTGCGCGAACTGCTGGACTTGCACAACCACGTGCTCACCACTTACCTGGGTTCGGCGAAGTTCGTCTTCGGCGATGCCCTGAAGCCCTACATCCAGGACGGCAAGGTGCAGTTCGACGTGGTGTACGCCGAAGCCATGCGCCATGCCGAGCTGCTCAAGCCCATGATGGCCGACGTCTCGCGCGAGCTGAACGACGCCCACCAGGCCGGCGCCAACCTGCTGTTCGAAGGCGCCCAGGGCACGCTGCTCGACGTGGACCACGGCACCTACCCCTACGTCACTTCCAGCAACTGCGTGGCCGGCAATGCCGCAGCGGGTTCGGGCGTGGGCCCCGGCATGCTGCACTACATCCTGGGCATCACCAAGGCCTACTGCACCCGCGTGGGCGGTGGCCCCTTCCCGACCGAGCTGGACTGGGAAGTGCCCGGCACCCCTGGTTACCACATGAGCACCGTGGGCGCCGAGAAGGGCGTGACCACGGGGCGCAGCCGCCGCTGCGGCTGGTTCGACGCCGCGCTGCTCAAGCGCAGCGCCCAGGTCAATGGCCTGTCGGGCCTGTGCATCACCAAGCTAGATGTGCTCGACGGCCTGTCCGAGCTGCTGCTGTGCACCGGCTACGAGCTCGATGGCGAGAAGATCGACCTGCTGCCCATGGGCGCGGAAGACATCGCGCGCTGCAAGCCCATCTACGAGACCCTGCCCGGCTGGAGCGACACCACCGTGGGCGTGACCGACTACGCCAAGCTGCCCGAGGCGGCCCGCCGCTACCTGGAGCGCATTGCCGAAGTGACCGGCGTGCCCATCCACGTGATCTCGACCAGCCCGGACCGTGACCACACCATCATGATGCAGCACCCCTACGCGGCCAGCTGACCTGCATGCCGTGGCCCGGACGATGACGAGCGGCCCGGGCCGCATGGCCTGTCCGCCGTGCGGAGCAGTGCCTGCTTTTTGTATTTCCTCTATATGACGATAGGGCTTGCCCTGGCGCCTGCGCCGTGTGATCCTTCGTTTACAAGCCATTACCCCCAGGAGCCCTGCCCATGTTGACCGAAGACGGCAAACACCTTTATGTCAGTTACGACGAGTACCACAGCCTGATTGAAAAGCTGGCGCTCAAGGTGCACCAGTCGGAGTGGGAGTTCGACACCATCCTGTGCCTGGCCCGTGGCGGCCTGCGCCCCGGCGACATCCTGAGCCGCATCTTCGACAAACCGCTGGCCATCATGTCTACCAGTTCCTACCGCGCCGAAGCCGGCACGGTGCAGGGCCACCTGGACATCGCCCGCTTCATCACCACCCCCAAGGGCGAGATCGCCGGCCGGGTGCTGCTGGTGGACGACCTGGCCGATTCCGGCCACACCCTGCATGCCGTGATCGACATGCTCAAGACCAACTACGCACCGATCACCGAACTGCGCAGTGCCGTCATCTGGACCAAGGGCATGTCCACGTTCACGCCGGACTACTCGGTGGAGTTCCTGCCCACCAACCCCTGGATCCACCAGCCCTTCGAAGGCTATGACAGCCTGAGCCCTGCCAAGCTGCTGGAGAAGTGGCGCGTCTGATTGGCCCCAGGGCCCGGCGCAGCAAGTGGAAGGAGGGCGCAAGCCCTCCTTTTTTCTTGCCGGGTTGCGGGCTTGGCGGCAGGCCATGCCGATGACTGTGCAAATTCTTCTGTTTTCCCTGCTTGGCCATCAAAGTGGTGCTATAGTAGAGGGCTTCGCTGCACGGAGGTCCTTCTTTTGGAAGTCTGGGCAGATGAAGAAGGAAGTTTGCAAAAACTTCGAAGTTTTGGAAAAGATGCTGAAAACTCGGTATACAATCTAAGGCTGCGCTGACAAGAGCGGGTTGCCGAAAGGCGGTTGATCTTGGTGGTGTGTTGGGGTGGTTGAAAGCGCTGAGCGGTTT
>NZ_JBKDTZ010000155.1:0-20753 GCF_046339755.1 Acidovorax sp. | reverse complement strand
GCTCGATGCCATCGAGGCCGAGCAACCCGACCGCCCGGCTTTGCCAGGCCCGGGCAAGAAGGACGAGAATGTGGTGGCCACGCCAGAGCAGTTGCGCCTGGAAGAGGCGCGCGTGCTGGCCAAGGAAAACCCTGTGGCCGTCGCCAACATTCTCAAATCCTGGGTGAATGGCGAAAATGCCTGATCCCATCGTATCCGCTCACGCTTGAAACCCCATGGATGACCAAGGCCTACACGACGCAGCCATCATGCTGATGTCCCTCGGCGAGGAGGAAGCCGCCGAGGTGTTCAAGCACCTCTCGCCCAAGGAGGTGCAGAAGCTGGGCGAGACCATCGCGCGCATGAAATCGGTGTCGCGCGAGAAGGTGGACAGCGTGATCAACCGCTTTGCCGACGCCGCGGCCGCGCAGAGCCTGCTGGTGTCGGACACCGGCAACTACGTGCGCGCCGTGCTCAAGCGCGCCCTGGGGGACGACAAGGCCTCGCTGCTGATCGACCGCATCCTGCAGGGCGGCGACGTCTCGGGCATCGAAAGCCTCAAGTGGATGGACCCGCTTTCGGTGGCCGAACTGTTGCGCAACGAGCACCCGCAGATCGTCGCGGCCAGCCTGGTGCACCTGGACAGCGAGCAGGCCTCGGGCATCCTGATGCACCTGACCGACCGCCAGCGCAGCGAGATCCTGCTGCGCGTGGCCACGCTCGAAGGCATACAGCCGACGGCGCTCAAGGATCTCAACGAGGTGCTGTTCAAGGTGTTGGCCGGCGGCGACAAGATTCGCAAGAGCTCGCTGGGCGGCGTCAAGGCGGCGGCCGAGATCATCAACCTGCTGGGCTCCAACATGGACAGCGTGGTGATCGAGTCCATCCGCGGCTACGATCCCGATCTGGCGCAGAAGATCATGGACAAGATGTTCGTCTTCGAAGACGTGCTCAAGCTCGACGACAAGGCCATCCAGACCGTGCTCAAGGAAGTGGCGTCCGAGACGCTCATCGTCGCACTCAAGGGCGCCGTGCCCGAGTTGCGCGAGAAATTCCTGTCCAACATGTCCTCGCGTGCCGCCGAGGCGCTGCGCGACGACCTCGAGTCGCGCGGTCCCATGCGGCTGTCCGAAGTCGAAGCGCAGCAGAAGGAAATCCTCAAGACGGTGCGGCGCCTTTCCGATGAAGGGCAGATCGTGATCTCGGCTGGTGGTGACGATGCCTTCGTCTAGCCAGCGCTCGTACTCGCGCTTCATCCCCAGCGAAGAGGTGGGGGTGGTCACGCAGTGGAAGTTCGGCGCCGTGGACGGCTCCGAGCCCGACGAGCCCGAACCGGAAGTCCTGCCCGAGCCGGAGCCGCCGCCACCCGACCCCGCGGAGGTGGAAGCCGCACAACTGGCCCTGGTGCAGCAGGCCTGCGACGCGGCCTTTGCCCAAGGCCTGGCGCAAGGCCAGTCCGACACGGCGCTCGAATGGCAGCAGCGCATGGACGACTATGTGGCGGGCCAGGCGCAGGAGATGTCCCAGAGCATCGCCGGGGTCGTGAAGTCCCTGGAGGAGTCGCTGGCCGCCATGCAGCAGCGCATGGCCCAGGACGTGCTGGCGCTGGCCTGCGACATTGCCCGAGAAGTCGTGCGCCGGGAGCTGTCGGTCAGCCCCGATGTGCTGGAGCCCGTGGTCCGCGAAGCGGTGGGCATGCTCGTGGCCGAAGGGCGTCCTGCCATGGTGCGCCTCAATCCGGCGGACATGGGCGCCGTGGAGCAGCCGCTGCGCGAAGAACTGGGAGCGGCCATCCAGTGGGTGGCCGATGCGGCCGTGCCGGCGGGGGGCTGCCTGGTCGAATCGGGCGGCACGGTGGTCGATGGCAGCGTGGACAAGCGCTGGGAACGTGCCATCGCCTCGCTGGGGCTGGAGTCGCCCTGGCAGGAGAGCGGCGATGAGCGTTGATGCCCCCGCCTCCAACGCCTGGACGCAGTTCATGGACGATGCGCGTGAGCGTGTGCGCAACCGCGCGCCGCTGGAGACGCGCGGCACCCTGACCAAGCTGACCGGCCTGGTGCTGCAGGCCTCCGGCATCCGCGTGCCCGTGGGTTCGCAGTGCATGGTGCAGATGCCAGGCCACACGCCGGTGCTGGCCGAAGTGGTCGGATTCTCGGCCGACCGGGCCTTTCTGATGCCGGCGGGCGACATCCACGGCCTGTCCAGCGGCGCCAGCGTGGTGCCTGCCGCCCCCTACGTGGCCAGCCCGCGCCTGGGCGAAGCCTCCCGGCCGTCCCAGAAGGCCGGCGTGCTGCGCCTGCCCATGGGGGACGGCCTGCTCGGGCGGGTGGTCGATCCGCAGGGCCTGCCGCTGGACCATGGCGGCCCGGTGCAGGACGTGGTCTCCGAGCCCATGGACCGGCGCCAGATCAATGCCATGGACCGGGATCCGGTGCGCCTGCCGCTGGACACCGGCGTGCGCGCCATCAATGCGCTGCTGACCGTGGGGCGCGGCCAGCGGCTGGGCCTGTTCGCCGGCTCGGGCGTGGGCAAGAGCGTGCTGCTGGGCATGATGGCGCGCTACACCCGTGCCGACGTGATCGTGGTCGGCCTCATCGGCGAGCGGGGCCGCGAGGTCAAGGAATTCGTGGAAGACATCCTGGGTGCGGACGGCCGGGCCCGCTCGGTGGTGGTGGCGGCGCCGGCCGATGCGCCCCCGCTGCTGCGCATGCAGGGTGCCGCGTATGCCACCGCGGTGGCCGAGCATTTCCGCGACAAGGGCAAGCACGTGCTGCTGCTCATGGATTCGCTGACCCGCTACGCCATGGCACAGCGCGAGATCGCGCTGGCCATCGGCGAGCCGCCGGCCACCAAGGGCTACCCGCCATCGTGCTTTGCCAAGCTGCCGGCGCTGGTGGAGCGCAGCGGCAACGGCCTGCACGGCGTGGGCTCCATCACGGCGTTCTACACGGTGCTGTCGGAGGGCGATGACCAGCAGGACCCGATCGCCGACGCCGCGCGCGCCATCCTGGACGGGCACATCGTGCTGTCGCGCTCGCTGGCCGAGTCGGGACACTTCCCGGCCATCGACATCGAGCAGTCGGCATCGCGCGTGATGCACAACGTGGTCTCGCGCGGCCATTTCGACGTGGCGCGGCGCTTTCGCGCCGTGTACTCGCGCTACCAGAAGAGCCGCGACCTGGTGCAGGTGGGGGCCTACATGAGCGGCTCCGACCCGGCGCTGGACGAAGCCATCCACCTGCAGCCGCAGATGGCGGCCTTCCTGCAGCAGGACATGTTCGAGGCGTCCACCATGGACCAGAGCGTGAACGCCATGGCGTCCGTGCTCGACCAGTAAGCAACATTCCAAGGCTGCTCCATGTCCGTCCTCAGTGCCCTCACCGTCGCCGTGGAGATCGCCTCGCGCAAGCGCGACGAGGCACGCCACGTGCTGCAGGAGGCCCTGGCCGTGCAGCAGGCGGCCCAGGCCCAGCTCAACCAGCTGCAGGACTATGCGCGCGAGACGGAGCAGCGCTGGGGCCTGCAGGCCGACACGCGCGTGCAGCCCGAGGTGATGTACCACCACTACCAGTTCATGGACCGGCTGGGGCATGCGGCGGGCCTGCAGACCGGCGTGGTGGGCGACCAGGCGGCGCGGGTCGAGAACGCACGCCGCGGACTGGTGGAGGCCGAGCGCCGCCTGGCCAGCCTGCGCAAGGTGGTCGATCAGCGGCGGCGCGAGCTGGAGCAGGCCCAGGCCCGCATGGAGCAGAAACAAACCGATGAACGCGCGGCGATGCAGTACAGCCGCAGGGTTCAGGACCGATAGGGCAGGAGAATTGACCATGGAACAGGCACGTATATCCAGCAACCAGGGAACGCAGTCTTCCCAGCAGACCGCCCGCACGCGCGCCCATGCGCAGCAAAAGGGCATCACGGACGATGGCGCCGGGGCGGCAGCGCAGCCAGACAGCTTTCTGGCACTGCTGGCCGCGCAGGACCCGGAGTTCGCCGAAGGGGGCGATCCGCTGGCAGCGGCTCCCGGTGCTGCCGATGCCTCCAGCACCGCCGTCGATCCCTCGGCCCTGGTCGGCTGGCAGGCGCTGGTCGCGGGCGACAGCGCGGCCCAGCAATGGAGGGGCCTGGCGGCACAGGGCGGCGACAACACAGCGGGCGCAGAGGGCATGAGCACCGTCAGCCTGCTGGGCCAGACCGGCGTGGCGCGGGGCGCAGGCCTGCTGGCCGATTCGGCCGGCGCTGCCCAGGCCCTTGCCGGGCCGCTTATGGCCGGCCAGGGCCTGCCGGCGGCCGATGGCTTGGTGTCGCAGACCGCGGCGCTGGATGGCGGTCTCCAGGATGCGTCGCAGCCGGCCACGGCCACACTGGGTTTCGGGCGCCAGTTCTCGCGCATGCACAGCGCAGCCCTGCAGCGCGGTGCCAGCGATGCGGGCCTGGGCGCGGCGGGAGGCGTGGGCGCCGTGTCGGCGCGCGCCGTGGGCAGCGATGCCAAGCAGGTGGCCGCCTCCACGGCCGATCTGTCGACCTTGGCCAGCGCTGTGGCCACCACCGTGCGCGAGCCCGGCCCGGGCCTGCACCGTGCGGCGGGCGAAGGCGGCACCACCACCGGGATGGACGCAGCCCTGCTGGCCAATACGGATCCATCGGCGGCCGTGGCAGCTCCCGGTGCGCGCAGCGCGGATGCGGGCGGCGGCGAGTCGCCCCGGCATGGCGGATCGGGCGGCCTGGGCGAGGGTGGTGCCGATCCCAGCTTCTCGGTGGACGGTACGTCGAACACCCCGGGCTTCGATGAACTGGCACAGACCGGTGCCGAAGAGCTGCTGGCCGAGCAGGTCACCTACTGGGCCAACCAGAAGACCCAGAACGCCGAGCTGACCCTGAACCGCGACGGCCAGCCCCTGGCCGTGAGCGTGGCCCTGTCCGGCAACGAGGCCCATGTCACCTTCCGCAGCGACCAGGAGCACACGCGCGAGATGCTGGACCAGAGCATGGCGCAGCTCAGTGAGCTGCTGCGCGGCGAGGGCCTGGTCCTGTCGGGCATGACGGTGGGCACCTCGGCAGGCCAGAACGCCATGGCGGGCGATGGCGGGCAGCAGCGCGACCGTTCGGGTGATGGGCAGCAGGCCCAGGTGCTGGTGGCGGGCCCCACGGATGTCAGCCAGCGGCTGGCGGCAAGCAGCGCGCGCAACGGCGCCGTGGACGTCTTCGTGTAACGGGGTTGCTGCCTGGCGCCGAGATTGCCGACGTCAGCACCCTGTTCGTGGGTGTATTCTGGCTATTATTGGGATGGCAGCTGCGCCACAATGTGAAGCGTCTGCTGGCAAGACGCCGTCTTTGGCGCGATGCCACCACCGAATCCCACCTAAGGACCCTGCCACGTGTCTGCCAACGCTGCCGCTCCGGCCAAGGAGAAGCCCAAAAGCAAGAAGATGCTGATCATCGTGGTCGCGCTGGTGCTCGTGCTGGCCATCGCAGGTGCGGGCGCTTTCTTCTTCATGGGCAAGAAAAAGCCTGCCGAGGGCGAAGAGGAGAGCGCCGCAGCGGAGCCGGCCCACCCGGCCGCCAAGGTACCCCCTACGTTCCTGCCGCTTGAGAACATGGTGGTCAATCTGGCCGACCCGGGCGGCGACCGGTTCGCGCAGATCGGCATCACCGTCGAGGTCGCCGATGCCAAGACGGCCGAGCAGATCAAACTCTACCTGCCTTCCATCCGCAGCAGCGTGCTGCTGCTGGTCTCGCAGCGCACTTCCGGGGAGCTGCTGGTCCGCGAGGGCAAGGAAAAGCTGGCCAAGGACATCCTGCGCGAAGTGTCGCGCCCGCTCGGCTTCACCGTGCCGCGCGACCGTCCCAAGCGTGCTGCCTCGGAGGAAGAGGATGAAGAGGACCGCCCGGTGCGCAAGCCGCCGAGAAATCCGGTGCAAGGCATTCTTTTCTCCAGCTTCATCATCCAGTGACGCAAGGACAATCCTGCCATGAGTGATTCATTCCTATCGCAGGAAGAGGTTGATGCCCTTCTCGAAGGCGTCACGGGCGAGAGCCAGAAGTCCGTCGAGGAAGTGGCCGAGTCGGGGTCCGTACGCAACTACGACATCTCGAGCCAGGAGCGCATCGTCCGCGGCCGCATGCCGACGATGGAAATCGTCAACGAGCGGTTTGCGCGCAATTTCCGCATCGGCCTGTTCAACTTCATCCGCCGCAGCCCCGAGATCTCGGTGGGCACCGTGTCGGTGCAGCGCTACAGCGCCTTCCTGCGCGAGCTGGCCGTGCCGACCAACTTCAACATCGTGGCCATCCGCCCGCTGCGCGGCAGCGGACTGATCGTCTGCGAACCGTCCCTGGTGTTCGGCATCATCGACACGCTGTACGGCGGGGTGGGCAAGTTCCAGACGCGCATCGAAGGGCGCGATTTCTCGCCCACCGAGCAGCGCGTGATCAACCGGCTGGTCGATGTGATCTGCGCCGAATACAAGAAGGCCTGGCAGGGCATCTACCCGCTGGAGCTCGACTACCAGCGCTCGGAAATGCAGCCGCAGTTTGCCAACATCGCCACGCCCAGCGAAATCGTGGTGTCCACCGCGTTCCAGCTGGAAATCGGCGACCTTTCGGGCGCCATCCACATCTGCATGCCCTACGCCACGCTGGAGCCTATCCGCGATGTGCTCTACTCCTCGACGCAGGGCGACTCCATCGAGGTGGACCGGCGCTGGGTGCGGGTGCTCACGCGCGAGATCCAGGCCGCCGAAGTGGTGCTGGTGGCCGAGCTGGCCAAGGCCGATGCCACGGTGGAGCAACTGCTGGCGATGAAGCCCGGTGATTTCATCGAGCTCGACCGGGAGCCGCGCATCCGCGCGTCGATCGGCGGTGTTCCCATCTTCGAGTGCCAGTATGGCACCCACAATTCGAAATATGCCATCCGCATCGAAGAGTGCCTGCGCACTTCGGACATGAGCTGGCTGGGAGAAAAAGATGTCAACTGAAGACGACAACAACAAGGACGGCGCGGCCGAAGACCCGTTTGCGGGCTGGGCCGAGGCGCTCGAAGAGCAGAAAGCCTCGGACGACAAGCCCGGCGATGCGGAGCAGGGCGGCCCCCTGACCGGCGATCCGGTGCGCCCGTCATCGTCGAGCAACAGCGATGGCACCGTCAACGACATCAACATGGTGCTGGACATTCCCGTCCAGCTGTCCGTGGAGCTGGGCCGCACCAAGGTGCCGATCAAGTACATCCTGCAATTGGCGCAGGGCTCGGTCGTCGAACTCGATGCGCTGGCCGGCGAGCCCATGGACGTGCTCGTCAACGGCTACCTGATCGCCCAGGGCGAGGTGGTGGTGGTGAACGACAAGTTCGGTATCCGCCTGACGGACGTGGTGACGCCTTCGGAGCGTCTGCGGCGCGTGAGCCGTGGGTGATGGGGGCAATGCCATGGGGATGACCCAGACCCTGGTCATCGTCATTCTGTTCGTGGGGGCCATGGCCTGCCTGCCCTGGCTCATCAAGCGCCTGCAGCAGCACCATGCGGCGACCGGCATGCCGGCCGGGGCGGCATCGCGCGTGCTGTCGGCAGTGGCCGTGGGGCCGCAGCAGCGGGTGGTCACCGTGGAGGTGGGCCCCGAGGGTGCGCGCACCTGGCTGGTGCTCGGTGTCACGGCACAGAATGTCAGTTGCCTGCATGTGCTGGCCGTTCCATCGGCCGTCGGTACCCCGGCCGCCTTGCCGGCGGTGGTGGTGCCGGATGCCTCCGCCTTTGCGCGCGAAATGGCGGCCGCCGGGGCACGCAAGGAGCCGCATGTCTGATTCGCCGCGCCCCGCATTGCCGCCACGCACCGCTTGGTTCGCTGCGCTGGCCGCGTTCGCGCTGCTCGCCTGGCAGGTGCCGGCGTTGGCACAGACGGGCGCCACGCCGCCTTCGGCGCCGGGAACGCTGCCCGTGCTGATAGGCTCCGGAAGCGGCGGGTCGAGCTACTCGGTGCCGATCCAGACGCTGCTGTTCTTCACGGCGCTGTCGTTCCTGCCCGCCATCCTGCTGCTGATGACGGGGTTCACGCGCATCGTCATCGTGCTGTCGCTGCTGCGCCAGGCCATCGGAACCCAGTCGGCCCCGCCCAACCAGGTGATCATCGGGCTGTCGCTGTTCCTGACCTTCTTCGTCATGGGGCCGACCTTTGACCGCGTGCACAAGGAAGCCTACGTGCCTTACACCACCAACGCCATCACCTTCGAGCAGGCGGTGGACCGGGCCGAGGCGCCCATGCGCGAGTTCATGCTCAAGCAGACCCGGCAGTCGGACTTCGCGCTGTTCGCGCGCCTGGCGCGGCTGGCGCCCGAGGTGACGGCCGAGAGTGCGCCGTTCCGGGTGCTGGTGCCGGCCTTCGTGACCAGCGAGCTCAAGTCCGCGTTCCAGATCGGGTTCATGATCTTCATCCCCTTCCTGGTGATCGATATGGTGGTCTCCAGCATCCTCATGTCCCTGGGCATGATGATGCTCTCTCCCGTGCTGGTCGCGCTGCCGTTCAAGCTCATGCTGTTCGTGCTCGCCGATGGCTGGAACCTGCTGATCGGTTCACTCGCCGCAAGCTTCGTGACGTAGGGAGGATTGCCATGACTTCACAAATGGTATTGACCATGGGGCGCGATGCCCTGACGCTGCTGCTGATGATCGCCATGCCCGTGCTCGGGGTGGTGATGGCCGTGGGCCTGGTGGTGAGCATCTTCCAGGCCGTGACGCAGATCCACGAAGCCACGCTGGCCTTCGTGCCCAAGCTGATTGCCGCGATGGTGGTGTTCGCCATTGCCGGGCCCTGGATGATCACCACGCTGGTCGATTTCATCCGCCGCACCATCGAGGCGATTCCTTCGGTGGTCGGGTAGCGCCCGGCCGGTACTTGCGTGATCACCTTCACCGAGGCGCAGATCGTCGCCTGGATCTCGCCCATCCTGTGGCCCTTCCTCCGGGTGCTGGCGATGTTCTCGGTGGCGCCGGTGTTTTCCATGCGCGCCATTCCCATGCGCGTGAAGATCGGACTGGCCTTCTTCGTGGCCGTGTGCGCCCAGGCCGTGCTGCCGACCCCGCCGGTGATCGACATCAATGGGCGCGAAGCGCTGGGCGCCGTGGCCCAGCAGGTGGCGGTGGGCCTGGCCATCGGATTTGCGGTGCGCCTGGTGTTCGCCTCGGTGGAGCTGGCCGGTGAAATGATCGGCCTGCAGATGGGCCTGATCTTCGCCTCCTTCTTCGACCCGGCCAGCTATGGCCAGGTGAGCGCCGTGGCGCGCTTCTTCGGCCACATGGCCACGCTGCTGTTCATCGTCATCAACGGCCACCTGCTGGTCATCATGGCCGTGGTCAAGAGCTTCGACCGCTTTCCCGTGAACGGCAACTTCCTGCAGGCCATCGGCCAGATGCGGCTGTATGAGCTGGGCACCTCGCTGTTCTCCAGCGCCCTGTGGATCGCCCTGCCGATGATCGCGCTGCTGCTGTTCGTCAACCTGGCCATGGGCATCATCTCGCGCGTGGCGCCGCAGATGAACATCTATGCGGTCGGCTTTCCGGTCACGCTCACCGTGGGCCTGCTGGGCATCGCCGCCACCCTGCCCATGCTGGAGCAGCCCATCCTCACCTTGATGCAGCAGTCCATCGACCTCTTCTCCAGCCAGAGGTAATGGCCGCTGCAAAGGGGCGCCGCGGCAACGCGGGCATGCCCGAAGCCGGTGCCACCGTGGAACTGGCTTTGCCAGGCCACGGGTGGCGTCCCCCTCGGGGGATGGCGCGAAGCGACTCAGGGGGCTTTACACCAACTCGTTGCGGATGGCGTAGACGGTGAGTTCGGCGTTGTTGGAGAGCTTGAGTTTTTCGAGCACGCGCGAGCGGTACACGCTCACGGTCTTGGGGCTGAGCATCAGCTCTTCGGCAATGTCGGCCAGGCGCCGGCCCGAGGCGATCTTGATCAGCGTCTGCAGCTCGCGCTCGGACAGCGTGGCATGCGGGCTCTCCAGCACCGGCTGGGCCAGGCTTTCGGCCAGCATCTGCGCCACTTCGGCCGTCAGGTACTTGCGGCCCTGCATCACCACGCGCACCGCGTTGATCAGCTCCACCGGGTCGGAGGCCTTGTTCGCATAGCCCTGCGCACCCGCCTTGAGGCAGCGCAGTGCGTACTGGTCCTCGGGGTACATCGAGACCACCAGCACCTTGATGGTGGAATGGGTTTCACGCAGGGTGGCCAGCACCTCCAGCCCACCACGCCCGGGCATGTTCAGGTCGAGCAGCAGCACGTCGCAGGGGGCGCTGCGCAGCACCTCGCGTAGTTCGGCATAGCCGCCGGCCTCGCCGGTCACCTTGATGTCGGTGGCTTCGTTGAGCGTGTCGCGGATGCCGCGCCTGAGCACGGCATGGTCATCACACAGAACGACATTGATCACCAGACATCTCCTGTAATGCTGGGCTGCGACGCTGCAGCCAATGGGACCGAAAGGGTCAGGCAGGTGCCCTTGCCGGGCTGGCTGCCCACGTCGAGCCAGCCACCGACCGTGCGCGCCCGCTCGTGCAGGCCCTTGAGGCCGAAGGCCTTGGGTTTGTCGGCCAGCCCTGCCATCTCGAAACCCTTGCCATCATCGGCGATTTCCACGGTGAGCACGCCTTCGTGGTCGGACAGTTCGATGTTCACCTTGTCCGCCTGGGCGTACTTGGCCACGTTGGTCAGTGCCTCCTGGGTGGTGCGGTAGGCCACCAGGCGAACGTCGGCCGGCACGTCGATCACTTCGCTGCTGGTCGCCACCTGGGTGCGTATGCCGTTGCGGCGCTCGAAACCGGTCGCAAGCCACTGTACGGCAGCCACCAACCCTTGTTCAAGTATGGGTGGGCGCAGGTTCATCATGATGCGCTGGCTGGCCCCGATGGCATGCTGCAGCATGTCCGAGGCACTGGCCACATGCTCCTGCATGGCCGCCTCCTGCGCATGCCGCCCGATCCAGGCGATGTCGATGCGCACGGCCGTGAGGGCGCCGCCGATGTCGTCGTGGATCTCCCGGGCAATGGACGCGCGTTCCTGCTCGATCGAGGTCTGCAGGTGCTCGGTGAGTTCCGCCAGGCGCTGCTGGGAGGCGGCCAGCTCGGCCACGGCGCGCTCGCGGTCCTGGCGTGCCTGGTGCACTTCGATGGCCCGCGTGACCACATGCGGCAGGCGGGAAATGTCGTCCTTGAGCAGGTAGTCGGAGAAGCCCAGGCGCATGGCGTCCACGGCGGCAGCCTCACCAATGGCCCCGGACAGCAACACAAATGGTACAGGTGTTGCTAATTTAGCCACATGCTCCCATGCATCGAGCGCAGTGAATCCTTGCAGTCTGTAGTCGGCAAGGATCAAATCGAAGGGCTCGTTGCTGGTGCGAGTGCAGAACTCCTGCAGGGTGTCGACCTGCTGGAGGGTGCAATGCAGCTTGGCGCGCTGCAAAGTGAGCTTGGCCAGAACATGGTCTGCCAGCGAATCCTCCAGGTGCAGGAGGCGTAAGGGCTGGCCTGCTACTGTCATGACCATATGAGCGCTATCATAGGATACAAATTGGAACAAACAACGGGTGTTTGTCCCGGTAGGGTGGGTAAGAAGGCTATCGTCCAATAGAACGCAATGTCGGGGTTTTTGCAAGGGTTGGCGGGTCTGCCAGCGTGGCCCGTCTGTAATAGTGGCCCGGACCCTGGTCTGCTTGTTGCTATGGAGAAACAATGCAATCTACGCTATCAACATCAACTGGGCCGGCAGTTCAGGTTCCGGTCATGGTGGCAGCAGAACTGCAGGACTCGCTGCTGGTCGTCATGCACGACCTGCACCGCCTGGAAGGCTTGTTGAACCATGCCACGGACAACCTGCTGGAGCGCTTTGGCGAGGCCAATGCCGTACTGAACGATGCCTTCGTGGGGGAGTCGCCCGAGCTCGAGGCCGCCCGTGCTGCGTTGCGCAGTGCTGTCACGGAACTGCAGTTCCAGGACATGGCCTCGCAGCTGATATGGCACACCACCAAGGTGCTGCAGGGCTGTGCGTTCCGGCTGGCCTCCGAGGCCATGGGGCACGAGGAAGGCGAGGAGGCGGCGCCATTTGCCGAAATGGCGCCGGACCGGCCCAATCCCGTCACGCAAAGCGAGATGGATGCCGGTTCTATTGATCTATTCTGAAGTTGGCATCGCTGGTTCACCTATATATTCAAGTCAGTTGGAGTCCTAAATGCAATCGATACTTGCCGTAGATGATTCACCGTCCATGCGGAAAATGGTGTCCTTCACCTTGACCGGTGCCGGATACCACGTGGTGGAGGCGGTGGACGGGCAAGATGCCCTGGAAAAGGCCGAAAGCCATGACATCCACCTGGTGCTGGCCGACCAGAACATGCCCCGGCTCGATGGCATAGGCCTCACCCGCAAGCTGCGCGAGCACCCCAAGTTCAAGACCATCCCCATCCTGATCCTGACCACCGAATCGAGTGACCAGATGAAGCAGGCGGGACGCTCGGCCGGTGCCACCGGTTGGCTGGTCAAGCCGTTCGATCCCAACCGCTTGATCGAAGTCATCCAGAAGGTGATCCGTTGAAACGGGTGCACGGGCGCCACCACGTATAAAGGAGCCGACTATGGCTGAAAGCTATCAAGAGGGATCAGGGGCCGGCGGTGCTGACTTTGACCTGAGCCAGTTCTACCAGATCTTTTTTGAAGAGGCTGGCGAAAACCTCGACCAGATGGAGCAGATGCTGCTCGACCTGGACCTGAGCGCGGCGAACGACGAAGAGCTCAATGGCATCTTCCGCTGCGCGCATTCGATCAAGGGCGGGGCCGCCACGTTCGGCTTTTCCGACGTGGCCGAGCTGACGCACCAGATGGAATCCCTGCTGGACCGGCTGCGCCGCCACGAGCTGCAGCCCATCCCGCAAATGGTCGATGTGCTGCTGGAGTCGGCCGACGCATCGCGCAGCCTGCTGGCGCGCCACCAGGCGGGCGGGCAGGGCGAGGCCGTGTCCACCACCTCGCTGGTCAAGCGCATCAGTGAGCTGGCCGCGGGCGTGGTGCCGGAAGACGGCCCCGCTGCGGCCCCCGCGCCGGCGCCGGCACCGGTGGCTGCCGCCCCCGCGCCGGCCCTCAAGGCCCATGTTCCTGGGCAGCTGCGCAAGCTGCAGATCCACATCGGCCCGCTGGAGCGGGCCGAGCAGGCCGACACCATCAAGGAGCTGTTCCGCGACATTCCCGGCCTGGGCTCGATCAGCGACCTGCCCAGCCCCCAGGCGGGTGTGCGCCTGTTCGCGGTGGAAACCACCTCGTCCACGGACGACCTGCTCGACCTGTTCGCGTTCCACGTGTCCAAGGAGCAGGTGCGCTTCAGCGACGGTGACGAAGCGCCTGCAGGAGCGGCAGCGCCCGCAGCGCCCGATATCGATCCCGACCATGCGGTGCACGAGAGCGAGCCTCCATCGGGTGGTGCGGAAGTGTCCTATGGCTTCTTCTCGGATGCCCCTGGCGCTCCGAGCGCCGTGCCCGCAGCGGCGGCCAAGCCCTCGGCCTCCAAGGCCGTGGCTGCGGCCGAACCCAAGGCGGCAACCCAGGCCCAGATGGAGTCCACGACGATCCGCGTGGCCGTCAACAAGGTCGACCAGCTGATCAACCTGGTGGGCGAGCTCGTGATCACCCAGGCCATGCTGGCGCAGAACAGCCGCGGCCTGGACGCCGGCGCCTACCAGCAACTGCTGGCCGGCCTGGCCGACCTGGACCGCAATACGCGCGATCTGCAGGAATCGGTGATGTCGATCCGCATGATCCCCATGTCCATCGTGTTCAGCCGCTTCCCGCGCATGCTGCGCGACCTGGCCAACAAGCTGGGCAAGAAGGTCGAGCTGGTCACGCTGGGCGAAGCCACCGAGCTGGACAAGGGCCTGGTCGAGAAGATCACCGACCCGCTGACCCACCTGGTGCGCAACAGCTGCGACCATGGCATCGAGATGCCCGCAGAGCGCCTGGCCAAGGGCAAGCCCGAATTGGGCACCATCACCCTGTCGGCATCGCACCAGGGCGGCTCCATCGTCATCGAAGTGCGCGACGACGGCCGCCGCCTGTCGCGCGAGAAGATCCTGCGCAAGGCGCAGGAGCGCGGCCTCGACGTCTCCGATCAGATGAGCGACGCCGAAGTCTGGCAACTGATCTTCGCGCCCGGCTTCTCCACCGCCGAAGAGGTCACCGACGTGTCGGGCCGTGGCGTGGGCATGGACGTGGTCAAGCGCAACATCGCGGCCCTGAACGGCTCGGTGGAGGTGGACTCCGCCGAAGGCTACGGCATGAAGGTCTCGGTGCGCCTGCCGCTCACGCTGGCCATCATGGACGGCATGTCGGTGGGTGTGGGCGATGAGGTCTACATCCTGCCGCTGTCCTCGGTGGTGGAGTCCTTCCAGGTCAATTCCGGCGATGTCAGCACGGTGGCCCAGGGCTCGCAGCTGGTCAAGGTGCGTGAGGAATACATGCCCGTGATCGCGCTGGAGAAGATCTTCCAGGTGCCGCGCTTCGACCTCAACAAGTCGAGCAACATCATGGTGGTGGTGGAGGCCGACGGCAGCCGCGTGGCGCTGCTGGTCGATGAACTCCTGGGCCAGCACCAGGTGGTGGTGAAGAACCTGGAGACCAACTACCGCAAGGTGCCCAATGTCTCGGGCGCCACCATCCTGGGCGATGGCACGGTGGCACTGATTCTGGACACGGGCGGCCTGGTGCGCCGGGCCCGCCACTGATTCGGGTGCGATGCGTTCATGGAATGCAAAGTCACCGCTAACAAGGAGAACTCACCATGAGTGTGATGGGCAAGACCGCCGACAGCGCGCCGACCGGAGCGCGTGAATACCTGACCTTCCGGCTGGACCAGGAAGAGTACGGCATCGACATCCTGAAGGTTCAGGAAATCCGCGGCTACGAGCCGCCCACGCGCATTGCCAACGCGCCCGAGTTCATCAAGGGCGTGACCAACCTGCGCGGCACCATCGTGCCCATCGTGGACATGCGCCTGAAGTTCAACTGCGCGCAGGCGGACTACAACAGCTTCACGGTGGTCATCATCCTGAACCTGCGCAACCGCGTGGTGGGCATCGTGGTGGACTCGGTCAGCGACGTGATGGAACTCACGCCCGAGAGCATCCGCGCCGCGCCCGATATCGAAAGCGCCATCGACAACAGCTGCATCCTGGGGCTGGGTTCGGTGGGTGAGCGCATGCTGATCCTGCTGGACATCGAGAAGCTGATGTCCAGCGTGGACATGGGATTGGTGACAGCGGCCGATTGACGAAGCCGGCTGGAACCAGGTGGGTGGCCGCAAGCCAAACTGCAGGCAGGGGCCTGCAGGCCTTTTGGAGCGAAATGGACTTCCGAGCGGATGATCAAAATGATGCCCCAGACCACCAGTACTTCCTCGGCCGGCGCGCGTGCCGCCGCCGCAGCCGCTGCCAGCGCGCCCGCACCATCGGGGCCGCTGGCGCAGGGGCGGGAGTTCGTATGGACCAACGCCGACTTCGCACGCGTGCAGTCGCTGATCTACCAGCGCGCCGGCATCAGCCTGCACGACGGCAAGCACGCCATGGTCTACAGCCGGCTCTCGCGCCGGCTGCGCGACACGGGCTACAACAGCTTCCATGACTACCTGAGCTGGCTGGAGAAGCACGACGGTCCCGAGTGGCAGGAGTTCATCAATGCCCTCACGACCAACCTCACGGCCTTCTTCCGCGAACAGCACCACTTCGAGATCTTCGCCACCTTGCTGCGCAGCAAGCCGGCCAACACGCCCTGGAAGGTGTGGTGCAACGCGGCCTCCACCGGGGAGGAGCCTTATTCCATCGTCATGACGGCCTTCGAGGCGCTGGGGGCCAATGCCTCCTTCAAGCTCACGGCCAGCGACATCGACTCCAAGGTGCTGGCCACGGCGGGCCAGGGCGTCTACCGGCTCGACAACTTGAAGGGCCTGGGCCCGGAGCGGCTGCAGAAGTTCTTCCTCAAGGGCAAGGGCGGTAACGACGGCATGGTGCGGGCCAAGCCTGAACTGCGCCGTGCGATCGAGTTCATGAGCGTGAACCTCATCCGCGACGACTGGCCCTTCAAGGACCCTTTCGACGTGGTCTTCTGCCGCAACGTGATGATCTATTTCGATGCACCAACGCAGCGCAAGGTGCTGGAGCGCATCCACCGCGTGCTCAAACCCGGTGGCATGCTGTTCGTGGGGCATGCGGAGAATTTCAGCGAATCCCGCGATCTCTTCACCCTGCGTGGCAAGACGGTCTATGAACGCCGGTGACCCGCCCCTCTGTTCGCTCGTAGGAACATGTTCCAAGCCGCTCCCATGACCAATAACCAATCCGGCCTGACGCCGAACACCTTCTCGCCCGGTGCCGCCTCGGGTGCTCCGGAGCGCCGGCGGGCTCCGCGCATCGCGCCGCTGAGTGCGGACATCTACGCATCCAGTGCCGCGCCGCGCGAGTCCTCCCTGAACGAGCTCAAGGCCCGGTCCAGGAAGCCCGGCGAAGCCTCCTTCTTTTACCTGGACCACCATTTCCAGCACAACGCCGTGAAGGTGCTGCCTGGCGAGTATTTCGTGGCCGACGAAAGCATGGTCATCATGACCGTGCTGGGCTCGTGCATCGCAGCCTGCCTGTGGGACAGCCGGGCCCACATCGGCGGCATGAACCACTTCATGCTGCCCGACGGCGACCTGGCCGATGCCTCGGGCCGCTACGGCTCGTATGCGATGGAATTGCTGATCAACGAGATGCTCAAGCTGGGCGCTCGGCGCGAAACCATGCAGGCCAAGATCTTTGGCGGCGCACAGGTGATGCACAATTTCACCACCATGAACGTGGGCGAGCGCAACACCACTTTCGTGCTGAACTACCTGCACACGGAGCGCATCCCCATCGTGTCCGAAGACGTGCTGGACATCTACCCCCGCAAGGTGGTGTTCTTCCCGGTCACCGGCAAGGCCATGGTCAAGCGCCTGGCCCATGCACATCCCGAGACCCTGGTCGAACAGGAAGTGCGTGGAAATGCCGCGACCGTGGCCAAGAGCACCTCGGGTGGTTCTGTGGACCTGTTTTGATTGATTGACGAAGACGAAGAAAGCCTGAGCGAACAATGAGCAGGAAAATCCGGGTGATCGTGGTGGACGATTCGGCGCTGGTCCGCAGTCTGCTGTCGGAGATCATCAACCGGCAGCGGGACATGGAGTGCATCGGCACGGCCAACGACCCCTTGGTGGCGCGCGAGATGATCCGGGAGATGAACCCGGACGTGATCACCCGGGACGTCGACATGCCGCGCATGGATGGCATCGACTTCCTGGGCCGGCTGATGCGCCTGCGGCCCATGCCGGTGGTGATGATCTCCACGCTGACCGAGCGCGGCGCCGAAGTGACCATGAAGGCCCTGGAACTCGGGGCCATCGATTTCGTGGCCAAGCCCCGGGTGGGCCTGGCCAGCGGGCTCAACGACCTGGCCAGCCAGATCGTGGACAAGATCCGGGTGGCCGCGGTGGCCCAGGTGCGCCGCGCCGCGCCGCGCGAGGCCTCGGCCGCACCGCATGCGTCCGGCTCCGGCACGGCCGCCCCGGCGGCACCGAAGCCATCAAGGAGGTGCTGGTGCACATGCCTGCCGATTCGCCGGGCCTCGTGATCACCCAGCACATGCCGCCGGGCTTCACCACCAGCTTCGCGGCGCGGCTCAACGGCCTGTGCCAGATCACGGTGAAGGAAGCCGTGAACGGCGAGCGTATTCTGCCCGGCCATGCCTACATCGCACCGGGCGGCACGCAGTTCCATGTGGCGCGCAGCGGCGCCAACTATGTCGCCGTGGTCGACGATGGCCCGCCGGTCAACCGCCACAAGCCTTCGGTGGAAGTACTGTTCAAATCCTGCGCCGCCGTGGTTGGGCGCAATGCCTTCGGCATCATGCTCACCGGCATGGGCAACGACGGCGCGGCCGCCATGCGCGAGATGAAGGACGCGGGTAGCTACAACTACGTGCAGGACGAGGCCACCTGCATCGTCTTCGGCATGCCGCGCGAGGCCATTGCCCACGGTGCGGCCGACGAGGTGCTGCCGCTCAGCCAGATCGCTCCGGCGCTGGTCACGCGCCTGCGCGGCGCCACGGACCGCCTGCACCATAGAATCTGAAGCCCCCTGAGGCGCTTCGCGCCATCCCCCTCAAGGGGACGCCACCCGTGGCCTGGCAAAGCCAGTTCCACGGTGGCGCTGGCTTGGGGTATGCCTTCGTGCCGGTTGCGCGTGAGTGTCCTGGGTTGGAAGTTCGTTGAAGAAAGAAATCTGCCGAAATCGCTGCCAGGCTAGGCGCAAAGCACAGCCATGCCGGGTGGCATGGCGAGCATTTGCTTGCGACGCATGGCGGCGATTGTCGGGAGATTCATTCAACGAATTTCGAACTCGGGACACTAGACACCATGCGGTTTTCGGCTTCTGCGTTGTGGGTCAGGCCGACAGCGCCGTCCAGCGCTCCAGGGCTGCCATCAGTTCCTCATCGATCTCGGCCGACCGGGCCGTGAGCTTGGCGGCACGCGCACCGTCGGTGGAATAGATGCTGCCGTCGGCCAGCTCCGCCTGCAGCTCCGCCTGCTCCTTTTCGAGCGCCTCGATGTGCCCGGGCAGGGTGTCGAGTTCGCGCGGCGCCTTGTACGACAGCTTCTTGCGCGAGGTCTGCTCGGTCTTGGAGGGGGCGGCCGGCGCAGGGGCGGGTGCCGCCGCTGCTTCCTTGGCAGATGCCGCAGGCTTGGCCGAGGCCACTGCTGCGGCCGCAGCGCGGCTGCGGCGCGACTGCAGCAGCCAGTCCTGCACGCCACCTTCGTACTCGCGCCACAGGCCATTGCCCTCGGAGGCGATGGTGCTGGTCACCACGTTGTCCAGGAAGGTTCGGTCATGGCTCACGAGGAACACCGTGCCGTCGTAGTTCTCGAGCAGTTCCTCCAGCAGGTCCAGCGTGTCGATGTCCAGGTCGTTGGTCGGTTCGTCGAGCACCAGCACATTGGCGGGCCGGGCGAACAGGCGCGCCAGCAGCAGGCGGTTGCGCTCGCCGCCCGAAAGCGAGCGCACGGGGGAGTGCGCCCGTGCCGGCGAGAACAGGAAATCGCTCAGGTAGCTCTTGACGTGCTTGCGCTGGTTGCCGATCTCGATCCACTCGCTGCCCGGGCTGATGAAGTCCTCCAGCGTCGCATC
The DNA here is from genome assembly GCF_046339755.1 of Acidovorax sp. Classification (GTDB taxonomy): domain Bacteria; phylum Pseudomonadota; class Gammaproteobacteria; order Burkholderiales; family Burkholderiaceae_C; genus Acidovorax. The sequence continues at coordinate 1,561 of NZ_JBKDTZ010000155.1, read as the reverse complement.
GAGGTTCACCGCATGGCGCATCTGGTCGAAATAGGCCACCTGCAGGTTCGCACCCTGGCGGATGGTGCCCGTATCCGGCGCCAGCTCGCCCAGGATCATCTTGAGCAGCGTGGTCTTGCCTGCACCGTTGGGGCCGATCAGGCCGACCTTGTCGCCGCGCAGGATGGTCCCGGTGAAATTGCTCACGATGGTCCGGTCGCCGAACGACTTGCCCACGCCTGTGAGCTCGGCCACGATCTTGCCTTGGTAGCCATTGCCGCTGCCCGTGGCCACGTCCATCTTCACGCTGCCCACCACGTCGCGGCGCGCCTCACGGCGCGCACGCAGGTGCTCCAGGCGCGTGATGCGGCTCTGGCTGCGCGTGCGCCGGGCCTCCACGCCCTTGCGTATCCACACCTCTTCCTGGGCCAGCAGCTTGTCCGCCTTGGCGGCAATCACCGCCTCCTGCGCCAGCTGTTCTTCCTTCTGGATCTGGTACTGGGCAAAGTTGCCGGGGTAGGAGCGCAGCTGGCCCCGGTCCAGCTCCACAATGCGGGTGGCGACACGGTCCAGGAAGGCCCGGTCATGGGTGATGGTGACCACGCTGCCCGGGAAATCCAGCAGCAGATCTTCCAGCCATTCGATGGAATCGAGGTCCAGGTGGTTGGTCGGCTCGTCGAGCAGCAGCACATCGGGCCGCGCCACCAGCGCCTGGGCCAGTGCCACGCGCTTCTTGGTGCCGCCCGACAGGGTGCCGACAATGGCGTCCGGATCCAGGTGCAGGCGCTGCAGCGTCTCTTCCACGCGCTGCTCCCAGTTCCAGGCGTCGTAGGCCTCGATCTGGGACTGCAGCGCATCCAGATCCAGCCCTTCGGCGCCCGAAAGGTACTGGTCACGCACTGCGATCACGGCCTGCAGGCCTTCGGAGGCCGCCTTGAAGATGCTGGCCTCGGGGTCGAGCGAAGGCTCCTGTGCCACGAAGGCGATGCGGATGCCCTGCTGCACCTGCAGCGACCCGTCGTCGGGCTTGGCCATGCCGCCCAGGATCTTGAGCATGGACGATTTGCCGGCGCCGTTGCGCCCGATCAACCCCACGCGTTCGTTTGCCTCCAGGGAGAAGCCGGCGTGGTCCAGCAGTGCAACATGCCCGAATGCGAGTTGGGCGTCCAATAGAGTGATAAGTGCCATAGAGGGAGGATTATCGAGGGCGCGCACACTTTCCATGTGGCAGGGTGCTTTGCAGTGGCAATGGGGCCACGGCACCTTGGCGGGGCGCCCCCCGTGCACCGGTGTCTATATAGAGGAGGCCATGACCTTGAAGAGAAGAGCAACTTTCGCGGGAAAGTGCGTCGCTTCTTGTCTCAACACCCAAAACAGTGCTATAGTCGAGGGCTTCGCTGCACGGAGGACCCTGTTGGGAAGTCTGGGTGGTTCGAAGAAAGAAGTTTGCAAAAACTTCGAAGTTTTGGAAAAGATGCTGAAAACTCGGTATACAATCTAAGGCTGCGCTGACAAGAGCGGGTTGCCGAAAGGCGGTTGATCTTGGTGGTGTGTTGGGGTGGTTGAAAGCGCTGAGCGGTTT